>JAYNNB010000005.1:28142-49298 GCA_038112515.1 Luminiphilus sp.
ACCCAGATCCTTGACGGGTCATTGAGTGGTGATCGCTTCCAGTCAGTTACCAACCAAATAGCCAATCTGCCCATACCCACCGTCGCGGTTCTGACGGGCAATGTTTTCGGAGGTGGCGCTGAGCTCGCGCTCAGCTGCGATTTTAGGCTTGGCCGCGAGGATATCGTCATGCGAATACCCGCCGCGGCAATCGGATTGTGTTATCCCGTAGAGGGGATTGAGCGATTGACGCGCCGATTGGGTGTGTCATTGGCGCGGCGGCTTCTGGTGGCGGCGGAGACATTCTCGGCAGGAGAAATGCTGGCCCTGCGCCTGCTCGACAGAATCGTACCAGCCGATCAGCTGCGGGACGAAGCGGAGCGCTATGCGCAGTCCCTCTTGGCGCTGGCTCCCATGGCGGTGACCAGTATGCTGACGATTATCCGGGAACTGGAGGGGGGCGTACTCGACAAACAGCATGCTGCAGCATTGGCACAAGCCTGTGCCGACTCCGCCGACGTTCAGGAGGGTATTTTGGCGCAGCGCGAAAAAAGAGCGGCAAATTTTAAAAACTGCTGAGCTCCGTGAAGACAGCCTCATTATGCTAGTGTTACTGACCTTTCAAGCGTTTCATCCACCATGTCCATAGCCCAAGAAAAACTCGAGCAGATTCGCGAGCAGGTGCAGACGCACCTCGATCGACGGGAGCAGGTCACGCTGTCTGACACACGTCGCGAGGCGCTGGAGGCGACCATCCGTCGCCATTTGGCGAACCAGAATGCGGTGATTGTGGCGCATTACTACACGGCACCTGAGATTCAGGCCTTGGCTGAGGCGACCGGTGGCTGTGTATCGGATTCTTTGGAAATGGCGCGTTTTGGGCGAGATCATCCCGCGGATACGCTGATCGTGGCAGGGGTTCGCTTTATGGGCGAAACAGCCAAAATACTGACGCCACACAAGCGAGTACTGATGCCAACCTTGGAGGCAACCTGTTCCCTCGACGAGGGCTGCCCGATTGAGGAGTTTTCAGCGTTTTGTGATGCTCATCCGGAGCGCGAAGTCGTGGTTTATGCCAATACCTCTGCGGCGGTAAAAGCTCGCGCAGATTGGGTAGTGACATCCAGCATCGCCCTCGATGTGGCTGAGCATCTCGCGGCTCAGGGCAAACCTCTCATTTGGGCGCCTGATCGACACCTGGGCAACTATGTGCAGCGGGAGTCGGGTGCCGATGTGCTGCTGTGGGACGGTGCGTGTATCGTGCATGAGGAATTCAAGGCGCGAGGGATTCGTGATCTAAAGCAGGTTCACCCGGACGCCGCGGTCCTGGTTCATCCGGAATCGCCCGCCAGCGTTATTGAACTCGCTGACCGGGTTGGGTCGACAACACAGATTATTCGTGCGGCCACGGAATTACCCAACCAGACCTTTATTGTGGCGACGGATCAGGGCATTTTTTACAAGCTGATGCAGGCCGCGCCCGACAAGCAGTTCATTATCGCGCCCACGGCAGGTCAGGGCGCGACCTGTCGCAGTTGCGCCAATTGCCCCTGGATGGCCATGAACGATCTTGAGGCAATGGCGGCCGTGTTTGATCGAGACGACAACGAGATCCATGTGCCCCAGGAATTAGCTGAGGCGGCGATGCGTCCCCTTGAGCGCATGCTGGATTTTGCCAAAACACTGCAGCCTTGAATTGCTGCGCCTCCGTGTCGATGCTCAGCGGCAGCCGTGTCCCGCTCGTCCGCCCACAAAGGTTGTGCGCTCTGCGGTTAACCCCGATCCATAGCGGCGCGCATGTCCTGAATGTCGCGCATGCGCTCATTGATCAGTGATGCTCTCGTGAAGTCATCACCCACCAGTTGCTGTGCATAGCCCAGTTGTGTTTCTGCGGCGTCCAATGCATTGACCAGAATGAAGTATTCAGCCCGCGACTGATGGAGCCCAACGATATTGCCCGCTAAACCCTGCACTTCTGCGAGCAGGTACCAAAGCCCGGGGTCATTGCTCACTCTGCGAGATTGCTCCAACAAAACGGCCTCTGCGATGTGCGGTGAACCCGCCTGATGCAGCGCATTGGCATAGGCCATGGTCAAGGGATGATTGCCCGGCGATAGCTCCAGGCGCCGCTCCAAACCCGCCACAGCGCGCTCAGGGTTTCCTTGCGCCAGCGCGATATCCGCAGCAGCCATGACATATTCAATCCGATCACTGCTGGCGGACCAAACACTATCGAGGACAAGCGCCGCCTCGTCGGCACGACCTGCTGCGGTGAGCGCGAGAACCAAACCATAGGCAGTGGCTTCTTCTGAAATAGGCTCACCCTCAGCCGCCGCGCGAAACTGTGCTACCGCCTCCTCGGGTGTTTGGGCCGATTGCACGGCTACGCGGGCGCGCATTAACTGGTAATCGAGGCTGACAGAGCGAATCTGCTTCGGATATTGCATGGCGCGAGCGCGAGTGTCGGCTATGCGCTTCTCGGACAGCGGGTGGGTTCGTAAAAACTCCGGGATCCGGTCACCCTGACTATAACGGGTTGCAGCGTACATCCTCTCAAACATCTGAGGTGCGGCGTAGGGGTCCATACCGGCATTGAATAGCGTACGTAAGCCCACCCGATCGGCTTCAGCCTCATTGGCGCGGCTATAGCGCATTTGAGCGTCCTGGGCGAGGCCCTGGGCAGTTGTCATAGCCGCGAGACCAGCGTCCGAGCCAACCGTAGCGGCCAGCAATATACCCGCTAACAGTCCTGCCAACTGCATGGGGCCTTGTTCCTGAGCAAGCTCCATTCTCCGCGAAAAATGGCGTTGACTCAGATGCGCTATTTCATGGGCCATGACGGTGGCAAATTCGTCTTCGGTGACCGCATAGTTGAAAAGGCCGCTATGAACACCGATAACACCACCGGGTACCGCAAAAGCGTTGATGGTAGGGTTGTCGACAATAACGAGTTCAATGCGGCGGTCCTGGAGTTCACTGTGCTGCACCAGTTCGAACACCAGATTCTCAAGATAGCTGTACAACAGCGGATCGGTTACCAGTGGCGCCTGGCCTCTGAAGCTCCGTAACCACATCCGGCCGAGTTCATATTCATATTCAGCGGAAAAGAGGCTGGTGCTGGATTCCCCGAGGTTGGGTATCTTGAGATCCTCGTTCGCAGCACCGACAGCGGGAGCGCCAGCGAGGCAATACAGCAGCGCCAGCAGTGCGGGTCGAGAAGGGCGAAAAATCCAGTTGTGCATGGGCGCACTCTAGCTCACTTGCAGCGCTATCGGTGGATTATCGACGGGGTAAAAGTCTGCCTTGGCTGCCGTTATGTCGAGCGAGAAACGATATACTGTGCCCTCCGAAACGTAGGTGAGCGCTATGCCAGATTTATCGGTGCCCATCGAGTCCGTCGATGCTCGAGGTGAGCGCTGCCCCATGCCGCTGTTGATGGCGAAACGTGCATTGCGCGGTATCCCCTCAGGTGAATCATTGGAGGTCCTGTCGACTGATAGGGGATCGGAGCGCGACTTTGAGAGTTTCGCGAGGCTCGCTGGGCACACCGTAACCTGCGAACATTTGCCGGATGAAGTGATTCGACTCATTATTACCAAGGCTTGATGAGAGGTTCTGACTCAACGTGAAAGAAGTCCTAAGTCGCTGGTACCACCGATATTTGAGTGAGGAAGAAGCCGTCATTCTGCTGGTGATAATCGCACTCGCGTTTACCATCATGCTGGCTTTTGGTGATGTGTTGGCGCCGGTGCTGGTGGCAGTGATACTCGCCTATCTGATGCAGGGTGTTGCCAACTTTCTGACGCATCGAGGCCTGCCTTCAGAGGTTGGGGTCGCGGCTTCTACTTTTCTTTTTCTCGGCGGCTTTTTTGCATTTCTCTTTGGCTTGGCACCTTTGGTGTGGCGCCAGTCTGTAGCGCTTTTGCGAGAAGCCCCCGCCATGATTGAGGCGGGCCGTAAGGTGCTGGTGACGTTGCCCGAGGAGTATCCGGTTTTTTTTACTCAGCAACAGGTGAACGAACTGACCGCGGCAATTCAAAGCGAGATGGCGCTCATCGGGCAGCTTTTGGTAACTAAAGGGCTGAGTTCGATTCCCAGCGTGCTGGCTACCATCGTTTATCTGATCCTGATTCCGCTGATGGTGTTTTTCTTTCTCAAGGACCGCGATCAGCTCGTTGCCTGGTTTGCCGGATTTCTACCCCACAAGCGGCCGCTTTTGGATCGCATTTGGGGTGAGTTAAGTCAGCAATTTGCCAACTACGCGCGAGGGAAGGGAATAGAGGTACTTATTATTGGCTTGGCCTCCTATTTTGTATTTGCGCTGTTCTCCCTCAACTACGCCGCGTTGCTAGGCCTGTTGGTGGGGCTTTCGGTCATCGTGCCCTATATCGGCGCGACGTTGGTGACTTTGCCCGTGGTGGTGGTGGCGTATTTCCAGTTTGGCGTCACTCCCGATTTCTACTGGGTTGTTGGGGCGTATCTTGTGATTCAGGTGCTCGATGGCAACGTGCTCGTGCCCCTGCTGTTTTCCGAGGCCGTCAATTTACACCCCGTTGCCATTGTCATAGCAGTGCTGTTTTTCGGCGGTATCTGGGGGTTGTGGGGCGTTTTTTTTGCCATACCTCTCGCGACGATGGTCAACGCACTGTTGTCTGCCTGGCCGGCTCGCGATTCCCTGTCTGCCAGCTAGCTCGGCTTATCATCTGACTGGCAACGGCGCGTAGCCAGGCGAGAGGAGTGACTTTATCAATGAGGAACAGCATGCAAACCAGGAGCGGTGCCGCGTTCAATGAGCGCCTCAGTCCGTCGCTGACAAGGGTCACGCGAAAAGCAATGGTTTCTCTGCTGCTGTTGGGGATTGCCGCCTGCGATGCGCCGAATCAAGCCCCCGATGTCAGTGCCTCGGAGGCGAAGGTGGTCACCAGCCCTAATGATCAGCGGCGCTATGATCTGATCGAGCTCGAAAATGGTTTGCAGGTCATGCTGGTCAGTGACCCTACTATCGAAAAATCTGCCGCTGCACTCAGCGTTGGGCTGGGTGCGGCCTCCGACCCGGAAGATTATCCGGGTATGGCGCATTATCTCGAGCATATGCTGTTTATGGGGTCAGCCCAGTACCCCGAGCCGGACGGTTTTATGGCCTTCACCGCGGAGCATGGCGGCATGTCCAACGCCTATACCGGCTTAGATATCACCAATTACATGATGCTTGTGGAAAACGAGGCTTTTCCCGAGGCGCTGGATCGCTTTTCCAGTTTTTTCACCAACCCGCTTTTGGATCCGACCTATATCGATAAGGAGAAGAACGCGGTTAATGCAGAGTGGTCCATGCGCAGAGAGCAGGACTTTCGGATTACCTATCGCCTGGCGCGAAAACTGCTGGGGGATCACCCCGCCAACCGGTTCCAGATCGGTAACCTTGAATCGCTGGCGGACAAGACAGAAGGCGGTCTTCATGCCGCGACGGTGGCGTTTTTCAATAAGTATTACAGCGCTAATCTGATGAAGGCCTCCCTGATCGGTAACCGCTCAATCGCTGACCTGGGCGCATTGGCCGAGCGGTATTTTGCCGACATCCCGAATAAGCAGATTGCAAAACCCGAGATAACGGCGCCACTCGATTTTGCGGCGGTGGGTGCCAAGCGCGTGCGCTACGTACCCAAAGACGATACTCGCGAGTTGCGTTTGGATTTCATCATCGACAACAACCGCGATCAGGATGACGCAAAACCCAGCGAGTATCTCTCTTATATCCTTGGCTCCGAAATGCCGGATACGCCTGCCGTCAGGCTGAGAGAGCTCGGCTGGGCCAGTGCGTTGGCAGTGAGCGCCGATCCGTCGCGTTACGGCAACTACGGCTTGTTCACTTTCTCTGTTCGGCTAACCCCTGAGGGATTGGCGCATCGAGAGGAAATTACCGGCATGTTGTTGGGTTACCTCGCAATGCTGCAGGCGCAAGGCGTTGATGATCGGTATGCCGATGAATTCGGGACCTCCCTCGCTAATCGCTTCCGTTTTCTCGAAAAGATGGATGACTTCAGCTATGCGCACGAACTGACCCGCGCGATGCAAACGTACCCGGCGCAGTATGCGATTGCGGCACCCTATCGTTTTACCGGCTTCGATCGAGAGGCAGTGGAAGATGTCCTGGCCCAGCTGATCCCCGAGCGGTTGCATGTCTGGGAGATTGATCGACAGCAGAGTGTTGCTGAGTCGCTGTATTTCTATGATGGTCAGTATGCAATCGAGGCACTGTTCACCCCCGACGCGGCCACCCTGCGGGAAGCGGCGGCGAGTTACCAACTTTCTCTACCGGCAGAGAATAAATTACTACCCGAAGAGTTCGCGATTCTCGAGACCAGTCGTGAGCCCGAGCAGGTGCTGGATGCACCAGATATCAGCGTATGGTTGCAGGGTAGTGAGGCATTTGCAGCGCTGCCCCGCGGTTACACGCAGATCTACCTCAATACGCCGTATCGTCAGCAGAGCGTTGATGCTGCCGTGATGTTGGTGCTGTGGAGCGATCTCTATAACTTGGCCCAGACCGCACTGATTAATGAGGCAGGCATAGCGGGTATGGGTCTCAGCCTCGCACTCGATCAGGGACTGCGGCTGACCCTTTCTGGCTTTACCGACAAACAGCCAGAGCTACTCTCAGCGGCGCTGGCCGGTCTTAATGTGAATCCAGATGAGCAGGCGCTGCAGCAGGCGATTGATCGTCTTCTGCGTGGCTTGGAGAATCGAAAGCGGGAATTGCCGGTGAGTCAGCTGGGCAGGGTGCTCGCCAGTGTGACGCAAACGGGTTATTACGACGAAGCGTCGGTTCGCCGCGCGGCGGGTGAGGTCACGCTGGATAATTTCAACGGCTTCGTCGAGGCCATCTTGGACAGCGCGCTGGTGCGTGTCTATCTGTTTGGTAATTACGACAAAGCCTATGTGGATACCGCGGTGGCTGCGATCCGCGCGGTGCTACCCGCCGAACGACCCGTGGCGGCGCCTTACACACGCGGCGCCGTTTATGCGCCTGTGGCTGGACAGACCGTGATCTACAACAGCGATCTGCCAGTGGAGGATCTTGGAATGATGCTCCTTTACGCCTCACCGGAGGCGACTTTGACTAATGAAGCGAATGGTCTGGTACTGGGGCGACATTTGCGTAACCGGGCCTTCGATACTTTGCGGACTGAAGAGCAACTCGGATACGCAGCGGGCGGGCTCACAACGACCATGCAGGACCACCCGTGGATCGGGTTTTATATCCAGACGCCGGTAAAGGCGCCTAAAGCGATGCTGGAGCGCTTTGAGAAATTTGCGCTGGAGTACGCCACGATGCTGGATGACCTCACCGAAGATCAGTTTGAAAACCTGAAATCCGGTGTGCTGACCCAGCTGACCGAACCGCCGACCAATCTCTCCGATGAGGCTGGACCTTATTTGACGGACTGGAATCGGGAGCAATACAGCTTTAGCAGTCGTGAGCAATTGATCGTGGCGGTGCAGGATGTCACGCTGGTTTCTATGCGCGACTACTACCAAAAGACGGTCTTGGCGGATAACCCCAGCAGAATATTGATTCAGCTACGCGGCCAGCGTTGGCAGGATCAGCCCTACGCCCAGATCGACGGCGCGACGCTGATCGAAAACGTCGAGATATTTCACGAGACTATGCCGCGACAGGTATTGCGAGCAGGATCAAGCGACTGATGGGTGTCACGCTGGCTGACTGCTACAACACCGCCCAATTTAGAAAGTTGGCAAAACGGCGTTTACCCGGCCCGATCTTCCACTATATCGACGGTGCGGCCGATGACGAAGTGACCTATCGACGCAACACACAGGCTTTTGAGGACTGTGATCTAGTGCCCAATGTCCTCGCGGGTGTGGAAGAAGTCGATCTGTCCACTACCGTCATGGGGCTGCCAATCGACATGCCCTTGTTTCTGTCACCCACTGCGCTACAGCGGTTGTTCCACCACGATGGAGAGCGGGCGGTAGGAAACGCTGCCGAAGCATTTAATACGCTCTTTGGCATTTCTTCTCTCGCGACGGTGAGCATTGAAGAAGTAGGCCAAACGATACGAAGCCCTAAAATCTTTCAGCTGTACTTCCATAAGGACAAAGCGCTGACCTGGGGTATGGTGGACCGATGCAAGGCGGCGGGCTTTGATGCATTGGCGCTGACCGTGGATACCATTGTGGGCGGCAACCGCGAGCGAGACTTATGGACTGGCTTCACTTCACCACCGAAACTGACGCCGTCGAGTCTGGCCAGTTTCGCGATGCACCCCGGCTGGACCCTCAATTATCTTTTGCGTGAGTCTTTTGAGTTATCCAACCTGAAAAGTCATATTGCCGAGGGATCAAATGTCAGTATCTCGGTATCGGATTACTTCTCTACCATGCTGGACCAATCGATGGATTGGGACGATGCGGCGGAAATCCGAGAGCGCTGGGGCAAGCCCTTTTGTCTGAAGGGTGTGATGTCGGTAGCGGATGCGAAAAAAGCGGTGGAGATAGGAGCAGATGCCATTATGGTATCTAATCACGGGGGGCGACAGCTCGATGGCAGCCGAGCCCCATTTGACCAGCTGACCGAAATTGTGGATGCGGTGGGTAGCGACATTGATGTGATCTGCGATGGCGGAATTCAGCGCGGCACCCATGTCCTAAAGGCGCTGTCGGTCGGTGCCAAAGCCTGCTCTGGAGGGCGGTGGTACCTCTACGCCCTTGCGGGGGCCGGGGAAAAGGGCGTAAAGCGAGCGCTCACCAACATGCAGAGTGAGCTAATACGGGACATGAAGTTAATGGGTGCACGATCCTTGGGCGATCTCAGTCGCGAAAATCTGCGCTTCCGCTGAGTTGGAACAAGGCTGCCACCCACGACACCTATCCCTCACTATCCAGAAGCCCTGGCAGAGATGCCCGAGGGAATCCACCGGGTTTGCCGTGTGCCCGGCGCAATAGTCCTGGTTGTTGCTGCTGGCAGCGTGATTTGGCCTGAGATCATTCTAGGGTTGCAGTACACAACGACTTAAAAATCTCACTTTTAAAGATTCCGAAATAGAACTATATTAAATTTTCCCCGGATTTTTGCTAGTGTTGCGCCGTCGTCGATAGAAAATAAAGTTCTTAAATAGAACCTAAATAAAATTTAGCGAATGCTTGGGTGCGTCTGATGCCTGTTGTGTCGCGCTAAGGAACGTGAGTGGAGCGAGTATGGCCCAGTTGGATGTAACGGAAATTGACGAGTGGACCGAGTCCCTTGATGCTGTTTTGCGCTTCAATGGACCGGCAGCGACGGGGCAATTGCTGCGGCAATTGTCTGAGCACGCGCAGGCGTCGCGGGTGCCGTTACCGGACGCTATCACCACCCCGTTCCGCAACACCATCTCTCCCGAGGACGAGCGCCCAATGCCCGGGGATTTGTTTATGGAGCGGCGCATCCGCTCGCTGGTTCGCTGGAATGCGATGGCAATGGTGATGCGCGCTAACGACAATGAGGACGGGTTGGGCGGCCACATATCCAGCTTCTCTTCCAGCGCTACCCTATATGACGTCGGTATGAATCACTTCTTCCGGGGCACGGCCAATGGGCACCCCGGCGACCTCGTTTATTACCAAGGGCACAGTGCCCCCGGCATGTACGCGCGATCCTATTTGGAGGGGGTCATCAGCGAAGCGCAGTTGGAGAATTTTCGTCGCGAAGTAGGGGGTGCTGGGCTTTCGTCCTATCCACATCCCTGGTTAATGCCCAATTATTGGCAATTTCCGACCGTGTCGATGGGGCTGGGCCCGATTCAGGCAATCTATCAAGCTCACGTGATGAAATATCAATCCAAACGCGGTCTCCTCGACCATCGAGATCGCAAAATTTGGTGTTTTCTCGGTGATGGTGAGTGCGATGAACCCGAGTCACTTGGCGCTATCGCGCTGGCGGGGCGCGAGCGCCTTGGCAATCTGCATTTTGTCGTGAACTGTAATCTGCAGCGGCTCGACGGACCGGTTCGGGGGAACGGCAAAATCATCCAGGAGTTGGAGGGGGTATTCAGAGGCGCTGGATGGCAGGTGATCAAGGTCGTATGGGGCCGCAAATGGGACCCATTACTTGAGCGCGATCACAGTGGGCGGCTTCAGAAAATCATGGACGAGGTCTGCGATGGAGAATTGCAGAACTGCAAATTCAACGGCGGTGCCTACACCCGCGAGCATTTCTTTGGAAAGCATCCCGAGACTTTGGCGTTGGTTAAAGACCTGAGCGACGAGGACATTATGTACCTAAATCGCGGCGGGCATGATCCTTACAAGGTTTACGCGGCCTATGCGGCGGCATGTGAGGAGGTGGAGCGACCCACCGTGATTCTCGCGATGACGGTAAAAGGTTATGGCACCAGTGAGGCGGGCGAGGCTTCCAATGAAACCCACTCGCTCAAAAAGCTGGACGTAAAAAGCCTGCAGGCCTTCCGGGACAGGTTTGGCGTCCCCATCAGCGACAAGGACCTGAAAAGCGTACCGTTTTATCGCCCCCCGGAGGACAGTCCCGAGCTGCGCTACATGCGCGAGCGGCGCGCTGAATTGGGAGGGAGTATCCCGGCCCGTCGTGCGGTCTCTTACTCGCTGCCGGCCCCCCAGCGCAATGCGTTCTCGAGCCAGTTAAAAAGCTCTGGTAAGCGACAAATCAGTACCACAATGGCGTTTGTTCGCATCCTCTCCACTTTGCTGAAGGACAAGACATTCGGCGAGCGGGTGGTTCCGATTGTGCCGGATGAGGCCCGTACCTTTGGTATGGAGGGCATGTTTCGGCAGATGGGTATTTATTCCTCTGTTGGTCAGCGCTACACACCCCACGATTCCGGGGGCATTCTGTATTACAAGGAGGCAGAAACAGGACAGATCCTCGAGGAAGGTATCAATGAGGCGGGCGCATTCTCTGCTTGGCTCGCGGCGGCAACGTCCTACAGCGTGTCCGATTATCCGATGGTGCCTTTTTATATTTTCTACTCGATGTTTGGCTTTCAGCGTATCGGGGATCTGGCCTGGGCCGCCGGCGACAGTCAGGCGAGAGGGTTTTTGATCGGGGCTACCGCGGGACGCACGACCCTGAATGGCGAGGGTTTGCAGCATCAGGATGGCCACAGTCAGTTGCTGGCCGCAACCATTCCCAATTGCATCAGTTACGACCCCGCTTATGCCTTTGAGTTGGCCGTCATTATTCAGGACGGGATGCGCAGGATGTTCGAAGAGGGGGAAAACTGCTTCTACTACATCACCACGATGAACGAGAACTACGTTCACCCCGACATGCCAGAGGGGGTTGAAGAGGGCATTGTTCGCGGACTGTATCAACTGCGACGCAGCCCGCTATCGGGGGAGTTGAGGGTTCAACTGCTGGGTGCAGGTGCGATCTTGCGCGAGGTGGAGGCAGCGGCTGACTTGCTGGAACAGGACTATGGCGTGGCAGCAGATGTCTGGAGCCTGACAAGCGTCAACGAGCTCGCTCGCGAGGGTAACGATGCTGTTCGTTGGAATCGACTTCATCCGACGGCTGCGCCGCGGATCCCCTACCTGACCGAGCAACTTTCTCAAGCTAAGGGTCCCTTTATCGCCGCGACCGACTATCAAAAGGCACACACCGATCAGCTGCGGGAATTTATTCCCGGCGCCTTCACTGTGCTCGGCACCGATGGATTCGGCCGCAGCGACACCCGAGCCCAGCTTAGGCAGCACTTTGAGGTGAGCCGTGAGCACATCGCTCTGGGCGCGCTGAAAGCGTTGGCGGATAGCGGTGACATGGAGCAAGAGACGGTAGCGCAGGCCCTCAAAAAATGGGCCATCGACGCCGAAAAACCTAACCCCATGCACGCATAACGGCAACTCAGGGAGCGCGAATCATATGGCTGAAGAGCTGATCAAAGTGCCCGATATCGGTGGTGCCGAAGGTGCTGAAGTGGTGGAGGTGCTGATAGCGGTGGGGGATGTTATTGAACTCGAGCAGAGTCTTGTAGTGGTCGAGTCCGATAAAGCATCCATGGAGATCCCTGCGTCATCCGCCGGAACCGTCAGCGAGCTGCGAGTTGCCGTCGGCGATGCGGTATCGGAGGGTGATGTCATTCTGGTGCTCTCGACAGAGGGCGCGGCGGGTGCCGCGGCTCAAAATCTGCCGGAGGAGCATGCCGAGCAGTCTGAGCCCGAGGCCGCTTCACAAGATGTTTCTGCAACGAAAGCCGCCGAGGCGACCAGTGATGATGGCGGCGGAGACGAGCCGGTCCGCAGCGTGGACGCGACCTCCCTCACGGTTTGCATTCCGGATTTGGGCAGCGATCAAGGCGCCGAACTGGTTGAACTCCTGGTACCCGCGGGGACGTTGGTAGAGGAGGGCGACTCACTGGTGTTACTGGAGTCCGATAAAGCGTCCATGGAGGTGCCAGCGCCGGCGCGAGGCGTAATCACTGAGTGGCGTGTCAGCGCGGGTGACACCGTGCACGAGGGCCTTGCCATTGCCACCTTGCGATTAAGTGACCCGCTACCGGCCGAGCGCGTGCCCGCGCGCGAAGACACAAGTAGCGCGCACACTGCAGCCGTCGCTGTGGTGGCTTCTGAGCCGGTGTTCGGAGCTGCGGCCGAGGTGGCTGAAGTGCCTCCATCGGATCATGCAAGCCGCTCATCTGTTGCGGAGCAAGGGCCCGATGGTTCGGGTCTCGTTTATGCCGGTCCTGCGGTGCGTAAGTTGGCCCGTGAGTTTGGTGTTGCACTGGATCGCGTGACCGGCTCGGGTGCGCGGGGCCGAATCCTTAAGGAAGATTTGCAGCAGTATGTGGCGCGTGCGCTGGCATCTCCGGAAAAAGCCACGGGCACCGCTGTGGGCCTGCCGGGCGTGCCCGACGTGGACTTCTCTCGTTTTGGCGCGGTAGAGCGTATCGCGCGTGCTCGCATCGACAAGCTCACGGCCACCAATATGGTGCGCTCGTGGTTGAACGTTCCCCATGTCACGCAATTTGATGACGCCGATATCAGCGATCTTGAGCAGTTTCGCAAGGCAATGAAGGCGGAGGCCGAACAGCGGAGCGTACGCCTCACGCCGCTGCCTTTCATTCTCAAGGCTTGCGCATTGGCACTGGAGGCGCATCCTAAATTAAAGGCCTCACTGGCAGAGGGTGGTGAGACGTTGGTAATGAAACACTACTGCCATATCGGCATGGCGGTTGATACGCCCGCTGGTTTAGTCGTGCCGGTCATTCGCGATGTCAACCTGAAATCGATTTGGACATTGGCATCCGAAATCGCAAGCCTGGCCGACAAGGCGCGAGACAAGCAACTCAAGCCGGATGATATGCAGGGGGGTGTTTTCACCGTAAGCAGCCTTGGCGCCATCGGCGGGCGGGGATTTACGCCGATTATTAATACGCCGGAAGTCGGTATTCTGGGTGTGGGTCGGGCTGCTATCCAGCCGGTCTGGGACGGGGCGGCATTTCAACCCCGCAGCTTGCTTCCACTGGCGCTTTCCTACGACCACCGGGTGGTGAACGGCGGCGACGGGGGCCGTTTTCTTACGGCGCTCATCTCACTGTTAGCCGACGTCAGGCGGATGGTGATGTGACCACTGCTCGGCTCCGGCGTCGCCTTTTCGAAGAAGGGAGAAGACGGATGGGATGGGTGGTGTAGTGGACGATTGCGCGCCCGGTCAGTGTGTTGCGCCTCGGTTGCGCCTGGGTGGTGTTGTCTTGTCTGCGGGTGCAGGTAGCCGCCTCGGTTTCAGGCCCAAAGGTTTGATTTCGGTGGGCCGCGAGCCGCTATTGCTTCGCCAGCTCCGACTGCTCTCTGAGGCAGGTGTGGATGACCTCGTCGTCGTTCTGGGTCACCACAGCGAGCAGCTTAGGCCCCTCTTGGTAGATAGCGCAGCGACGACCGTGGTGCAGTCGGGGGACCAGCACTCACAGGCGTCGTCATTGCGACTTGGCGCCTCAGCCCTACCTCACGATATTGATGCCGCGCTGATTGTGCCGGTGGACATGCCGCAACTCGAGACCCGCGACTTAGTTGCGCTTATCGGCGCTTACAAGCATGCCGAGCCTGGCACGGAATTTGTGGGACCGTTGGTTAACGGGCAACCCGGAAATCCGGTGCTACTGAGTCGCGCCATCGTCGATCAGGTGCGCCGGGGCGAAGGTGATTTTGGCAGCGGGCGATGGCGCCACGGCCAGTTGCCCGGGGTGTTGGATTGGGTCACTGACAACGACCGTTACCTGATCGATATTGACACGCCCGAACATCTCGAGCAGTGGAGCGACGCACCCGCTTAACCCTCATGAGCCACCAGGGCGGCTTGCAGGCTGGCAATCAATGCGCCGATAGACGGCGCATCCGCGGGGATTGCCCGCCCAGCATTGACTACAGCGCCAGTAGCACCGCTCTTGCGGCAAGCGCAATAAGGCAGGCGCTGGCCGACCCAAAAAGCGCAAACCGAATGGGTATGGTGTTGACGTTGGCTTGCCACAGGCTGTGCAGAATGCGCAATGCAGCGTAGCCCCATGCGAGGTTGATGCTCAGCGCCGAGTTATCACCCATCAGGGCCAGCATAATCACCACAGGGTAGAACACGGTAGGCTGTTCCATGAGGTGGGTGTAGTTGTGAGAAATCCAGTTGGCTTTGGCGGGCATCTGCGCTTCACCGTCGGCCCCACGCGCCCCGGCAGGCATTTCACTCAGGACTACGCCGGCAGCTTTGAAGGCGGGCAGGCGTCGGGCAAGAAGCCAGAGGAACACAATCATGGACCACCCGGCCAAAACGGCAGCGGGTGCGAGAATAGCGGTTTCAGTTTGCATCGATTTCTCCCAGCGTTAATCAAGCGTTTTTTAATGTCGTGTTGGTTAGGGTGATTACCTATTGATCGTGCATTGGCTCAGTCTCTCGTCAGCCTACACCCAGTGTGCTCCCTAAGTCCCTCTGCATGCTAGACTTCGCGCTCTTTTTTTCGGAGCTCGGTCTATGGTGATTCAGCCCAAAGTGCGCGGCTTTCTGTGTACTACGACCCATCCCGCGGGATGCCTCGAGAACGTGCGCCGGCAGGTCGCTCACGTGCAGCACAAAGGAGAGATTTCGGACGGTCCCAAGCGGGTGCTCGTGCTTGGCGCGTCAACGGGATACGGCCTTGCTTCCCGCGTTACCGCCGCTTTTGGCTCAGGTGCTGCCACGATCGGCGTATTCTTTGAAAAGCCCGGAAACGAGAGGAAACCGGGCACCGCCGGCTGGTACAACTCTGCCGCGTTTCATCAGCTCGCCGATGAGGCTGGCCTTTACGCCAAAAGCCTCAATGGCGACGCTTTCTCGGACGAGATGAAAGCGCGAGTCATCAGCCTGATCAAGGCGGATCTCGGTCAGGTGGACCTCGTGGTTTACAGCCTGGCCGCGCCGCGCCGAACGCATCCGCGAACGGGGGAGGTTTTTAACTCCACGCTGAAGCCGATTGGCCAAGCCACCACGCAAAAAGGGGTGAACACGGATAAAGAAGCCATTCAGGACTTTCACCTCGAACCCGCGACCCAGGAAGAAATCGATCACACGGTAGCGGTGATGGGCGGCGAGGACTGGGAAATGTGGATCACAGCGTTGGCAGAGGCCGGCGTGCTCGCCGAGGGGGCGAAGACAACGGCCTATACCTACATTGGTGAGAAGATCACTTGGGATATCTACTGGCATGGCACCATCGGGGCCGCCAAGCAGGATCTTGACCGCCGGGTCGAGGACATTCGAGGCGTGCTTGCCCCACTCGGTGGCGATGCCCGCGTATCAGTGCTCAAGGCGGTGGTCACGCAGGCGTCAGCAGCGATTCCCGCCATGCCAATTTATTTGGCGATTTTGTTCAAGGTGATGAAGGCACGGGGCGTTCACGAGGGGTGCATTGAACAAATCGACCGTCTGTTCCGCGATCGCCTCTATGGGGACGGCGCGCTCGATGATGCGGGCAGGTTGCGGGTTGATGAGCTTGAATTAGACCCTGCCGTTCAAGCTGAGGTGGCCGCGATCTGGGAGCAAATCGATACCGACAACCTCAAGACACTGGCTGACTTTGACGGCTATCGACAGGAGTTTCTGCAGCTTTTTGGCTTTGGCGTCGACGCCGTAGATTACGAGGCTGATGTTGACCCTGATATCGCGATCAGCGGGCTGGTGGAGTGAGATGCAAGTCCATGGCGA
Organism: Luminiphilus sp.; assembly: GCA_038112515.1. Taxonomy (GTDB): domain Bacteria; phylum Pseudomonadota; class Gammaproteobacteria; order Pseudomonadales; family Halieaceae; genus Luminiphilus. Next base: position 44,314 of record JAYNNB010000005.1, read on the forward strand.
GGTGAGGGCCTTATCCGAGCGGGTTCGTCGGATCGTAGCCCCCAATCCCGGTCCGATGACCGGCCCTGGTACGAATACCTATATCGTTGGCGAGACGGATCTTGCGGTCATTGATCCCGGCCCCGCTATCGACAGCCATGTCGACGCGATTCTTGATTGCGTTGGCGACCGTCTCCGTTATGTGGTCTGTACCCACACCCACCCCGACCATTCTCCCGGCGCCGCGGTCATTGCCGCGCGGACAGGGGCGGCGCTGATCGGGCGCACCACCGAGGACGATCGTCACCAAGATCTGACCTTCCAGCCCCCGGCGCAGATTGAGGACGATGATTGCGTTAAAGGCGAGGGTTGGACCTTGCGAGCGATCCGTACGCCCGGACACGTGGATAACCATGTGTGCTACTTGCTGGAGGAGGAGGGTGTCGTATTTGCCGGTGACCATATTATGAATGGCTCAACCGTCGTGATCGTCCCGCCCGGCGGGAGCATGGCTCACTACATCGCCTCTTTAAAAAGACTACTGGACTATGACGTGCGAAAAGTCGCGCCGGGACATGGTGACCTGATCCCCGACTGTCGCGCTGAGGTAGAAAAACTGGTGCGCCATCGACTGATGCGAGAGGCAAAAGTGGCGCGAGCGCTGGCGCCGGCACCGCAATCACTCGATACGCTGGTGCTGTCAGTTTATGACGACGTCGACCCAGCGATGCATGAGTGGGCAAAATTATCGTTGCTCGCTCACCTCATCAAATTGGAGAGCGAGGGACAAACCGTGCGATCCTCAGACCGGGGAGAGGACCTTTGGAGTTCGGCCGCCTGAAAAGTGAGAAGCGCGGGAGAGCATCAATTGCAAACCTCAGAATTTGGTCAAGTTTGAAGTAAAGAGGTAGGGTAAACATGAATGGCTTAATGATGGATATCCCGTTGACGATCACCTCGATCGTTCGGCACGCTGATCGGGTGCATGGTCACCAGCAGATCGTTTCCATTACTCGGGATAACCCCCGGCATCGCTACACCTATCGAGATTGTTTTACTCGAGCCCGCAAGCTCGCCAATGCCATGCAGGGCTGGGGACTTGCTCAGGGTGATCGGATTGCAACTCTCGCCTGGAACGATTATCGCCACATGGAGACTTACTACGGATCGGCGTGTTCGGGGTATGTGTGCCACACCATTAACCCGCGCCTTTTCCCGGAGCAAATTGTTTACATCGTCAATCACGCCGAAGACCGCTACGTGTTCCTCGACCCCGATTTTTGGCCGTTGATTGAAGGGATCGCCGATCAGTGTCCGGCGGTCGAGGGATGGGTCGTGATGACGACGCGGGAGCACATGCCAGAGAGTGATCGGCCCAATGTGTTGTGCTACGAGGAGCTGCTGAGTCCACAAAGCGATAGCTTTGAGTGGCCCGACCTTGACGAACAGGCCGCTTGCTCCCTTTGTTACACCTCTGGCACGACGGGTAACCCCAAAGGCGTTCTCTACAGTCATCGGTCCACGGTATTGCATACCTATGCCACGCTCATGCCAGACGCGATGAATATATCCAGCGGCGACGTGATGCTGCCGATCGTGCCGATGTTCCATGTGAACGCCTGGGGTAATCCCTATGCCTGCCCAGTGGCGGGTGCGAAGATGGTGATGCCGGGTAACAAGATGGGTGATGGCCCGACGTTGGCAGCCTTGATCAATGAGGAAGGTGTGACCCTGTCAGCCGGGGTGCCGACGGTTTGGTTGAACCTCCTGGCGCATTTGCGGGGCTCGGGTGAGCGTGTCGATTCACTGTCGCGCGTTGTCGTTGGAGGGTCGGCTTGCCCGCTTTCAGTGATGGAGGAATTTGATAGTTACGGTGTGGACACGCGGCATGCCTGGGGGATGACCGAGATGAGCCCGTTGGGCACCACCAACCACGCCGGCGGCCACCGCGAGCTTTACTCTCCAGAGCGCTTTGCTGAAATACGAACTAACGTGGGCACCCCCATCTGGGGCGTCGAAATCAAGATCACCGATGACGATAATCAGGAGCTACCCTGGGATGGAAGAGCCTTCGGCGCTCTCAAGGTGCGCGGCCCCTGGATTTGCTCGAGCTATTTCAAACTGGAGGGGTCCGAGGCACATGCCGAGCCCGGCTGGTTTGAAACCGGCGACGTGGCGACGGTGAGCCCGGACGGATTCGTCTCTATCACCGATCGCACCAAAGACGTTATCAAATCCGGCGGGGAGTGGATTTCATCGATAGAAGTGGAGAACGTAGCGACGGGTCATCCTAAGGTGGCCGAGGCGGCGGTTATCGGCCGTATTCATGATAAATGGGGTGAACGACCCCTCCTGATCGTTGTGCGCGCACCGGGTGAGGATCCGTCTCCGGAGGAGCTCAAGACCTTCCTCGACGGCAAGATCGCCAAGTGGTGGATCCCTGATGACGTGCAGTTCATCGACGAGATGCCCCATACCGCCACGGGCAAAATACAGAAAACGGCGTTGCGCGAGATCTTTGCCGATTACACCTTCCCGGGATAAGGCTGTCCCCATGCGTTCGCAGCCCCTTACATTGCCCGCTTGTTTGCTGCTTTCTGAGCGCAAAGCTGCAGTTGTGCCACAGAGCTCCTCAGATCAACCCGTGAAGAAGGCGATGTAATGGGGGCGTCCGTGGGAGCTCGCGTTGACATCATCGTCCCCATCTTCAAAGGCGAACAGTCAGTGCGAAGATGTCTTGGCGCGCTTTTCGACTCGGATGCAATGCAGTATGCCGATGTGATTTTGGTGGACGATGCTTCACCCGAGCCTGCGATCTCGACATACCTTCTGGGATTGGCCGACATGCCTGGCGTGACACTGGTATCCCACGAGAGAAATCAGGGATTTATAGACAGCGTTAACGAGGCTGCCGCAATACACCCCGACCGGGACTTCGTCATTCTCAATGCCGACACGGAGGTCGCATCAGATTGGTTGCAGCGGTTACAGTCACATGCCGTCGGGGATGCGCGGGTCGCAACCATCACGCCTTTTTCCAACAACGCCACCATCGCCAGTTATCCAAAAATAGTTCGGGAAAATCACCTGCCCACGGATAGGGATACGGCCGATCTCCATGCGCTTTTTTCGCGCCTCAATGACGCAGAGTCGGTAGACCTTCCCACTGCGGTGGGTTTTTGCATGTGGGTGCGGCGCGCCGCCTGGCGCGCGGCAGGGGGTTTTGACCGCAGTTTTGGTCGGGGTTACGGAGAAGAGGTGGATTTATGCCAGCGGCTTGCCGCCGATGGCTGGAGACACATTCTGGCCACCGACGTTTTCGTGTTCCACGAGGGCAGTGTTTCTTTTGGTAAAGAGGCGGTTGAGCGAAAGCGGGTCGCCCAGGAACTGGTGGATCAACGATATCCCGATTACGCCGAAACAGTGCAGGCCTGGATTCGAGAGGACCCGGCCATGCCCTATCGCTTGGCCGTGGATCTGGAGCGCCTCAATCAGCGCACGGGGCCGAGATGGTTGTTTGTGTCTCATCACTATGGTGGCGGTGTGCAACAGCACATCGACGATCTGGTCGCGCTAATCCGTGATGAGTTGGACGGGGTCGTGTGGTTACTCCAACCCCGCGATGACAGGAGTGTTCGGCTCCGCTGGCTGGGCGAAGACAGTGATCTGGAGATTCCTATTGCTCACGAGCGCTTGTTGGAGGCTTCCGCTCTGTTCAGTGCCCGGTTTGGCATTCAACGCCTGCACTTTCATCACTTTATCGGCCTGCCTGATTCGGTTTTGGCGTTGCCGAAGCAACTCGGTTTGCCCTTCGATGTCACTATCCATGATTTTCACACGGTGTGCCCGCAAACCCATTTTATTACCCGTGACGGCAGATTCTGTGGGCGACCGGATCAAGCAGGTTGTGAGAACTGCGTCGCGGAACGTCCCGATCCCTGGGGTTTGGGTATTGCAGGTTGGCGGACGCTATATGGCGACTGGCTGACGACGGCTGATCGACTGGTTTTTCCAACCGAGTCGGTTCGCGACATCATTGCGGAATACTTTCCCAAGCTGTCTGGCGAGGTCTGGCCGCACCCCGAGCGTTCTCTGGATAAATTTCAGGGGCATTTGGAGCGCTCTTTATCGCGTCGCAAGTTTGTCCTGATCGGATCCCTCTCCGATGTGAAGGGCCTGCATCGCTTGAAAGAGATCGCAACGTGCGCGCTGGAATTCCAAGAACCGATGGAATTTGTTGTGCTCGGTCCAACGCTCACTCCCTTAGGCTCAGACGCCCCGAGAAATATTCTCGTGACCGGTCAGTATCGGCAGGGTGATCTTGCCGATTTGCTGGCAAGAGAGCGTCCAGACGGTGTCCTGTTCTTGTCGGTGGTTCCAGAGACTTACAATTTTGCGCTTTCTGCGGCGTTGGCCACAAACCTCCCGATTATCGCGTTGGATGCTGGCGCTATTGGTGAGCGTCTGGGTAATGTTCAGGGCGCCACGGTGCTCCCGTTAGATGCGTCGAATCAGGTTATCCTCGATGCGCTGCAGCAGTCAGTGAGCGTTTATCGGACAAATTCGGGCGCGGCGGTTCGCAAAAGTGCTGTGCCGTCACCAAGGGCGTACTTGAAGGCACTCAGGACGCCGTTGGGCAACGCTGATCCCCCCGAGGTTAACGTAGCCTCACAATTAGATTTTCTGGTGGAATCCAGGAAGTCCGCACCTAGTCTGCATTATATCGAGAGAGGTATCAGCGAGTTGCTTGAGCAGGCGCTTGACTGCGGGCTGGTTGAGGCAGCCGCGCAATTGCGCGAGCAGGCTCTGCAAAACGAGCGCCAACTGATTGACAGAAATGCCCACATCAATGCAGCGAATGCGGAGGTCAGTCACTTAAAGAAAACCATTGAATCGGTGCAGTTGGCGTCGGAGGCCGAGGTTCACGATCTGAAGGGGACGATCGAGGCTCTGCAGTTGGCGTCGGAGGCCGAGGTTCACGATCTGAAGGGGACGATCGAGGCTCT
>JAYNNB010000006.1:0-45909 GCA_038112515.1 Luminiphilus sp.
GAATCGGCCACACAGTCGAGGTGGAAGACACTCCTTCTGTGCGCGGCATGATCAACAAGGTCAATTATCTGGTGCGCGTTGAGGGCGAGAGCAATGTCTGATGATATGCGTTTGAATACCTTGAAGCCTGCTCCCGGTGCCAAGCGCGACGCAAAGCGGGTAGGGCGTGGTATCGGTTCCGGTACCGGCAAAACCGCAGGTCGTGGTCACAAGGGTTTGAAGTCACGCTCAGGCGGGACGGTAAAGGCTGGCTTTGAGGGCGGCCAGATGCCGCTGCAAAAGCGACTGCCCAAGTACGGTTTTACTTCTCGTATTGGCCGTACGACTGCAGAAGTGCGCCTGCACGAGTTGAATCGTGTAGACGGCGACGTGGTTGATCTGGATGCACTGAAAGCTGCGGACTTGATCAAGGACGACGTTAAGCGTGTGCGGGTTTTCCTGTCTGGTGATATCAGCCGAGCCGTAAACGTACGGGGATTGACTGTTACCAAGGGTGCCAAAGCAGCCATCGAAGCCGCAGGCGGGAGTGTCGAGGCTTAATCCATGGCCAACGGCATGCCATCAATGAGTTCAGCCGGTATGGGAGAGTTATTTGCTCGCCTACGGTTTGTACTGGTTGCACTCTTGATCTACCGGATCGGGACACATATTCCCGTGCCCGGTATTGATCCTGAACAGCTGGCATCTTTGTTTGATCAGAATCAGGGCACTATCCTCGGGCTGGCTAATGTTTTCTCCGGTGGCGCATTGGAGCGCATGAGTATTTTGGCGCTGGGTATCCTGCCTTATATATCTGCCTCCATCATTATGCAGCTCATGACGGCGGTGACGCCGCAGTTGGAGCAGCTCAAGAAAGAGGGAGAGGCGGGCCGACGCAAGATTTCGCAGTGGACGCGCTACCTCACTGTGGTGCTTGCCCTGGTACAGGGCACCGGTATGACCGTGGGGCTTGCGAATCAGGGCCTGACATATGCCTCCGGCCTGAGCTTTTATGTGACGGCTGTTGCGTCGCTCGTGACCGGCGCAGTGTTCATGATGTGGTTGGGTGAGCAGATTACCGAGCGCGGCGTGGGCAACGGCATATCTCTCTTGATCTTTGCCGGTATTGTGGCGGGCCTGCCCGCGGCGATAGGCCAATCACTCGAGCAGGCGCGTCAGGGAGAGATCAGCATTCTGATTCTGCTGGGCATTCTCGTGTTGGCGGCGGTGGTGATCTATTTGGTGGTCTTTATCGAGCGTGGGCAACGTCGTATCACGGTCAATTATGCCAAGCGGCAGCAGGGCCGGCGGATGATGCAGGCCCAAGCGTCGCATTTGCCCCTCAAGGTCAATATGGCGGGCGTCATTCCCGCAATTTTCGCGAGTTCAATTCTCTTGTTTCCGGCGTCGGTCGCACAGTGGTTTGGCAGCGGTGACAGCGCCGATTGGTTGCAGGACCTGGCGGTCGCGATTGGTCCGGGGCAGCCCCTCAATATCTTATTGTTTACCGGGTTTATCGTCTTTTTCTGCTTCTTTTATACCGCCTTGATGTTCAATCCGCAGGAAGTGGCTGACAACTTGAAGCGCTCCGGTGCCTTCGTGCCGGGCATTCGCCCCGGTCAGCAGACCGCTAATTACATTGACGGCGTGCTGACTCGCCTCACGGTATTCGGATCGGCTTATATCGCGCTGGTCTGCTTGCTGCCCCAGTTTCTGGTGGTGATGTTCAACGTGCCCTTTTATCTGGGTGGTACATCAATGCTGATTGTTGTGGTGGTGGTCATGGATTTTATGGCACAGGTGCAGAGTCACCTGATGTCGCACCAGTACGAGGGAGTGATGAAAAAAGCCAACCTCGGAAGTTTGAGCCCCGCAGGTCGGGTGAGATAGGAATCAGGAGTTTTTGATGAAAGTGCGAGCTTCGGTCAAAAAAATGTGTCGCAACTGCAAGGTAGTCAGACGCAACGGCGTGGTCAGGGTGATCTGTTCCTCGGATCCTCGGCACAAGCAGCGCCAGGGCTGATCCTTGATGCCTTGCCGACAAGGAATTAACATGCGCGCCTTTTTTCTGGGTGCGGCAATTGGGCGCGCTCAGGGGCACGTCTCGAAAAAGGTGTGGAGATAAAACATGGCGCGGATCGCCGGAGTCAATATTCCAGATCACAAGCATGCGGTGATTTCACTCACCCATATTTATGGCATTGGTCGAACGCAGGCCAAGCGACTGTGTGAGGTCAGCAATATTCCCGAGACCACCAAGATTGGTGAGCTCTCTGAAGGGGAACTCGACCAGCTGCGGTCGCTGGTTTCGGAAATGAATGTCGAGGGTGACTTGCGTCGTGAGGTATCGATGAACATCAAGCGCCTGATGGATTTGGGATGCAATCGCGGATTGCGTCACCGCAAGGGTCTGCCCTTACGTGGTCAGCGTACCAAAACCAATGCGCGAACCCGAAAAGGGCCTCGAAAGCCCATTCGTAAGTAAAAAGGCTGTCATCCGGCCTCCGGATGGCCACTTTGGTGGAGCTACATCACGGTTTGTAGCGTAGATATTGAAGCGAGTAGATTTATGGCTAAAAACGCCAAAACAACCAAACGAAAAATCACCAAGCAGGTCGTTGATGGTGTGGCGCACATTCACGCGTCGTTTAACAACACGATCATCACTATCACCGATCGCCAGGGCAATACCTTGAGCTGGGCCACCTCCGGGGGCTCAGGTTTTCGCGGGTCCCGCAAGTCCACCCCTTTTGCGGCACAGGTTGCAGCCGAGCGTGCGGGTGAAGCAGCCAAGGAATACGGTCTGCGTAACCTTGACGTGCAAGTGAAGGGCCCGGGGCCGGGACGTGAGTCTGCAGTGCGGGCACTGAACGGCTGCGGCTACAAGATTACTAACATTACTGACGTGACACCGATTCCGCACAACGGTTGTCGCCCACCCAAGAAGCGTCGCGTTTAAGGCGCAAAGAGAGGACTTAGCAAATGGCTCGATACATTGGACCGAAGTGCAAGCTCTCCCGCCGGGAGGGTACGGATCTGCAGCTCAAGAGTGGTGTGGCTGCCTTTGATAAGAAGTGTAAGTCTGAAACCGCTCCTGGCCAGCATGGCGCGCGCCGCGGCCGCTTGTCGGATTATGGCGTGCAGCTGCGTGAGAAGCAGAAGGTGCGTCGCATTTATGGTGTGCTGGAGAAACAGTTTAGAAATTATTACAAGGAGGCTGCTCGCCTCAAAGGTGCGACTGGCGAAAACCTGCTTCAGTTGCTCGAGAGCCGCTTGGATAATGTTGTCTACCGTATGGGCTTTGGATCAACGCGGTCAGAAGCCCGTCAGTTGGTGTCCCATAAAGGGATTCTGGTGAACGGTAAGGTCGTGAATATCCCGTCTTATCAAGTGCAACCCGGCGATGTCGTATCGGTGCGTGAGAAAGCGAAGAAGCAACTCAGAGTGCAGTCGGCTCTGGCGATTGCCGAGCAGCGTGGGGAGCCCATCTGGATTGAAGTCGATGTCGACAAACTTGAGGGCACATTTAAGTCTCGCCCTGATCGACAGGATCTATCCAGCGAAATTAACGAAAACCTGATTGTGGAACTGTATTCGAAGTAAACCTGCTTCGAATACGCCTAACCCCAATCCCTGATTTAATCGAAGGTGCTTTATGCAAAGTTCGGTCACTGAGTTTTTGACACCCCGCGTCATCAAGGTTGATGAGGCTTCCTCTACCCGCGCAACCGTCACCCTGGAACCCTTGGAGCGTGGCTTTGGCCATACTCTGGGCAATGCCCTGCGCCGTATTTTGCTGTCATCCATGCCCGGATGTGCTGTCACCGAAGTTGAGATTGATGGTGTAGAGCATGAGTATTCGGCGATCGAGGGCGTGCAGGAGGATGTCATCGAGATTCTGCTGAACCTCAAGGGCGTTGCCCTGTCGCTTTCTGGCAAAGATTCGGCGCAATTAACGCTATCTGCACAGGGTCCCTGTACGGTCACTGCGGCCGATATTCAGGTAGATCACGATGTGGAAATTTCCAACCCGGATCATGTCATCTGCACGGTCACGGACAAGACTCAGCTATCGATTCGCCTGACGGTACAGCGAGGCCGTGGCTATTCGCCAGCCGACGCTCGCGACAATCCTGAAGACGAAACTCGGTCTATCGGCCGCTTGCCGCTGGATGCGTCGTTCTCTCCGATACGCCGCGTGAGCTACGTGGTGGATTCCGCGCGGGTTGAGCAGCGAACGGACCTAGACAAGCTGATTATTGATCTGGAGACCAATGGCACTCTGGACCCAGAAGAAGCGATCCGTCGCGCGGCGACGATTCTGCAGCAGCAGTTGGCGGTCTTCGTAGACCTCGAGGGTGAGGCCCAGGCAGCAGCAACAGAAGCGGCCGAAGAGGTGGATCCGATCCTGCTGCGACCGGTCGACGATCTAGAGCTGACGGTTCGTTCAGCCAACTGTCTGAAGGCAGAAAATATTTATTACATCGGCGACTTGGTGCAGCGCACCGAAGTGGAACTGCTCAAGACCCCGAACCTGGGCAAGAAGTCGCTGACAGAGATCAAGGATGTGCTCGCTTCACGCGGTCTGTCACTGGGCATGCGCCTCGAAGCCTGGCCACCAGCGAGTCTGAAGAACGACGAGCGCCTGCTGAGCGTTTGATACGGAATAACACCCGGTGAGAAAACCGGGCACCATTTGGAAGGAATAGAGTCATGCGTCATCGCCATAGCGGACGACAACTGAATCGCAACAGCTCGCACCGGAAAGCCATGTTTCGCAATATGGCGGTGTCGTTGGTCGAGCATGAGCTGATCAAGACAACCTTGCCCAAGGCGAAGGAGCTCCGGAGCTACGCTGAGCCGCTCATTACGCTGGCCAAAAACGACAGCGTTGCCAACCGGCGTCTGGCTTTTGACCGCACGCGGTCCAAGGCTGCGGTGGGCAAGCTGTTTGAGGAATTGGGCCCTCGTTATCAGGAGCGCCCCGGTGGTTACATTCGCATTCTCAAGTGCGGCTATCGAGCCGGCGATAAGGCGCCGATGGCTTTCGTAGAACTGGTTGACCGGCCGCAGCCTGAAATCGAGGATGATGAGGTGGTAGAAGCGTCTTCCGAAGATTGATTAGTGATGTGTAAAAAAGCCCCCGCCGGCGTGCCCGCGGGGGTTTTTTATTGGCCGCTAGTTTGGTCTGTGAGGGCGCCAACCGCGGGTGAAACGCCGCCGTTGTTAGCAAGGTTAGGCCTCGTCAGATTGATCAATTCTTAATCAAGCCGCTTTAGAGCGAGTTTTTGCGGTGGCTTTCCCTTTGGAGGAAGGCAGCATTGGAGCCAGGAATCGACCAGTATGGGACGCGCCATTGGCGGCCACCTCTTCTGGCGTGCCAGTGGCGATGATTTGGCCGCCACCTGAACCACCCTCTGGTCCCAAATCAATGAGCCAATCAGCGGTTTTGATGACATCAAGGTTGTGTTCGATGATGACCACGGTGTTGCCGCCGTCCCGCAGTCTGTGCAGTACTTCGAGTAACTGACGGATATCCTCAAAGTGCAGACCGGTGGTCGGTTCGTCAAGAATGTAGAGCGTCTTGCCAGTGTCGCGTTTTGATAGCTCCCTCGATAACTTGACTCGCTGTGCCTCTCCACCGGATAGCGTGGTCGCCGCTTGGCCGAGGCGGATATAAGACAACCCAACATCCATTAGCGTTTGGAGTTTGCGGTGGATCGCAGGAACGGCATCGAAGAAATCCAGCGCGTCTTCGACAGTCAGCTCGAGCACCTCATAGATGTTAAGGCCTTTAAAGCGAATCTCGAGGGTTTCACGGTTGTAACGCTTGCCCTTGCAGACATCGCAGGGCACATAGATATCCGGCAAAAAGTGCATTTCCACTTTGGTCACGCCATCTCCTTGGCAGGCCTCGCAGCGGCCGCCGCGGACATTAAAGCTGAATCGACCGGGCTTATAGCCTCGGGATCTCGCTTCCTGGGTGCCCGCGAAAAGCTCTCTGATGGGTGTGAAGATGCCGGTGTAAGTCGCTGGATTGGAGCGCGGGGTGCGACCGATGGGGCTCTGGTCAATATCGATGCACTTGTCCAGTTGCTCCAGACCCTTGATGTCATCGTGTGCCGCCGGCTTCAATGTGGTGGCGCCGTTCAAAGCCGTGGCTGCGAGGGGGTACAGGGTGCCGTTGATGAGGGTCGATTTTCCGGAGCCGGATACCCCGGTGACACAGGTCAGCAACCCTATCGGCAGTTCCAGTGTGACATTCTGTAGGTTATTACCTCGCGCGCCCGAGATAGAGATTAACTGCTTCGGGCTTACCGGGTGACGTTTTTTTGGAATGGGAATACTTTGTTTACCCGATAAATAGGCGCCCGTCAGTGACGCCGGGTGTGCCGTCACATCCTGCAGAGACCCCGACACTACAACCTCACCGCCATGGACGCCTGCGCCAGGTCCAATATCGATAATGTGGTCGGCGTTGCGAATGGCATCTTCGTCGTGCTCGACAACCAGTACCGTATTGCCCAGATCGCGCAGGTGGATTAGCGTATTCAGCAGGCGTTCGTTATCGCGCTGGTGCAGGCCGATCGACGGTTCGTCCAGAATGTACATGACGCCCACCAGACCTGCCCCAATCTGGCTTGCGAGTCTGATGCGCTGGGCCTCGCCACCAGACAGCGTCTCAGCACTTCGATTGAGCGTCAGATAGTTGAGACCCACGTCCACCAAAAACCGGTAACGGGCGCGCAGCTCCTTCAAAATCTTATCGGCGATTTCGCCTTGTCGGCCGGGCAGTTCGAGTGCGTCGAAATAAGCCTGCGCCTCTCCGACGGGTAGCGCCGTGATGCTAGGCAGTGTCCGATCATCGACGTATACGCTCCTCGCGTCCGCGCACAACCGCGTACCCTCGCAAGCCTTGCAAGCGGCGGTAGAGACGTATTTGGCCAGGTCGTCACGTACGGAGGACGACTCTGTTTCACGGTAGCGTCGGTCCATATTCGGTATGACGCCCTCAAATACATGCACTCGCTTGAAGACTGTACCGCGGTCATTGATATACGAAAATTCAATTTCTTCACCGCCGCTGCCGTGCAAGATGATGTCGCGGTGTTTTGGGGAGAGGTCGTTGAACGGTTCGTCCATATCGAAGCCGTAGTGGTTCGCCAGCGAGCGCAGCAGGTGAAAGTAATAAACATTGCGCCGATCCCAACCGCGGATGGCGCCCTCTGCGAGGCTCGCTTCCGGATGCAGCACAACGCGGCTTTCGTCAAAAAATTGGGTGACGCCAAGGCCGTCGCAACCGTCACAGGCGCCTGCGGGATTATTGAAAGAGAAGAGTCTGGGCTCCAGTTCATCGATTGAGTGACCGCAACTGGGGCAAGCGTAGCGCGCTGAAAAGAGCGTTTCGGGGCCGTCGCCCTCCATGGGCGCTACGGCTGCCACGCCGTCGGTCAGTTCAAGCGCCGTCTCGAAGGACTCGGCGAGCCGCAGTTTAATGTCATCCCGCACCTTGAATCGGTCGATGACCACATCAATTCGATGCTTCCTTTTTTTGTCTAATGCAGGCACATCATCCAGATCGACGACAATGCCATCGACTCTGACGCGAATAAATCCTGCCGCGCGCATCTGTTCAAAAACGTGCAGGTGCTCGCCTTTTCGGTCGCGCACGACGGGTGCTAGCAGCATGAGTTTGCTCCCCTCGGGAAGCGCCAACACCGCATCGACCATTTGCGAGACGGTCTGCGCCTTCAGGGTTACTCCATGTGTTGGGCAGCGCGGGTCTCCCACGCGAGCGAAGAGCAAGCGGAGGTAATCGTAGATCTCCGTGATGGTGCCGACCGTAGAGCGGGGGTTGTGCGAAGTGGATTTTTGTTCGATGGAGATCGCCGGCGAGAGTCCTTCGATGTGATCGATATCCGGTTTTTCCATCATGGATAAAAACTGGCGCGCGTAGGTTGACAGCGATTCCACATAGCGGCGCTGGCCTTCGGCGTAGAGCGTATCGAAAGCCAAGGAAGACTTTCCGGAGCCCGATAACCCGGTGATCACCACCAATTTGTCTCTGGGAATATCGAGATCAATGTTTTTGAGGTTATGAGTGCGTGCGCCGCGGACCTCAATGGTATCCATGAAATTGCCTACGGGGATTTCTGCCAACGGGACAGTATACGAGGATCCGAGGGCGTCGGACGCTAGCAGGCAACTTTTTACGCCGTGCTACACTCTGAAATCGCCCTGGCGATCAATATTGTGCTGTCCAAAGACCCTTTTAATGCTGTCGAGCGCCGCGCGGTAATCGGACTCGCTTGTCTGTATTGCCTGCGCATGCTGGGACTGTTCATGGTCCTGCCGCTGTTCGCGGTATATGCGCGTGATTTAGCGGGGGCCAGCACTGCCAGCATTGGTCTCGCAATGGGGGCCTACGGTTTAACGCAGGCGCTGCTCCAAGTACCGCTGGGGTGGTTATCCGATCGCATCGGCCGTAAACCGGTGATTGTGGGTGGCCTCTGCCTTTTGATTTTTGGCAGCATCTTGGCGGCTGTAGCCGAGACCCTGGCGGGACTGGCACTCGGCCGGCTGCTGCAGGGTTCCGGCGCAATCGCCTCGGCTACCATGGCGCTTGCCGCTGACTACACTCGCATACAGCAGCGGACCAAGGCTTCTGCCATTATTGGTGCCAGTATCGGACTGTCCTTTGCTCTGGCTTTGGTGATAGGGCCGGTATTAGCCGCCTGGGGTGGTCTGTCCGGCGTCTTCGAGGTGACCGCCGCCATGGGGGCGGTCGGTCTCTTGGTGGTGTTGTTCTGGCTGCCCCCGACGCCCCAGCTGACCGATGGCGGTCGGGCGCATCTGGCAGATCGCCAGCGTTTGGGAGAGGCGCTTTGGGGCCCGGGCCTGGGGATACTCTACGGCAGCATATTTTGTTTGCATCTGTTGCTCATGGCTGCGTTCACCGCCATCCCGTCAATAATGACTGACCAGGTGGGCTTACCCGCCGAACACCACGCGTGGATGTATCTCGCTACTTTGGTTGCGGCGCTGCCGGGGGTGGCATTGCTGATTCGGCGCCGTGGCGAAGGGCAAGATCCCCGATCCGTTATGGCTGTCACGATTGTATTGGCCGTTGGCGGCTTATTTATCGCGTTAGAGGCCGGTTCGCGGGCGTTGCTGGGTGTGGGACTGGTCCTGTTTTTTGTCGGCTTTACCGCACTGGAGACGCTGCTGCCGGCTCTGGTGTCTATCTTTGCCCCGGTGTCGCTACGGGGAACGGCGATGGGGGTGTTCTCCAGTGCGCAATTTTTCGGCGTCTTCTGCGGCGGCGTGGTGGGGGGGGCAGCGTTGCAATGGGGTGGTGTGGGAGCGCTTTTTGCGACGCTCACTGGACTCACCGGGTTGTGGTTGGCCGGCGTATGGCGTTTCGCCCGAGCACCGACGGAAGCGTTTTAAGAATCCAAATGTCAGAGATTGATGTACCCGATCAGCGGTAGCGTTGCTATAGTCTCGGGAACGAGATAGAGAGGCGGTGGCACCGCGAATCCGGTGCGGCTGCAGAGCTTTGGAGAACCCTATGGCCTCGCGTGGCATAAACAAAGTAATTTTGGTCGGGAATTTGGGCAATGATCCCGAGCACCGTGTGCTTCCCTCTGGCGGCGGCGTCACTAATGTGAGTCTTGCTACATCAGAAAGCTGGCGGGATAAAAATACCGGTGAGCAGCAGGAGAGAACCGAATGGCATCGAGTAGTGTTTTTTAACCGACTGTCAGAAATTGCCGCCGAGTACTTGAGAAAAGGCTCGAAAGTTTATGTGGAGGGCTCTTTGCGCACGCGCAAATGGCAAGATCAATCGGGTCAGGATCGTTACACCACGGAGATTGTTGCGCAGGAAATGCAAATGCTCGATAGCCGCGGTGGGATGCAAGATGGCGGCTCCTATCAGCCCGCACCCGCCGCCGTTGCGCCGGCTGCGGCGTCTGGTGGTAGCGCCGCGCCCATTGATTTCCCGGAAGACGACATTCCCTTCTAATCCATGGGCATGTTGATGCCCGGCAATGGAACGCTCTGATTCCCGTGCGCGTCTTGGTTTTAGGTTTGGACTCTCCCTTGGGGTTTTCCCTGAGGGCGTTTGCAGCGCCCTTGATGCGTCACGAGATTATTGGCGTGGATATGGATGCAACGCGCTGGCGCCGCGAGCGCCAAGTGAAAAAATTGATCCGCCGACAAAGCCTTGACCTGATTCTCGATGCTCGTCTCGTCACCCAGATCGACGGCGTGGATCCGGTGGGGCAACCCGATCTAGAGCGAACGCGCTGGCTGGCCAGCTTGGCCGCGAGGGACCGTATTCCCTATTTTTTTCTGTCCAGCGCTCGGGTGTTTTCCGGGACATTAACGCGCCCCTACCGAGAGACGGACCACCCGGATGCGACTGATCCGGTTGGCCGAACGCTCATTGACGTTGAGCGAGTGTTAACCGAAGCGCTGGATGAGATTTTTATTTTACGCCTCGGACTGATGTTCGGCGGCCGCAGACCTAATCCGCTTGCCAGAGCATTGGATGCGCTGGCCAGAGGAGATCGTGTCAAAGTGAGTGAGCAGGTGAGAGGTAGTCCGGTCCACGTCGCCGAAGTAGCCCGAGTGATTCACGGCATCATTGATCAGCTCGGGGCAGGCGCCTCGAGATCAGGGCTTTATCACTACAGCGGTATTGGTGAAGTCAATGCCTACTCGTTCATGGAAGCCGTTCTGGCCAATGCGTCGCAATACGACCCCTTCAAAGACGCCAGAGAGCTCATGGAGCTGACCAGTGATGGCACCGGGGTCACCAACAGCTTGAGTCTCGATTGCGCGGAGATCCGCCATCAATTTGGCATTCAGCAGCTGGGTTGGCGGGAGTTTGTCCCGAGGGCAGTGCAACGCTACATTGAACTTTATGCCGAGGGATGAGTAAAACATCATGAGCACAGCCTTAACCGTAGCCGTATTGACCGTAAGCGATACCCGCACCCTTGAGAACGATACCTCTGGCGCATTTTTGGAGGAAGCACTGCGCGCGGCAGGGCACGAAGTAGTGGACCGCCAGATTGTGATTGACGACATTTATCAACTCAGGGCGGTGCTGTCTCGTTGGATTGCTGACCCGGGGGTTGAGGTAATACTCACCACCGGAGGCACCGGCTTTTCTGGACGAGATTCCACGCCGGAGGCGGTAGCGCCGTTATTTGACAAAGTGATTGAGGGATTTGGGGAAGTATTTCGGGCGCTAAGTCATAATGAAATTGGTTCCTCGACGATACAGTCACGGGCGCTGGCCGGTATGGCAAATGGGACCGTGATTTTTTGCATGCCAGGGTCGACCGGCGCCTGTCGTACCGCTTGGGAGGGCGTGCTCCGCGATCAACTCGACAGTGAGCACCGCCCCTGCAACTTTGTTGGGGTATTGCGGGGCCACTGAACATGGCGCTCACCCCACTCTCAGAGGCGCTTGAGACGATCCTCAAGACGGCCGACATCGTGCCCGAGGCCGAGCCAGTGGGACTTCAGAATGCCCTTAACCGCTTTGTCGCGCAGACCGTTTGCGCGCCACGGCCGGTGCCTCCAGCCGATAACAGCGCGATGGATGGCTATGCCGTGCGCGGCGAGGACGTGCCGGGCCTGAGACCGGTGAGCCAACGCATCCCGGCGGGGTGTGTCCCGTCGGCCCTAGAACGGGGCACTGCGGCGCGCATTTTCACGGGTGCGGAAATCCCGGCTGGGGCAGACGCGGTGATCCCCCAGGAGGCGGTGGAAAAAACCGATGAGGGAATCCGATTTCCGGCGGCGAGTGCCGGGCAGCACATCCGGCGATGCGGCGACGATATTGCGCCGGGCGATTGTCTGGTAGCGCGGGGACACTGTTTGCGGCCGCAGGATATTGGCTTGCTCGCCGCTGTGGGAATTGATTCGGTTTCGGTCTATCGGCCTCTCAGGGTGGCTTTACTCACGACGGGCGATGAGTTGCGCGACCCCGGAGACGGTGAGCTCAAGCCGGGGCAAATCTTCAACAGCAACCGATGGACACTGAGTCATCAGATTCGGGCGCTGGGATTCGAGGTGATCATTGATCGTCATCTCCGGGACGACGCGACTGAGATTGCTTCCGCACTGCACAGTGCTGCCATGCAGGCCGATTGCATTGTCACTGCAGGGGGTGTGTCCGTGGGGGAAGAGGATCATGTGAAGGCTGCGATCGAGGAGCAGGGATCTCTCGCGATTTGGCGGTTGGCGATCAAGCCGGGAAAACCACTGGCGTTTGGTGAGGTACGCGGGACCCCAATTTTTGGGTTGCCCGGTAACCCGGTATCGGCGTGGATTACGTTCGCGCTGGTTGCCAGACCGTGGCTGGTGAAGCGTCAGGGTGGGATTTTGCCAGCGGTCCCACGTTTTGCCGTCAAAGCGGGTTTCTCGCTTGCGCATCCTGGAACGCGAGAAGAGTTCTTGCGCGTTCGTTTAGTCGGTGGCGGCCTTGCGCTGCGAGCGGAGCTAACGGGCAGTCAAAGTTCCGGGGTCCTCACCAGTCTGGGGCAAGCAGATGCGATCGCGGTCATTCCTGCCGGTACCACTGTCGGGGAGGAAGATTGGTTGGAGGTCATCCCCTTGAACGCGCTATGGCAACCGGGGCACGGCTAGGGTCAGGCCCGATAACGACGAAAGATCAGCGTGGCATTGGTGCCGCCAAAACCAAAACTGTTGGACATCACCTGCTCAAGCTGAGCGTTGTCCACCCGTTCTCTGACGATGGGCATCCCCGTGGCGCCCTCGTCCAGCGTTTCGATATTGGCAGAAGCGGCAACAAAATCGTCGCGCATCATCAGAAGAGAATAGATCGCCTCCTGAACCCCCGCGGCACCCAGAGAGTGTCCCGACAGTGATTTGGTGGAACCGATCAATGGCGCTTCATCACCGAATACAGCGCGCATGGCATTGAGTTCCTGGATGTCTCCAGCTGGGGTGCTCGTGCCGTGCGCGTTGACATAGTCAATGCGCCCCTCGAGCCCGTCCATGGCCTGATGCATGCAGCGCACTGCACCCTCGCCCGATGGCGCGACCATATCGTAGCCGTCCGAAGTCGCACCGTAACCTACTAACTCGGCGAGAATGTTGGCGCCTCTGGCTTGTGCATGACTCAGGGACTCAAGAACCAACATGCCGCCACCTCCCGCAATGACGAAGCCGTCCCGATCTGCGTCATAGGCCCGCGATGCGCGCTCCGGATGGTCGTTGTACTGCGTCGATAGCGCACCCATGGCGTCGAACAGCGCGCTCATGGTCCAGTGCAGTTCTTCTCCGCCCCCTGCGAAGACCACATCTTGCTTGCCCAATTGAATGAGTTCCATGGCGTGGCCGATGCAGTGCGCGCTCGTGGAGCAGGCCGAGGAGATGGAGTAGTTCACGCCCTTGATCTGAAAGGGCGTCGCAAGGCAAGCGGAAACGGTGCTACCCATCGTTTGCGTCACCCGATAGGGGCCCACACGACGAATACCACGCTCTCTCAGAATGTCAGATGCCTCGACTTGATTGGCGGAAGACGCGCCGCCTGAGCCCGCCACAATGCCAGTGCGGGGATGCGACACGGCGTCTTCGGTGAGCCCTGACTGCGCGATGGCTTGTTGCAGGCTGAGGTAGGCGTAGCCCGCCGCGTCGCCCATGAAGCGCCATTGTTTCCGGTCGATGTGCTCGGCAAGCGCAATCTGGGGAACCCCTGCAATGTGCGACCGCATACCGGCATCGATATGGGCCTGACACAGCGTGATCCCCGATTTCCCTTGGTACAACGCATCTCTGACGGTTTGCGCGTCATTGCCTAAGCAGGAAATGATGCCCATCCCGGTGACGACGACACGCTCTAGCATCACAGTGTCTCCGTATTTTGAAAAAGGCCAACTCGCAGATCTGTGGCGGTATAGATGGTCTCTCCGTCCACTGATACCGAGCCATCTGCGATCCCCATAACGAGTTTTCGCTCGATAACACGCTTCATTTGGATGTGATAGCGCACTAACGAGTGGCTCGGCAGGATCTGCCCGGTAAATTTGACTTCCCCCGACCCCAAGGCGCGCCCGCGGCCCGGGTTACCGCGCCATCCGAGAAAAAACCCCACCAGTTGCCACATGGCGTCCAGGCCAAGGCAGCCTGGCATGACCGGGTCTCCGGGAAAATGACAGGCGAAAAACCACAGGTCTGGATGGATATCCAATTCGGCAATCAGTTCTCCTTTATCGGCCGTACCCCCTGAGGAACTGATATGTGTGATTCGGTCGACCATCAGCATATTGTCAACGGGGAGTTGGGCGTTTCCCGGCCCAAAGAGTTCACCCATGCCGCACGCTACCAGCGCTGCCTTGTCGTACTGGGATTGGGGGGTAAAGGACGAGCGTTCAGTCATGGCCTTGGATTTCCATCAGCGGTGCGGCAGTGAGTGGAGGGATAATGGAGTGTCGAGGCGCGGCCCCGGCTCGGGCCGGCAATTGTAGAGCAATGCTTCCGCCGTATCCATATGGAAAAACAGTGCGCGGGGGGCAGCCAAAGCCTTGGGTTTAGCGCGGCTCGTTGCCCGGTTAAAAGGTGAAAAAGCCCTGCACATCCAGTAGCATCCCCCACCTTGCTTTATGTAGACGGTCTCATGTTGGTACCTGTTTTACTCTCTGGCGGTGTTGGAAGTCGCCTCTGGCCTGTCTCGCGGGCGGCGCGACCCAAGCAGTTTCTGCCCCTTGGGGGTGAGGGTTCCATGCTGCAGGAGACAGTGCGGCGCCTGAACGGTCTCGCCTGCGAGCCGCCGGTTGTTGTGTGCAACGCCGAACACCGTTTTATGGTCGCAGAGCAGTTGCGAGAGGAGTGCCCGGTGCGCCCGGAGATCATTCTCGAGCCTGCAGGTCGCAATACGGCGCCAGCCATCGCGCTCGCGGCGCTGCAGGTCAGTCAGCGTAATCCCGAGGCGCTGCTACTGGTTTTGCCCGCCGATCACCATATTGTCCATCCAGCACCCTTTTGCGATGCGGTTTCTCGGGCCGCGGCTCAGGCCCAGGCAGGTGCGCTGATGACCTTTGGTGTGGTACCCACCCGCGCCGAGACCGGCTACGGCTACGTGCGATCCGGCGATGGGTTCGGCGAAGGGCTCTTTCAGCTCGCTGAGTTCGTCGAAAAGCCGGATCTTGCAACGGCGCAAGCTTATCTGGCCTCGGGTGATTATTATTGGAACAGCGGCATGTTTCTTTTCCGTGCTGATCGATATCTGGAGGAATTGGCGGTATTCCAGCCGGGCATTTTGTCTGCCTGCGAGGCTGCGATGGCGGCCGCGGAGCGCGATCTCGACTTTATTCGTCCCCTCGAATCGGCTTTTCTGGCCTCTCCAGCCGACAGTATCGATTATGCCGTGATGGAAAAAACCACACATGGCGGGGTCGCCGCGCTCGACTGTGGTTGGAGCGACGTGGGCGCGTGGTCCGCGCTGTGGGAATTGGGTGAGAGTGACGACCAGGGGAATGTGACCGAGGGCGACGTGGTGCTCCAGGACGCGCGCGGCAGTTTTGTGCGCAGCGAGAGCCGCCTGGTGACCGCTCTGGGTATCGAAGATCTTGTGGTAGTGGAGACGCCCGATGCGGTCATGGTCAGCCCAAAGCACCGGGTTCAGGACATCAAGCAGCTGGTAGATACGCTTACCCGTTCAGCGCGATCCGAGGCGACCCTGCACCATCGTGTTTTTCGACCCTGGGGTAGCTATGAATCGCTGGTCGTCGGCGAGCAATTTCAGGTGAAGCGGCTCACAGTTAATCCGGGGCAAACCCTATCGCTCCAGTTACACCATCAGCGTGCCGAGCACTGGGTGGTCGTATCGGGAGTGGCCGAGATTATCCGCGGCGACGCGCAGTTGACGCTGGGCCCTGATGAGTCAACCTACATCCCGATCGGCACCAAGCACCGCTTGGCTAACCGCGGTGAGATGCCGCTGGAGGTGATTGAGGTGCAGTCCGGGTCGTATCTGGGTGAAGACGATATTGTGCGGTTTGACGATGTCTATGGCAGGGAGGATGAAACCTCGTGATCACAAAATGTTTGTTTCCGGTAGCCGGCTACGGCACGCGTTTCTTGCCGGCGACAAAAAGCATGCCCAAAGAAATGCTCCCTGTGGTGAACAAGCCGCTGGTTCAATACGGTGTCGAGGAGGCAATCGAAGCCGGCATGCTGAACTGCGCTCTGGTGACGGGGCGGGGCAAGCGCGCCATCGCCGATCACTTTGATATCAGCTACGAATTGGAGCACCAGATCGCGGGATCTTCCAAGGAGCAGTACCTTCGCGGCATTCGCGATGTCATCGACCGCGGTGTATTTACCATGGTCCGCCAGCGCGCAATGCTGGGATTGGGACACGCCATTCTGACTGGAGAACCCTTGATCGGTGATCAACCCTTTGGTGTGGTGCTGTCAGACGACCTGTGTCTTAACGACCGCGGCCCCGGCGTGCTGGCACAAATGGCGGCCCTGTACGAGGAGTTCCAATGCTCCATCGTCGCCGTGCAGGAAGTGCCCATGGCAGACATTGCACAGTATGGCGTCGTGGCGGGCACCGCTGAGCGGGAGGGTCTGACCCGCGTCACGGCAATGGTGGAGAAGCCGCCGCCTGAGGAAGCTCCCTCCAATCTGGCGGTGATTGGCCGGTACATACTGACACCCGACATCTTCGATATTATCCGCAGCACGCCCCCTGGTCGAAACGGTGAGGTGCAACTGACCGACGCCTTGCAAGTCCAGGCCAGCGAGGGACGTGTCCTTGCTTACCAGTTTCAGGGGCGCCGCTTTGACTGCGGCAGCGTGCCTGGCTTTGTGGCAGCCACTCAACACGTCTTCGAGCATTATTACGGTCGCGACGTATGACTGGCAGCCTCGATTGTTTCAAAGCTTATGACGTCCGGGGTCGCATCCCTGACCAATTGAATGAGGACATCGCTTATCGTATTGGACGAGCCTACGCCCAGGTCATTCAGCCGGGCACGGTAGTGGTCGGGCATGACATTCGGCTCACCAGCGAGTCGATCAAGCGAGCGTTAGTGGATGGTCTTCGTACCCAGGGCGTGGTGGTGCAGGACATCGGCCTCTGTGGTACCGAGGAGATTTATTTCGCAACCGCCCATCTCGGCGTTGGTGGCGGGATTGTTGTTACGGCCAGTCACAATCCCAAGGACTATAACGGGATGAAATTTGTTAGGGCGGGCGCCCGTCCCATCTCCGGAGACTCAGGGCTAAAGGAGATCCGGGCGCTGGCTGAGCTGAATGAATTTCAGGCGGCTGCTTCCCCAGGGGATTACAGCGCCGTCGATACCCGCGCGGCCTATGTTGAGCACTTGTTATCCTACGTGGATGTGGATGCGCTCGACCCCCTGAAGATCGTTTGCACTGCGGGCAACGGTGGAGCCGGAGGCGTGATCGATGCATTGGAGCCGCACCTGCCTTTTAAATTCATCAAAGTGCACCACGAGCCCAACGGTGAGTTTCCCAACGGCGTGCCAAACCCGCTGCTGGTCGAAAATCGCGCGGCCACAGCCGACCGGGTGACTGAGGAAGGGGCCGATCTGGGCATTGCCTGGGATGGAGACTTTGATCGTTGCTTTTTCTTTGACAGTGCTGGCCACTTCATCGAGGGGTATTACATTGTGGGGCTGTTGGCCGAGGCGTTTTTATCGCGGCTGGGGCCTCAAAACATCGTGCACGATCCGCGCCTGACCTGGAACACGCAGGACATTGTCCGCGCGGGCGGTGGTGAGCCTGTACTCAGTAAGACCGGCCACGCTTTCATCAAAGAGCGAATGCGCGAGGTTGACGCGGTGTATGGCGGGGAGATGTCCGCGCACCACTATTTTCGCGACTTTGCCTATTGCGACAGCGGCATGATTCCCTGGCTGTTGATTGCGGGCTTAATGTCTCAAACGAAACAGACGCTCGCTGAGTTGGTCACCGCAAGGCAAAAGGCCTTCCCTTGTTCTGGCGAAATCAATCGTGAGGTGGCGGACCCGGCAGAACTCCTCGCGGCAATCGAGATCCGCTACGGCGATCAGGCCCTGGCCGTCGAGAAGCTGGACGGCTTGGGTATGGAGTTCGAGGAGTGGCGTTTTAATCTGCGCATGTCCAATACTGAGCCTGTGGTTCGACTCAATGTGGAGTCCCGCGGTGATCAAGCGCTTATGGCGGCAAAGACGGACGAGCTTTTGGCTTTGATCGACGACGCCTGATCAGGTTTCTGGGTTCGCGTTCTGCCAGGCTTTGATCGCCGCCATTGTCGAGGGATCCGCGTCTACCGAGACAGCATCGCCCCGCAACAGGGCTTGCATGTCGGCAGCGATTTCCTTGCCCAGCTCAACCCCCCATTGATCGAAAGAATTGATGCCGAGCAGGACCCCCAGAAAATAGGTTTTGTGTTCATAGGCGGCGATCAAACCCCCCAGGCACTCCGGGGATACGCGCTCCAGGGTGATGAGTGAATGACTGTGATTGCCGGGTAACTCAAATTGTCGACTGGTTTGCTCAGAAAACCCGCGATCAGCGCCGAGTTTACAGGCCGCGTCAGTTGATCGCCCCACCATCAGGGCGCGACTTTGGGCAAGTGCATGCGCGGCAAGCGCGCGCCTTGCATCGCGATCTCCGTGATCTGCGGTGAGCGGCAAGATGATATCTGCGGTGAATGCCCGTGTACCCTGATGCAGTAGCTGATAGTAGGAGTGTTGCCCGATGGTACCGGCGGATCCCCACAAAACGGGCGCCGTATGGTGTGAGAGCGGCCGACCATCGCTGCTGACGCGCTTCCCATTACTCTCCATCGTCAGCTGCTGTAAAAAGTCGGGAAGCCGCGCCAGTCGCTGTGCATAGGGCAGAACAGCATGGGTATCCGCACTGAGATACTGGGTTTGCCACAGTTCGAGCAGCGCCATCATCATCGGGAGATTATCGCCGGGTGGCGATGTGGCGGTGTGTTCATCCATGGAACGGGCGCCACCCAGCAGTCGCGCAAAGGCGTCCCATCCTAAGGCCAAAGGGACGGAAATGCCGACTGCCGACCACAGTGAGTAGCGTCCTCCTACCCAATCCCAGAGGGGTAAGCACCGCTCTGGCCAGACACTCCACTCCCCGGCGCGTTCAACCTGGGTGGTGACTGCGATGAGGTGGCGCCCCAGCGTCTCGGTTGTGGCGCCTGCTGCCTTCAGCCAAGCGCGCGCCCTGACGGTATTGGATAGCGTTTCCTCGGTGCTGAAGGATTTTGAGCAGATGACAAAGAGGGTGCGGGCGGGCTCCAACCCCTCAAGCGTGGTATCGAGGTCGTGGGGGTCAATATTGGCGACGAAATGCGCACGCAAGGGGGCATCCGCATGATGCAACGCCTCACAGATCAGTCGTGGCCCGAGATCCGATCCTCCAATGCCGAGATTGACCACATCGGTAAACGATTGTCCGTCGAAACCAGTGGCGGTGCCGGAGTGAATGGCGGCAACCAGTTCGGCCATGCGGGACAGGGTGTTATCAACCAGCTGTGACAGCGTTGGCAAGGCGTCCGCACCGGTGCCGCGCAGTAATGTGTGAAGCGCCGCGCGCCGCTCCGAGGCATTGACCTCGTCTCCGGCGATCAGATTCGAAAACGCCTGAGCAAGGTGTCGCGCGTCGGCTAAGTCGAGCAGTGCCTGCAGCGCAGTGTCGTCAAGTCGATGTTTTGCAAAATCGAGAACGATGCCCCCGGACTGGCATCGGTAATGCTCGGCCCGCTGAGCGTCATCGCTAAAGAGCGCGGCGATGGGTTGAGCGTCGAGTCTCTCGGCTGCTGTGTAAAGCCGCTGATGCAGCGCGGGTGGTGCGATCATTGTCAACCCAGGCGATCCACGGCTTGGACAGCCATCGTTTGCAACGCGTCCCGTGCGGCAGATGGGCCAAGCAGGTCTAGCGCTTGAATTGCTGCTTCCTGGTGCTGAAGGGCTGATTCGCGGGTGGCCTCAAGACCGCCGGTGCGCTGGATGACTGCCATGACCTCGGCAAAAGCGTCGCCATTCTTGTTGCGCAATGCGTCACCGACAATGCGACGTTCGTCCTCATTACCCACGCTCATCGCGTGCAGTAGCGGCAATGTAATTTTGCCCTCGTTCAGGTCGTCGCCAATATTTTTCCCCGTGAGCGCGGGATCGCCTGCGTAGTCGAGCAGATCGTCGGCCAACTGGAACGCGATACCGAGGTTCACTCCGTAGTCGTGCATGGCCTTCGCCACTTTAGGATCTGCGTCATGGAGTAACGCCGCGCCATGACAGGCAGCTGCGAACAAGGCGGCGGTTTTGCGGCGGATAATCTCCTGATACTGGTCCGCCTGAGTATCCGGGTCGCCCGCGTGCACCAACTGCAACACTTCGCCTGCTGCAATCGTATTGGTGGTCTCCGCCATATGCGCCAGAAGTGGCATATGATTGAGCTCGACCATCAACTGGAAGGCGCGGGTGTAGATAAAATCTCCGACGAGCACGCTCGGCGCGTTGCCGAATGCGGCATTCGCGGTGGGCTTTCCGCGACGCAGCGTGGAGAGATCCACGACGTCATCGTGCAATAAGGTGGCCGTGTGGATAAATTCCACGACAGCAGCAAATCGAATATGGCGAGAGTCGACGCCGCCCAGCGCCTTGGCCGAGAGTAACACCAGCAGCGGGCGCATCCGTTTGCCGCCGGCCGCTACAATGTGGTGGCCGATGCTCTCTACCATTTCGACATCTGATTGCAGCAGGGTAACAATGAGCTCATTCACCTGCGCAAATTCCGCTGCAACACTATCTTTTATCGTGCCATCCACGGCGGTTCCCCCTTTCCGCCGCGCAGTATAGGCCGGTGAGCTTGATGCCGCCACGTCGTCTGGGAGATAACCCGTTAATCAGCGAAAATCGCGGCATTTCTTCGAAACATAACCAGAATTCTCACACTTGCGCTCACCTTGATGAACGCGTATTGTTCGCGCCCTTGATCTGACGATACGGTCAGATTTCGGTGCCTGAACTCTGCCCCGCGTGAGCGGTTTCTTTGCGAGCAGGCTAACTGAGAGGAAAAGTGATGTACGCAGTGATTGAGAGCGGTGGCAAGCAGCACCGCGTTGAAGAGGGCGAGCAACTTAAGCTCGAGAAAATTGAGGCCGCAACAGGCGATACCATCGAGTTCGATCAGGTGCTGATGGTAGGCGCTGGTAGTGACGTCAAGATTGGTGCTCCACTGGTGGAGGGTGGCAAGGTTACGGCAGAGGTCGTTTCCCATGGTCGCCACGACAAAATTCGCATTGTGAAATTCAATCGACGTAAGCATTACCGCAAGGAGACGGGACACCGTCAGTGGTACACCGAAGTCAAAATCACTGCGATTACCGGCTGAAAGGAGAGCGTATTCATGGCACACAAAAAAGCGGGCGGTAGTACTCGGAACGGCCGGGATTCAGAAAGTAAGCGCCTTGGCGTCAAAGTGTTTGGCGGTCAGGTGGTTTCGGCGGGTAGCATCATTGTTCGTCAACGCGGAACGCGTTTTCACGCGGCGGATAACGTCAGGGTCGGTAAAGACCACACCTTATTTGCGACGGCAGACGGGAAGGTGGAGTTTTTCAGTGGTGGCCCGCAAAATCGCAAGCAGGTCCGTATTGTAACGGCCTGAGCCAAGCGGCCAGTGGATCGGAAAACCTCGTCAGCTGGCGAGGTTTTTTTTTGCCGGGACTGATCAGATCATGAAATTTGTTGACGAAGCCACAATAGAAGTTACCGCGGGGAAGGGTGGTAACGGCTGTGTGAGTTTTCGCCGAGAGAAATTCGTGCCCAAGGGAGGGCCGGACGGCGGCGATGGTGGCGACGGTGGATCGGTGTACATCGAGGGTGATGATTCGCTCAACACCATGATTGATTATCGGTATACCCGTCGTTTTCGCGCCGAGAGTGGCGAAGCGGGTCGGGGTCGTAACTGTTCGGGGAAATCCGGCGCCGATCTGGTGCTACCCGTGCCGCTGGGCACCACTGTCTTGGATGAGACGTCGGGCGAAGTACTGGGAGATATCCGCGAAACCGGTGAGCGGTTGCTGGTGGCTCAGGGTGGCTTTCATGGGCTTGGCAACACGCGCTACAAATCGAGTGTCAATCGCGCGCCGCGGCAGAGCTCGCCAGGAACAGAAGGCGAGTCTCGCCAGCTGAAGCTGGAGCTCAAGGTGTTGGCAGATGTCGGCCTCTTGGGTCTACCGAATGCGGGAAAATCGACCTTGATTCGCGCGGTATCCGCGGCCACTCCGAAGGTGGCAGATTATCCTTTTACCACCTTGATCCCCAACTTGGGTGTGGTCAAGGTAGACGCGCACCGCTCTTTCGTGGTGGCTGACATTCCCGGTTTGATTGAAGGCGCCTCAGAAGGGGCCGGGTTAGGAATTCGCTTTCTGAAGCACCTTACCCGTAATCGCGTTTTGCTCCATTTGGTAGATGTCGCCCCGCTAGATGGTACCGATCCAGCGGAAGCGGCCTGCGCTGTCATACGCGAGCTCGAGGCTTTTAGCCCTACGTTGGCACAACGCCCCCGCTGGTTGGTATTGAATAAAATCGACTTGATAGATGAGGCTGCTGTTTCCGAATGTCGTGACAGGATCGTGAAGGTGATGGACTGGCAGGGGCCCGTTTACTGCATCTCTGCAGTGGCGGGTCGTGACATCGATCGTTTGTGCGGAGATCTCATGACCTATCTCGAGGGGCAGCAGGCGCTTTTCCGCGAAGACCCTGAAGCGGCCGATCAAGAGCGTGTTGCGCAAGAGCAGATGCAGCGAGAAGCACGTGACCGAATTGCTGCCTTGCAGACCGCGCGGGCTGCGGCGCGGCGCGCTCGAATGTCAGATGAGACTGACGACGATGACGACGTGGTGGTGGAGTACCGGCATTGAACGTCCCTGAAATACAGGATGACCGAAGCCGACTGGTATCCGCCCGCCGCTGGGTGGTTAAGGTGGGTAGCGCACTGCTCACTAACGATGGTCGCGGTTTGGATGCGGCAGTTGTGCGAATGCTGGCGGACCAGTTGGTGGCCCTGCGTGCTAAGGGGTGTGACGTTGTATTGGTGTCGAGCGGCGCGATCGCCGCGGGGCTGGTACGACTCAATTTGGCTGAGAGGCCACACGAGGTCCACCTTTCCCAGGCTGCCGCTGCGGTGGGCCAGTCAGCGCTGGTGCGTGCCTACGAGGAGCATCTCAGTCCCCACGGCGTCACCAGTGCGCAAATCTTGTTGAGTCATGCCGATATCAGAGCCCGAGATCGCTATCTGAATGCCCGGAGCACACTGAGCACGTTACTCAGTATGGGGGTGCTACCTATCGTCAATGAAAATGACACGGTGGTCACGGATGAAATTCGATTGGGTGATAACGATACGCTGGGCGCGTTGGTTGCCAACCTCGTCGATGCCGAGGTGTTGCTCATTCTGACTGACCAAGACGGATTAATGGATAATGATCCGCGTCAGGTATCGAGTGCTCGGGTAATCCCCGCCGCAGACGTCCATGATGCAACCCTCGACGCAATGGCAGGACCGGGCGGTGCGCTCGGACGCGGCGGCATGGCGACAAAGCTCAGCGCCGCGCGACTCGCGGCGCGCTCCGGAACCGGTACTGTCATCGCAAATGGGCGCGTGCCCGACATCGTAAATCGAGTGGCTGCGGGCGAGTCGTTGGGCACGTTTCTACAGACGCAACGCCGCCCGCAAAGCGCCCGAAAACAGTGGCTGGCGAGCTTATTGCATGCCCAGGGGCAACTGGTGCTGGATGACGGGGCGGTCATGGGCGTGGTTGAGCAGGGCCGATCGCTGTTACCCATTGGCATTACAGCAGTGAGGGGGCAATTCGAGCGCGGAGACCTCGTAAGTTGTATCGACAGCGAGGGCAGAGAGCGCGCGCGGGGTCTGGTGAATTATGCCAGCGGCGAGGCACAGGCATTGGTAGGCAAGGCATCGGCGCAAATAGAACCGACGCTGGGTTACCGCGGTGAGGAAGAGATGATCCACCGTGACAATCTTGTGGCGGGGTAGCGTGATGTCGGGATCATCTCTCTTACTTTTTTATGGTGGCAGTCTGTTTGTCGCATCCCTGCTGGGGAGTTGGTTGCCTCGCCAAATGGTGATGACACATACCCGCACGCAAATGGTATTGAGCATGGTGTCTGGTTTGATGCTCGGTGTCGCTCTGCTGCACCTAATTCCCCATAGCTTTGCTGCCGCGCAAGGCGCGATTGACAGTGTCATGGTCTGGACCTTGACCGGTCTGATCTTCATGCTCTTGATGCTGAGATTGCTGCATTTCCATCAGCATGATTTCGGCGAGGCGGCTGATCATTGCGAAATCACTTCAGTAGACGCACATCATCACGCCCACGCTCATGACCACGCGCATCCGCCGGAGCGCGCAATGGGCGCACTCGGCTTACTCTTTGGGCTCTGTGTTCATACGGTGATAGACGGCGTTGCCCTCGGCGCGGTATTGCTGACGGATCAAACGGTAACCATGGCGGGCGCTGGGGTATTCATGGCAATCCTGCTACACAAACCGCTGGACGCACTGTCGATTGAAACCGTAATGGCAACCGGAGGGTTGTCCGCCTCAGCAAGGGGGTGGGCCGCCGTATGCTTTGCGCTATTGTGCCCGGTCGCTGCCTTCGGCTTTTATTTGGGCGTGGCCCCCATGCTTTCCAGTGCCTGGTTGCCGGCAGTGCTGGCCTTCGCAGCAGGTGCGTTTATTTGTATTGCGCTGGGCGATTTATTGCCTGAAGTGCAGTTCCATAGTCATGACCGTATCAGGCTCACGCTACTTTTTCTGCTGGGTGTGGGATTGGCGATTGCGATTGGCTTTTTCGAGCCCGCTCACTGAGAGATCTCACTCGAGGCCTTCCATTTCCCGTGCCAATCTTGCACTGGTCTGGCGATCGATGGGTCGATCGAGCCAGCCGGTCAACTCCCCGGCTATGAGGTCGGTGAGCGCCTCTATATGACCCGCTCCAGCGTTGAGGCAGGGAATATATTCATATCGGTCGCCGCCCGCTTCCAGGAAAGTGTCGCGGTTCTCCATGCCAATTTCTTCAATGGTTTCCAGACAGTCGGCAGAAAACCCCGGACAGACTACCTGTACCGATGCCACACCTTTGTCGGGGAGCATCCGAAGCGTCTCGTCGGTATAGGGTTGTAGCCATTCCTCACGGCCAAACCGCGATTGAAAGGTCGTGATCATCTCATCATCTTTCAGGCCGAGTTGCTCGCCAATCAAGCGAGAAGTCTTATGGCATTGGCAGTGATAAGGATCACCCTCGGTCAGGTAGCGTTTGGGCATCCCGTGATAGGAGAGTATGAGTTTGTCGGCGCGTCCATGAGTGTTCCAGTGTGCTTCGATACTCTGTGCCACCGCCGTGATGTAGCCGGGTGCATCGTGATAAGAGCTGATAAAGCGTAGCGATGGTAGCCATCGCCGCCGCGTCAGTGCGCTGCTCACCTCATCATAGGTCGAGCCTGTAGTGGGCCCGCCGTATTGGGGGTATAGCGGCAGCACTACCAGTTGCTCCATCCCTGCCTCGAACATCTCATCGAGCACCGTATTGATGGCGGGAGCGCCGTAGCGCATGGCGCCGCGCACAACGAAGCGGTCACCAAGCCGCGCTTGAAGGCTCCGCTCGACTTCTTTCACCTGATCTTCAAGGTGCATCAGTAGCGGAGAACCGCGATCGGTCCAAACGGCGCGATAGGCCTCGGCGGAGCGTTTTGGTCGCGTATTGAGGATGATGCCATTCAGAATAAGCCACCAGATAGGACGCGGCACCTCAACCACGCGAGGATCCCACAGAAATTGCTTGAGATAGGGGCGCAACGCTTTGGCGGTTGGGGCTTCGGGCGTGCCCAAATTGGTCAGCAGAACACCGATACGGGGTTCTGATGCGTGCTGATAATCGGACTGCCCGACATATTTCATAGGGGGTTCCTAACCGCTAAGCGTTCGGATCACGGCGCCTCGACGCCACGTGATTCTGGCTGCAAGTGTATCTTATACGTCAATTGACTCCGGGCTGATCAATGCGTAAAAACGGGGTCCGGTCGGGCTTTCATGACCCTACTGGTTATCCGACAGGACAAGCAGATGAGTCTCGATTTCGACAGCGCCCGATTACCGAACCCCAATCTCTCCGAAGAGCACTTGGCGTGGCGAGCGGCACTCCGCCGTTTCATTGACTCGGAAATTATGCCCCATGCCGAAGCCTGGGATGAGGCAGGTGCCATACCAGATGCCCTGTGGCCCAAGGCCGCCGCGGTGGGGCTGCTGGGTCTGGGGTATCCGGAACAATTCGGTGGTGTACCTGCTGACAGCTGGTATTCCTGGATCGTTAATGAAGAATTGTCTCGCGTGGGTGTGGGCGGGGTATCAGCCTCATTGATGGTGCACGGCATTGGTTTACCACCGGTGCTGAATTGGGGGCCTGAGTGGATGCAGGCGGAGATCGCCCCACCGGTCCTTCGCGGCGAGAAATGGATCTCTCTGGGTATCACTGAGCCCGGCGGAGGTTCAGACGTAGCAAGTCTCTCAACCCGGGCTATCCGCGATGGCGATCACTATGTAGTGTCTGGTAGTAAAACCTATATCACGGGTGGCATGCGCGCCAACTGGGTATCCACGGCTGTGCGAACTGGCGGTGAGGGTGCGGGCGGCGTGTCAATGCTGTTGATACCGACAGATGCCGAAGGCTTCTCGCGAACGCCCCTTGATCGCAAGATGGGATGGTGGGCTTCCGATACCGCCACGCTGTACTTCGATGAGGTCCGCGTTCCGGTAAGCCATCTCATCGGGCGCGAAAATGAAGGGTTTAAAGTCATCATGACTAATTTCAATAGTGAACGCATGGGAATGGCTGCGGCGATGGAAGCCTATGGCCGCGTTTGTTTGGAAGAGGCAGTGGCTTGGGCGAGGGAGCGAAAAACCTTTGGTAAGCGCCTCGCGGACCACCAGGTGATTCGCCACAAGATAGCGCAAATGAAACAGCAGCTGAATGCCACACAGGCCTACATTCGATGCTGTTACGAAGCGATTGAAGCCGGCACTCCAGACCCGGGCGATATCGCCCTGTTGAAGGTACAAGCCAGCGAAGTGATGGAGTTTTGTGCCCGCGAGGCAATGCAGATTCTCGGTGGTGCGGGCTACATGCGAGGCAATCGGGTCGAGCGCATTTATCGCGAGGTCCGTGTCAATGCGATCGGCGGTGGATCCGAGGAGATTATGAGAGACCTAGCATCACGCCAATATGGTCTCTGACTTTTATGAGTCCGTGCATTTTTTCAGGGGCATGAGCCGCCCAAGCGGTCGTCCTCGGGCATTGTCGGGCGGAGGGGTAATCGCCGCGGAAATGCCCAGCGGGTCGAGTGCGCGAGAAATTCGCGCTTGTTTTTGTTAAGAATATGATGCTAGTAAAACACTCGGTTGGAGAGAGACGATGACAGATAACAAGGTGGCGTTGAAAGCCTTCCGCGAGGATGTGGCGGCTTGGATGGCTGAAAATGTACCGGCGGACCCGGGTTTCCTGTTGCCCCTGACGTTTCTCGAGGTAGGTACTGAACAGCAGCTCGATTTTTTGCGCGAGTGGCAGCACAAGCTGTGGAGTGCCGGATTTTTGGGAATGCACTGGCCCACCGAATATGGCGGCCAAGGTGCTGACCCGGCGTATCAGTTTGTGGTCGATCGAGAATTGGGCCGCCACAACGCACCCATTATCTTCAATACCATCGGACTCAACTGGGTAGGGCCCTTGCTGCTGGATATGGGGACGGAGGAGGAGAAAGCAAAGTACATCAAAAATATTCTCTCAGCCGAAGAAATCTGGTGTCAGGGATTCTCTGAGCCAGACCACGGCTCTGATCTCGGTGCTGTCCAAACCCGGGCGGTGAAAGCCGGCGATGAGTATGTCGTGAACGGGTCAAAGATCTGGACCACATTGGGTAACTATGCCGATCACATGATTCTGCTGGCGCGCACCAATCCCGAGGCGGAGCGGAAGTATGACGGGCTGTCATTCTTCCTGTCGCCGATGAAGGTCGCTGGTATCGAGGCGCATCCCATCCGGAAGGTCACGGGCGAGTATGGCTTTAATCAGACGTTTTTCACTGACGCGCGGATTCCCGCCAGTTGTCTCATGGGTGAGGAAGGCGGCGGCTGGAAGGTGGCCATGAAGACATTGGAGTATGAGCGCGGCGTGACCGCGGGCCAAGCGAGTGGGCACTGGGGTGTCACCATTCAGGTAGATGACATGATCGACGAGTTACGTGCGCTGGAAAACGATGGAGAAGCACTACTGTCTGATCCGATTGTCCGCGATGACCTCGTGGGATTTGTTATGGAGGCCAAGGCTTTATCGCTGTCGGCTCGGCGAATGGCTGTGCCCGCGCTGAATACCGACTATCCGATGGGTCTTGCACTGTCGGTAAAGTATCGCGGCACCGAGTATGAGCGTCGGATGAAACAATACACTGCGAGCAAGCAGGGTGCCCGTAGCGCGCTGTATGTGGGTGACACCGATGCGGTGCGCGGCGGCTTCTGGCAGCGAGCTTACTTCAGTAACTTTGGCGCCACTATCGGTGGTGGCACCACTCAGGTGCAGGCCAACATTATCGCTGAGCATGTGCTCGGTTTACCGAAATAAGGGGGCTGCAATGTCAATGACACAGAATGTGGCGATTACCCTCACTGAAGAGCAGGGAATGCTTTTGGATGTCGCCCGAGGATTTGTGCGGGATCAAGCGCCCATTGAGGCGGTACGTGCGCAACTGGAAACTGAAACGGGATACGACGCACGCATTTGGCAAGCTATGGTTGAAATGGGATGGACCGGGATATCGCTACCCGATGAAGTGGGTGGCGCGGGCATGGGCCCCGGGTCAGCTGTGCCGGTTTTCGAGGCTCTTGGCGGTGGGCTGCTGGGAACACCCTTGCTCAGTTCGACTATCGCGGGCCAGTTGATTTGGCGCGCTGCGGGTGAAAAGGCTGCAGATTGGTTGGGCCGCCTCTGCGACGGGGACATCGGCACGGTTGCTTTTCTTGATGGTGCCGATTGGGGTGTGCCTAATACGGGTGTCTCGTTGGACGCGAACGGTGTTTTAAACGGCAGGAAACAATTTGTCGCTGATGCACAAGTGGCGGATATTTTTGTCGTGGTGGCGAACGAGAGTGGAACGCCAGTGCTCGCGCTGGTAGAGCGCAGTGCGCTCGCGACCGATGCCCTTTCCGCCAATATTTTGATTGATCTGACCAAGCGTGCCGCCAATGTCGACTTTACCGGCGTCACTCCTGCTCTGGTGGTGCGTGGTGAAGCAGTGCCGCATGCGCTGCGGGATACTTTTCTGTTAGGCGCGTTACTGACGGCGGCAGAGACCACAGGTGCCGCCGCGCGATGTTTGTCTAGCATTACTGAGTATCTCAAGACCCGCAAACAATTTGGAAAGCTCATCGGTTCTTATCAAGCGTTGAAACACCCCACCGTTGATATATACGTGGGTATGGAAAACGCGCGGTCTTTTGTTTATCACGGGGCGACAATAGTCTCTGACGATGCGCTATCTCACGATGCCGAGGTGGCGTGCCGTATGGCCAAAGTCGCGTCTGACGAAGCGATGGTTTACGGCGGAGATCGCGCTGTTCAATTCCACGGGGGTTTTGGTTTCACTTGGGAGTGCGACTCAACCTTGTTTATCCGGCGTGCGCAGTGGGCACAGCAGATGTACGGGGGTGCCATTCATCATCGCAAGCGGTTGGCAGCGCTACTCTTGGATAATTAGCGCGCTACCTCGTCACCGGCTACTCCATTGCTGCCTGACGGCTAGCAACCGGGGTCATGGGGCGGGCAAATGCTCTGCCAGAAAGCGCGCCAGATTGCCTCCCATCACCGCTTGAACTTCCTCTTCTGCGAAACCGTGGTCGAGTAGCGCCTGTGTCAGGTGCGGTAACTGCGCGGCAGTGATGGGTGTCGTGACAGAACCGTCCCAATCGGATCCGAGAGCAATGTGTTCCAGGCCGAAGCGGTCGATGCCGTAGCGCAGGGCACCAGCGATGGCGTCGATGTCCTCGCCGCAGGTGACGTCGGCCCAGAAGCCCACGCCGATCAGGCCTCCCGCCGCGGTGACCATTTCCATGGTTTCGTCGCTAATGTTTCTCGGGCTGGGGCAGTGTCCCTGAAAGCCCGTATGACTCACCACGAGTGCAGCGCCCTTTTTTGTCGTCAACGTATCGCGTACAGTCGCTTCGCTGCTGTGCGCAACATCGATCATGATGCCCAGCTCCTGCATCTTAGTGACGGCATCGCGACCAAAGGAAGTGAGACCACCTTGCGATTCGCCGTGTAAAGATCCGCCCAACTGATTATCGAAAAAATGCTGCAGGCTCATCATGCGAAAGCCTGCGGCGTAAAGCCTTTCAATATTTTCCAGCTTCCCATCCAGTGCATGTGAGCCCTCGGTTCCCAGCAGCGCGCCGACAATCAAATTGCCATCTAAACGCTGAGCGAGGAGTGCTTGCAAATCGGATCGTGAACGAATCAGCGTGAGTTGCGGGTGTTGTTGAGCAGCCGCATGTACGCGTTCTGCCTGCAGCATGGCACGCGCAAACAAACTCTTTTGTGTTTCGGCGGGCCAGCGCTGAGCCATCCCGAGCAGGCTGATGTTGTCGGGGGCGTCGCTAGCATTGCGGTCATAATTTTGACCTCTTGGTGACTTTGTCACGGTGGTAAACATTTGTAGCGCGGCACCGCCTTCAAGCAATTTCGGTAAATCCACATGTCCGTGACGGTTAGGGGCCAGCAAATCTTTGCCCCATAGCGCAGAGTCTGCGTGCAGGTCGCCGACGATGAGTTGCTGGTGCAGTGCCAGAGCCTCTTGTGTCGGGGGGCGACCCGGGTTACCGACGACGCGATTCGATGCGCGATCAACCCATTGCGGACCCAGGCCGAAAAATGCGCCTGTCAGCGTCACGCTAAAAAGCGCCAGCACCGTAAGGACTCGCTTAAGCCATTTCATAGTCGCTCCCTAAAGACCGGACAAAGGGCCGAACTTGAGTCTGTCGGTTTTGGTGCTGGCGGGCAACTGGTCTGCGCGACAAACCAAGACGTAACTAGGCCTATGACATCTAAGGCCGGCATTCTCATTCTCGGTGACCAGTTGAGTTGGCGTCATCCTGTTCTCTCCGCTGCTGATCCGTCTGAAGTCGTCGTTATCCTTGCGGAAGTCGCTGAGGAGGCGACCTACGTCAAACACAATCGACATAAAATTGCGCTGATCTTTAGCGCGATGCGCCATTTTGCTCAAGCGCTGGAGGCACGGGGCTTTACCGTTCAGTACTACCGGCTTAAGGATGGCTTACCCACTTTACTGGCAGCCTGTGAACGGGCGTGCGAAGTCTGGTCGTTAAGCGCGCTTCACATCTGTGAACCGGGAGAATTCCGTTTGAGCGAGCAGATGGTCGGCTGGGATCAGTCTTTGGGCATACCTGTCACCGTGCACGATGACACCCGGTTTTTGTCTTCCCGCGCTGACTTTGCCCATTGGGCCAAAGGTCGGAAACAACTGCGCATGGAGTATTTTTATCGCGAAATGCGCAAGCGGTACCGCCTATTAATGGAGGGCGACCAGCCCGAGGGTGGAAAGTGGAACTACGACGCCGATAATCGTCAGGGTTGGCGAGGTCAAACCGACATCCCTGAAAGACCGTTTCCCGCCCTCGATTCACTGACACGAGCCGTCATCGCCGAGGTAGCAACGGCATTCCCCGATAATCCCGGAGATCTGTCGAGGTTCCGCTGGGCGGTCACCGCAGAGCAGGCCGAGCAGGAGTTGGAGTGGTTTTGCGAGCACGCGCTCCCTTACTTTGGACAGTATCAGGATGCGATGGCAGAGACCTCGCCTTGGCTATTCCACGGCTTGATATCCATGTATCTGAACTGTGGCCTATTGGAACCGTTGCCGGTCTGCGAGCGGGTAGAGTCCGCTTATCGACGCGGGGATTGCAGTCTCGCGGCGGCTGAGGGCTTTATTCGCCAGGTGCTGGGATGGCGCGAGTATGTGAGAGGGCTTTACTGGCTACAGATGCCTGACTATCGGCAGCGCAATGCGCTCAACGCTACTCGACCTTTGCCGGATTGGTTCTGGAGTGGTGAGACTCAGATGCGGTGTCTGGCTAAAGCCCTAAAACAGTCCTTGGATTTTGGATATGCCCACCACATTCAACGTCTCATGGTCATCGGCAATTTCGCGTTGCTCGCCGGCCTAGACGTTGAGGCGGTCTGCGATTGGTATCTGGCGGTTTATCTCGACGCCTTCGAGTGGGTGGAATTACCCAATACGCTTGGCATGGCGCTGTTCGCCGATGGCGGAATCATGGCCTCGAAACCCTACGCGGCCAGCGGGAAATATATTCAGAAGCAGGGCGACCACTGCAAAGCCTGCCCTTATGACCCAAAAACGGTAACTGGTGAGCGGGCCTGCCCCTACAATAGTTTGTACTGGCATTTTATTGACCGACATGCCGAAGTGTTGAGCCAGAACCCGCGCATGGGGTTGATCATGGGTGGCTGGAAGAAACGTCCTGCAAGCGACCGAGAGGCCGTGATTGAGTGGGGTGAACAGACCTTAGGACGGTTGCCGTCTCTGTAGCGTCGCTAGATTGATGGTGCTTATGATTTCCGCTGTCGCTGGCCGCTACAGCGCCGGGAGCAGTAGACGATTTTATCCCACTGATTTTTCCACCGCGCCCGCCATGTAAACGGCCGCTCGCAGACGGGACAAATCTTGGTCGGTAGGTCTGATTTTTTACGGTGCGCCATCAGCGGGGCCCGGTAATGGGCCAGTCAGCACCGTCCACCACATAGGCTGGTTGGGCAGCGCGATATCCATCCCACTTTTGGGTAAAGACACCGCCCTCATCGTATTGGGCTGCCTGCTTCTCCAGATTAAAGTGGCGACCCCCACGGGGGTCACTCCCTACCCCCGCAATGTATTGCCAGTTGCCGTAGTTACTGCCGACATCGTAATCAATCAAGTGTCGCTCAAAAAATGCGGCGCCATAGCGCCAGTCCAGGTCCAGTTCATGAATCAGGCAAGAGGCTGCGATCTGCCGACCGCGATTGCTCATCCAGCCTGTTGCGGTCAGCTGGTGCATGAGCGCATTGACCAAGGGGTAGTTGGTATCGCCCGCGCACCAGCGAGCAAATTGCCGGGGATCATAGGTACTCAGTGGCTGCTGCGCTCGGCGGCCTCTTTGCCGAAATAGTGTTTGCCCATCGATGACGGCGCGCCATTGAAAAAATTCCCGCCAGAGCAGCTCAAAGTACAGCCAGTAGGTGGATTCATTGGCAATGCGCGTACTTTCGAATTTAAAAATTGCATGTGCAATCTCCCGGACGGATAGGGCGCCGTTGGCAATCCAGGGCGACAGTGTGCTGGAACCCGCAAGGCCATTTAGGTCATTACGTGTTTGTTTGTATTCGACAATGCCCTCTTCCTGAAAGATAAACTGATCGAGTCGGCGCAAGCCCGCTGGACGTCCGCCTGGCAGTGGTAGGCCCGGATGCGGTGGCGCGCCAGCGGTAGGAATGTCGTCGAACTGGGCGGCAGGTGGCGGCGGCAGGGTATCGGGCGCCCCTTGCGCAGATGGGATGGGGAGTTTTTCTACCTTTCTTCGGAACGGGGAGAAGTTATCCGGGTAGTCGTTCCAACCAAATGGAAATTGATCTGGGGTAAACAAGGTATTGCCGCGATCAGCAAGCACGGGGATGGGCAGCTTGTCCTGCAAAAAGGCCAGCGTTTGTGATTCATACCATCCCGGTGTTTGCGATGTGCTGATAGCCTCGATAGCAAAACGATCGACGAGCTGGGGAATGACCAGCTCTGGCGAGCCTTCCAGTACCATCAGGTCCTGTCCCATTACCTGAAGCGCTTCTCTCAGTGCCTGCAGAGATTCCCGCAGAAAGCGATCTCGTTGGGGACCGATTCCGGATAAATTGCACCACGGGCGCGGCTTGGGAAGCAGATAAATACAAAGCAGGGATTCCGCGCCACAAGCCCTTAGCAGCGCCGGATTGTCGGTGAGCCGCAAATCGTTTTGAAACCAATGGAGATGGCGCATGTGGACTCGGAGCGGAGGGGTTATTGGTGTACGC
Organism: Luminiphilus sp.; assembly: GCA_038112515.1. Taxonomy (GTDB): domain Bacteria; phylum Pseudomonadota; class Gammaproteobacteria; order Pseudomonadales; family Halieaceae; genus Luminiphilus. Next base: position 34,197 of record JAYNNB010000006.1, read on the forward strand.
TGACCGTGAGTTGGCGGATCGGCCAGCGGCCTGCCGGCATTCGCGCGCAGGGTCCGCGATGCTGAAAATTTCCATAAAACGCGTATCCCCCGGATGATAGAAGCTACCCCATCATTGAATCGTTTGATTGAGCAGGCGAGCAAGCTGCTCAGGGAGCGCTTCGATGCTGTACCGACATGGGTGAGCATGGCGCCGGGCCGGGTCAACCTCATTGGCGAGCACACGGATTACAATCGGGGATGGGTTCTGCCCATCGCGGTAGACCGCTATACCGTGCTGGCGGCGGCGCCAGGAAGGGTGCCTGACACAATAAGGGTGTTCAGCGCGGCCGTCGGGCAGCAGGCGACTTTGTCTGTGGGAGATACCGTGCCCGGTAATAAACCGGTCGGTCATCCTGTGGAGTGGATACGTTATCTGGAGGGTATGGTTGCTGAATATCGCGACCGTAATGTGATTTGCCCGGCGCTGGATATCGTTGCGGTATCCAGCGTGCCATTAGGAGGTGGGCTATCCAGTAGTGCCGCTCTGGAAATCGCTGCGGCGCATCTCATAGAGGCAGCGGCAGCGCAGGTGATGACCTCGGAAATCAGGATCGCGGCGGGCATCGGCGCCGAGCGCCATTATGTCGGGGTCCCTTGCGGGATGATGGATCAAACGGTAGTGGAACGAGCGCGTGCAGCGCATGCCTTGCTGTTGGATTGCGCTGATGAGTCGTTCACCCACGTCCCCTGTTTTGGGGCGGATATTGCTACGCTGGTGATTCACTCCGGGGTATCGCATGCTCTGGCCACCGGTGCCTATGCAGAGCGCCGAGCGGAGTGCGAGATGGCGGCGGCAACATTGGGCTTGAGTAGTCTCCGACAGGCCGAGCTAGGTCAGTTGAGCGCGCTGGAAGATCAACCGCTGCTTATGGCGCGTGCCCGGCACGTGATCACAGAAAACCACCGAGTGCATGGGGTGGCAAAAGCGTTGATGTCAGGGGATGCTCAGGGGGCCGGTGTTTTACTGTCAGAGAGTCATCAATCGTTGCGGGATGATTTTGCTGTGTCGTGCGAGGCGGTTGATCGACTGGTGGCGTTGGCGCAGGAAGAAGAGGGTGTTTTAGGCGCGAGAATGACGGGCGGCGGTTTCGGTGGATGTGTGATTGCGTTGGTTCGTCGAGCGGCTGTTGGCGCTGCGGCTCAGTCAATTGGTGAGCGCTATTCGAACTATACCGGCAGGCCAACCCACTGTTTTACCGTCGAGGCTGTCTCGGGAGCCCAGGAAGCGAATGTGCCGGTATGACTGACCTTCTTGAGCACAGGCCGCATCGGCGTCGTAACGCACTGACCGGCGATTGGGTCACGGTATCACCGCAGAGGGCGGCGCGACCGTGGCAGGGAGAGCAAGTGCCACAGCTAACCCCCCCGATCTCTCCCTATGACCCAGCGTGTTATTTGTGTCCCGGTAATGTGCGCGCCAACGGTGAGCGTAACCCCGATTACCACTCGTCATGGGCGTTTGATAACGATTTCCCGGCGATGCTGAGGGCGTCTGAGTTGCCGAACATCGAGCAATCGCTGGGGGGGCCGGATCAGCCCGAGGAGCTCTTTAAGTCCGAGAGTATAGCCGGGCAATGTCGCGTAATTTGTTATAGCCCCGATCACTCAAAGACCCTGTCTCAGCTATCTGAAGCCGAAATCCTTGCTGTGGTTTCACTGTGGAGCGACGAGGTCGCGACGTTGCGCGAGTCGTATCGGTGGGTTCAGGTTTTTGAAAATAAAGGAGCCATGATGGGGTGTTCTAATCCGCACCCGCACGGTCAAATATGGGCGGTGGATAGCTTGCCGAACGAAGCTGTTCGGGAATTAGACCGACAGAGGAAGTGGTTTGAATGCAGGGGAGAAGTTCTGCTGGAGAATTACAGGAGGGAAGAGGAAGCGCGTGGCGAGCGACTGGTAGCCAGTAACGCCCATTGGTCTGTAGTGGTGCCGTATTGGGCGATCTGGCCTTTCGAGACCTTGCTCATCCCCCGGCGGCGCGTCGATCATATTGACTTGCTCAACCGTGAGGAGCAGAGCGCGCTGGCCAATGTGTTGAAGCTTTTGTTGGGCGCTTATGACCGGCTTTTCGACACATCATGCCCTTACACGATGGGTTGGCATGGCGCACCGGGTGCCCAAGAAGCTCGCTACTGGCAGCTACATGCCCACGTGTATCCGCCGCTGCTCCGGTCAGCCACGGTGCGTAAGTACATGGTGGGATATGAGATGTTGAGTGAGGCACAGCGCGATCTCACGCCCGAGGCCGCCGCCGCGCAACTCCGGCAAGCTATTGCAGCGTGACACGTGATCTTCACAAAGGGGGATAAGTCAGGTGCGATCCCGAGGATCACAGCGGGAATGTCGATAAGCGTTTATGGCAGCGTTTGTCTTGGGGGGTGCCTATGAAGGTGATGGTAACTGGCGGTGCGGGTTATATCGGAAGCATCACCGCCGAAGTCTTACTGGCGCACGATCATGAGGTGGTCGTTTTTGACAACCTCTCTCAAGGACATCGGGATGCTGTCCCCGAAGACGCGACCTGGGTACTGGGTGATCTTTCCTTACCGGAGCAAATTCGGGCGGCGATCGCGGTGCATCGACCCGATGCGGTAATGCATTTTGCGGCGAGGTCACTCGTGGGCGAGTCGATGACCCAGCCTTTTCCCTACTTGCGCGACAACGTCGTCAACGGCCTTAATCTCGTTGAAGCCTGCGTGGAGGCAGGTGTCGACAGATTTGTGCTCTCGTCCACCGCGAATCTGTTTGGCTGCCCCGCAAGTGCGTTGATCGACGAACAAAGCGTCATCTCACCCGGCAGCCCCTACGGAGAATCGAAAGCGACTTTGGAGCGGGCTTTGCACTGGGTGTCGCAGGCCCGGGGATTGCGCTATGTCAGTCTGCGGTATTTCAATGCGGCTGGCGCCAGCGAAGAGCGGGGCGAGCATCATGACCCCGAAACCCATCTGATCCCTCTGGTGTTGCAGGTGGCGGCGGGCCGCCGCGAGCATATCACCCTGTTCGGCGACGACTACGATACCCCCGATGGCACTTGCATCCGCGATTATGTGCACGTTCTGGACCTTGCCCAGGCTCATGCGCTGGCGTTAATCGCTTTGGAAGGGGGGAACCGAATATACAATCTCGGCAACGGGGTGGGTTTCAGCGTCAAAGAAGTGATTGATACCGCTCGACGCGTTACTGGCAAACCAATACCTGCCAGGGTTGGACCCCGACGGCCGGGCGACCCGGCGAGATTGGTCGCGTCCAGCGAACGCATCCGCAAAGAATTGGGGTGGCGGCCTCAGTACGGCGATCTTGAGCAAATCATTGCCAGCGCCTGGCGCTGGCAACAGCGGTTCCCCTCTGGATACGCCCGCTGAGTCCATAGCTCACTTACTGTTCGCCTCCTTCGTGAGGTAATTAGCAATACCCAGAGAGGCGGCTATTACTGCGACCCCGCCTGTCAACCCGCATTCGGCGCCGCAGGGCAGTGCAGCAGGGGCGCGCATTCGAGGTATTTAGGGTAGTCTGCCGTGCTGACGGATTCCCAGCGCTCGCTACGCGTGTTTTTCTCTGGGCCGATGCCTGTGAATCCTCCCGACAACCTATGTGACAAGAGGTGGCATGTGTCTGCAATTGACAGCCTATTCAATCCCTTTTCCCTGAAATCCCTCGCGATGGACAATCGCGTGGTGATGGCGCCCATGACCCGCAATCAATCGCCCGATAATGTCCCCAGCGAGGCTTCGGTCGAATACTACCGACGTCGCGCCGCGGGAGGCGTAGGGCTGATCATTACTGAAGGTACTTGCCCGAATCATATCGCCGCCAATGGTTACGAAAATGTCCCGTACTTTCACGGAGAGGAGCGATTGGCTGGATGGAAGAAGGTGGTGGACGCGGTCCACGGTGAGGGAGGAAAGATCGCGCCGCAGTTATGGCACTGTGGAGGAATGCGTAAACGAGGTGTGATGCCTGAGGGCGACGTGGATGGCTACACGCCTTCGGGGATGAATGTCCCAGGCAAAGTGACGAGACACGTGATGACCCAGCAGGACATTGACGATGTGGTTCGTGCCTTTGCTCAGGGTGCTCGCGACGCGAAGCAATTGGGTTTCGATGCAGTGGAGCTTCATGGCGCTCACGGCTATTTGATTGACCAGTTTTTCTGGGAAGGAACCAACCAGCGCACCGATGGCTATGGAGGTTCTATGGCGGCGCGCGGACGTCTCGCGATCGAGATTGTGGAGGCCTGCCGCGCTGAGGTGGGTCCAGATTTCCCGCTGATTCTGCGCTGGTCGCAGTGGAAACAGCAGGACTTCACCGCCCGTCTGGCGCCAACGCCAAACGAGCTTGAGGCATTTTTAGCACCGCTGATTGACGCAGGTGTCGACGCTTTTCATTGCAGTCAAAGGCGATTCTGGGAGCCCGAGTTTGAAGACTCGGACCTGAATCTGGCGGGATGGGTCAAGAAGCTAACCGGTATGCCCACGATCACGGTGGGTAGCGTCAGCCTTGATCAGGATTTTATCACCCAGCCCGCAGAGGGCGAGGGTGCCGCCAGTGAGCCAGCATCGATCGACCGCTTGTTGGAGATGATGGACCGAGGTGATTTTGATCTTGTTGCGGTCGGACGGGCACTGATTGCAAATGCAGATTGGCCGAAGACAGTCCGCTCGGGTGACACCTCGGGATTAAAGGCTTACAGCAGGGACATGCTGGCCAGTTTGGACTAATGGCATAGGAAGGCCCTCTGGCCGTGTGCGCTTTGGGTAGTGTGGTAGCGGTGTTAAGGCGCTGCCTGGCGCGCGGGATGGGGATAGCCTGAGTGACGTCATCCGTCCCGCCCGCCCCGTCTGCTGTGCCGGGCTCCCGAGCTCTGGTGGCAATGACCGTGTTAGCGGTCTACATCTGCATGATCGACCGCATCGCGATCTCTATCGCCATCATTCCCATGGCGGAAGAGCATGGCTGGTCCGCAACCCTTCAAGGTGCGGTGATGTCGGCTTTTTTTCTCGGATATCTCGTACTGCAAATACCTGCGGGCTATTTGTCTGATCGTTTCGGTGGGAAATGGGTCCTCGGCCTCGGCGTTATTTTCTGGTCGCTATTTACACTACTGACGCCGGCGGCGGCGCTATTCGGCGTCAGCGCGTTATTGGTTTGTCGGTTTCTCATGGGGGTGGCTGAGTCAGTGACTTGGCCATCAATCTATGCCCTGTATTCACAGTGGATTCATCCTGACCGGCGCGCCTCCGCTGTCGGGCTCATGAATTCTGGTATTGCGGGTGGCAGTGTGATCGCCCTGATCTGCACGCCGTGGCTGATCAGTGTGTGGTCGTGGCAGGGTGCTTTTTATCTGTATGGCTTTGTCGGTGTCATCTGGTTCATTGTCTGGATCGTGGCTGCCCAATCTCGCCCACCTTCGTCGCCCCCTTGGCAGGCTGCCACGACTTCAATACCTGCTGGTGCTCCGGACCCGATGGCAGATCTATCGCTGTCGGAGGAGTGCTTCCCAAGACTCACGCTCAGTCGTATGTTGCGCTCCCGCGCGGTTTGGGCGATTGCTATTGCTCACGTCAGTATCAACTGGTCGCTTTACCTGATCCTCTCGTGGTTTCCGACGTTTGTCAGCCAGGAACTGGGAGCAGATTTGCAGACGGCGGGGCTCCTGGCGCTCGCGCCAACTCTGGTGTCGCTGGTGATGGCGCCCGCGGCAGGTCGACTGTTTGATGGCCTGGTCTCCAACGGCCACGGCCGGCGACGGGTCCGCCGCATCATGCAGTCAGTCGCTTTTGCGGGCATTGCAATAGCGATGCTGGCGGTAACGCTCACCGACTCTCTGATGGTGAGCGTGGCTGTGATCACGCTCAGCAATGCGCTGACCGCATTCTCCATTGGCGGGTTCGCGACAAATCATCTGGATATTGCGCCCAATCAGGCTGGTTTGTTAATGGGCGTAACCAATACTTTGGCCGCCGTATCTTCCAGCGTATCGGTTTTTGTTTCCGGATGGATTCAAGACTGGTCAGGCGGATGGGATGCGGTCTTCTATTTAGCGGCATTCGTCTCGGTCATGGGAGCGCTGTTTTATGGGATGCTGATGGATGTGAAACGAGAGTTTGATTGATCCCAGCGCCGACACGGCGGCTTATTAGAACCCCTTGGAACGCATAATATAAAAAATAATAATATATAAAAAAATAATTAATTTTTAGTTATTTATTCATACGCGACAAGCGATCGTAAGCGGTTCATTGCACGTATTTCTTCTATTATTCGCGCGCCCAGAGGCTCCGTTGGGGAGCATTAATAGAGGATATACCGATGAAAAAGGACTTTAACCACTGGATAAATAGGCTTGGGTTATTGATTACCTCGTATACCAGTATTTCGGTTATGGTATACGCGATAGAGCGTCTCGCTTGAATGCTGCTGTTGGGCCACGCCTGACAGGCAAAGGACTGGCAAGCCGCCTTCTGATGAACATTTTGCCGCCGTTGCGGGCTACTCGCGGATCCCGCGTTGATGCGCCCAGTGTCCGAAGTGAGGTCCGCGCGTTACAGTAGGGTTTTCACGGGAGGCGTCGAGCATGGTCAGCCTGTTGGGTGTGTTGATTCTGCTGGCCGTAGCGGTGGGGTTGTCCTCCAACCGCGGCGCTATTCGTGTGAGAACCGTGGTTTTCGCGTTTACCCTTCAGGCGGGGATGGGTTTTTTCGCGCTGTTTACTGATTGGGGGATTTCAGCGTTATCGACGGCCTCGGAATACGTATCAGCACTACTGGGGTACAGCAGAGCTGGTATCACCTTCGTGTTCGGCGGGCTTGTGGAGCCCTCGGATTCCTTGGGTTTTGTGTTCGCTTTTAATGTGTTGCCCGTTGTCATTTTTTTTAGTGCGCTGATTGCTGTGCTATATCACTTGCGAGTGATGCAGTGGTTGATTCGCATCATCGGAGGCGGACTACGAGCCGTGTTGGGCACGAGTCACACCGAATCGCTCTCTGCCGCTGCGAACATCTTTGTCGGACAAGCTGAGGCGCCGCTGGTGGTCCGCCCGTATATTGCTGGAATGACTCGCTCTGAACTCTTTGCGGTGATGGTGGGTGGCCTTGCCTCGATCGCAGGATCGGTAATGGCGGGCTATGTCGCGCTGGGGATTCCGTTGGAATATTTATTGACGGCCAGCTTTATGGCGGCCCCCGGCGGTTTATTGATGGCCAAATTGATAGAGCCTGAGAGCGCGGCGCCGGTGGAGCCGGCCGCTGATGAGGCGCTGACCAACGAGCAGTATGTGAATGTGATCGATGCGGCGGCGAGGGGGGCCATGAGCGGCTTGCAGATGGCGAGTGCTATCGGGGCCATGCTCCTTGCGTTCATCGGGCTCATCGCCCTCGTCAACGGTGTGCTCGGCGCAGCAGGTGATACGGTGGGATTTGAGAATCTCACATTGGAGTATCTCCTCGGGAGTCTGTTACGACCGTTGGCATGGTCGTTGGGCGTGCCGTGGGACGAGGCTCAACTGGCGGGTAGCCTGATCGGTCAGAAATTCATTCTCAATGAGTTTGTGGCCTATGTGACTTTCAGCGAGGTCATGAATCAAGTGACGCCGAATACTCAGGCGATTGTGATTTTCGCGCTGTGCGGGTTTGCCAATCTGTCTTCCATAGCGATCCTGCTGGGGGGATTAGGCGCTATGGCACCGGAAAGGCGCGATGACATCTCGCGCTTTGGTCTGCGCGCGTTGATTGCAGCGACCCTCGCCAACCTGATGAGCGCGGCGCTGGCTGGGTTTTTTCTGTCGTTGGCCAGCGCGTAGGCCATAGACGGTGGCCGCTGCCATGGAGCTCTCGCAACTCTCGTTTCGACATCCTCAGTTTGATCTGCAACTGGCGTCATCACTGCATCAATTCGGCTTCGCGATTGTTGTGGATCATCCCCTCGATTTAGGGCGAGTACAGCGCATCTATCGTCAATGGCAGGATTTCTTTAATCAGGGTTTAGCGACGCAGTACCTTGCGGACGGATCGGATCAGGATGGCTACTACGCCCTCGATCTCGCAGAACGCGCCAAAGGATATACCCAGCGCGACTACAAGGAGTACTTTCAATTCTATTCCTGGGGGCGTTGCCCGGAATCCCTCCGCGGCGATCTCAGCGCTTACTTCGACGAGGCCACTGCGCTCGGTGCGATTTTTTTGGACCATATCGCATTAAACCTCCCTGCAAAGGTCACAGCGAGCCTGTCCGAGCCATTGCAGAGTATGATCAGTGGCAGCAAGCAGTCTATGCTGCGCGTCACCCATTACCCCCCATTGCGCGAAGGCAGGGCGGCATTGCGAGCGGCACCGCATGAAGATATTAATCTTTTGACACTGCTACCCGCTGCAGATGGCCCGGGACTGGAGTTGAAATTGCGAAGCGGAGAATGGATTGAGGTGCCTCAGAGACGAGAACAATTGATCGTCAACGTAGGCGATATGCTTCAGGAAGCGACGGCAGGTTATTTACCTTCGGCCACGCACCGTGTTGTTGCCTCTGCGACACACCAGCGCCGCCAAAGTCGCATGTCCATGCCGTTGTTTCTCCATCCTCGACCTGAAGTCGTCCTGTCACAGCGATACACGGCTGAGGGCTATCTTGCGCAACGGCTTTGCGAATTAGGCGTTGCCTGAGTTGAGCTGCATTCGACGACCACGTGCTTCACTGCAGCGGTGTCGCGGGGGTTTGCTCGGCCAATGGTGCCTTGCCCTGGGTTGCTTGCTTTTGGTTCATCCGGCGTTGGCGGCAGAGGCGACCATAGCGGTAGCGGCAAATTTCCGGGAGACGGCTCAGGTCATTGCGGAGCGCCTTGAGGCCACTTCATCGCATCGGTTTACGATTATTTCGGGGTCTACCGGTAAATTGGTTAGCCAGGCGCTCCAGGGCGCCCCCTTCGATGTCGTGATGGCAGCTGACGAGGTCAGGCCCCTGAGGTTAATCGAGGAGGGGTTTGCGGCGCCGACCGCGCAGCGCACCTACGCCCTTGGAGAATTGGGGTTATGGTGGCCCGGCAAAGCGCTTCCCTTTACAGTTGCAGAACTCAGTGAGCTGAGCCCTCAATCTGTCTGTGTTGCCAATCCCGCCTTGGCGCCCTACGGTGCCGCGGCGTGGTCCGTATTGGAGCAGTCGGGGTTGGATGCAGCATGGCTTGGCAATGTAGTGCGAGTGGACAACGTGAATTTGGTGGCGGGTATGGTCGCTCAAGGTCAGGCGCAAGCGGGTTTTGTCGCGCGGGCATCTATCTCAGCGTTGGCGCGCGCAGGTGAATTTCCCCTGGAGAATCAGTCCGTCCTTTGGTTGGCGCCAGATGCCGCGATCCAACAGGATCTGGTGCTGATGAGGCGCGCAGAGGAGAACGCCGCTGCGCTTTGGTGGGTAGAGCAATTGTTCGAGGAGTCGATTCAGGCATTGCTCATGTCGCACGGATATCGGCTCCCCGCGGAGAAACGCCCGCGATGAACGCCGATTTGCAGGCGGTGTCGCTGACTGTGCTCCTTGCCAGTGTGACGACACTGGTTCTGATTTTGTTGGCCACCCCGCTGGCATGGTGGTTGGCAAGCGCTCGCTCGCGATTGCGCTCTGTCATTGAGCCCCTGGTCGCTATGCCGCTGGTGCTGCCGCCGACGGTGCTCGGTTTTTATTTGTTGGTGATGCTCAACCCCAACAGTGTCGTCGGCGGGATATGGGTTCGCGTGACTGGGGAGTCTTTAACCTTTTCCTTTAGTGGGTTGGTTATTGCGTCGGTGATTTACTCGTTACCATTTATGGTTCAGCCACTGCAGAGCGCGTTTCGTGCGGTACCGGTGTCCGTCAGAGAGTCAGCTGCAGTATTGGGCGCCTCACCTTGGGATAGTTTTTTTAGCATCACTGTGCCACTTGCCAGGCGAGGTTTCCTGACAGGTAGCGTGCTGACTTTTGCGCATACCGTTGGCGAATTTGGCGTCGTGCTGATGATGGGCGGCAATATTCCGGGGGAAACCCGGGTCCTCTCGATCGCGATTTATGAGCACGTTGAAACACTCAATTATGGCGCAGCACATGCTCTAGCATTGGGTTTGATGGGTTTTTCATTCCTGTCTCTGTGGTTGGTTTACCGCCTTGCAGGGCAAGGTGCAGTGGTGATTCGCGGATGACTCGGCGGCTGATTGTCGATGGCAGCATCAGGAGATCGGCGTTCACGCTGCAGGTCCGGCTCGACGTGGATCTGGATCAGCCCATGGGTCTGCAAGGCGTCACGGGCGCGGGAAAAACGACACTCCTTCGCATCATTGCCGGGTTGGAGCCGAACTTCATCGGGCATGTTCAATGGGATGCCCGCGTTTGGTCCGATACGGCAAACGGTATCAATGTGCCTACCTATCAGCGGCGGTTGGGTGTGGTTTTTCAGGACGCACGACTATTGCCCGGGCTGACCGTTCTGGAAAATCTTCGCTTTGCTTTGAAGCGATCTCCTTCAAAGATGACAGCGCCTCAGCTCGCAGCTATGGCTGACGAGTTTTATATCGGAGATTTGATGGCGCGACCGATAGACGCCCTGTCTGGAGGAGAGCGGCAGCGAGTGTCACTGGTGCAGGCGTTACTGAGACGACCACAACTCCTGTTGCTGGACGAACCGCTCTCGGCAAACGATCGCGATCATCGTCGGAAAGTGGCTTTAAGGTTGTCAGAGTGGCTGCAAGCGGAGCAGGTCCCGCTGATTTTCGTCTCTCATTCCCTTCAAGAGCTGAATCTGCTGACGCAAACAATTTTGCAAATGGACGCCGGGCGCATTGTTGCGCAGGGTCCCGCTGAAAATATGCTTAAACCAAAGACTGCTGACACCCATTTCCCGGCCCTCGTGCTCGGAGTAAACGAGACGCTCGGGCATGTGACGATTCAATGCGCGCCGGGTTCGACTGATAGCGGAATTCCGGCGTTGAAGCCGGGGGATCGCGTTGAAGTCAGCCAGCAAACTGCGCAAACGTCAGATATCGGCCCGCCTCTGAAGCCACAGTCCGAGCAGGATGAGGAGTAGCCCGGCAAAGGTATAGAGCCTCAGTGGCTCCCCCGCGATGAGCCAAATAAAGCAGAGAGACAAGGGCGGCGAGAGGAAAATGAGGCTGGAAATTCGGATAGTCGACCGCGTGGCCTGCATGGCACCCATCCAGAGCACAAAGGCCACGCCCATCTCGAAAAGACCCACGTAGATACCGCCTGCCCAACCTTGCCACGTTGGTGGCAACTCGGCGCCCTGATACCACGCCAGCGCAGCTAGTAGGGGCATCGCTCCAGTGAAATTTAAAAATAACTGGACCTCCGCATCGATCTTCATTCGAGCATTGATGACCCAATAGAGGCTCCATATCAGGGTGCTGAAAAGCGCGAGTGCCACGCCCTCGGGCTGTGCGAAATTCAGCGCTCCTGGCTCACCGCGCGTGGCGATAATGATGATCCCGAAATAGCTGATTCCGCTGGTAAGCAGTGAGTGCAGGGTGAGTTTTTGACCCAGCAGTGGTGCGGCGATGAGGGCAAGTGTGATCCCCCAGCTATAGTTGATTGCCATTGCCTCCTGTGCCGGCAGTTGGTCGTAGGCAGCGAATAACACCAGGTAGTAGAGTCCCGGGTTGAGCCAGCCAATAACGAGAGCAAATAGTCGGGTTTTGGCGTTGGTG
>JAYNNB010000007.1:0-34433 GCA_038112515.1 Luminiphilus sp.
TTGCGGGACTACGACGCTTGCACCTATTACAAGTACGATGCCGGTAAGTTGCTGGTGGGGGCCTTTGAGCCCTCAGCCAAGCCCTGGGGTATGGAGGGCATCTCCGAGGATTTTTGTTTCGACGAGATCGCGGGTGATTTTGATCACTTCGAACCGGTACTGCATGACGCCATGAAGCGACTCCCGGCGTTGGAGCGAGCGGGCATCCAGAAATTCTTCTGCGGGCCCGAGAGCTTTACCCCGGATGTGCGCTACCACCTGGGCGAGGCGCCGGAGCTCAAAAATTGCTTTGTCGCCGCGGGGCTTAACTCCATTGGCCTGCAGTCTGCAGGCGGCGTTGGCAAGGTCACAGCCGCATGGATTCGCGACGGGCGGCCGCCCGTGGATTTGTGGGAGGTCGATGTTCGTCGGAATATGCCCTTCCAGCGTAATCGCCAGTATTTGCAATCGCGGGTGAGCGAGAGCCTTGGTTTGCTCTACGCCACCCATTTTCCGTTTCGTCAGTACGAGACGGGGCGCGGCGTGCGCAAGTCAGCGATTCATGACCGCTTGGTCGCAGCGGGCGCCTGTCACGGTGAGGCGTTTGGTTGGGAGCGTCCTAACTGGTATGCGCCCGCCGGTGTCGAGCCGGTCTACGAATACAGTTACGGACGTCAGAACTGGTTTGAGCACTCGGCGGCCGAGCATCGCGCTGTGCGCGAGGGCGTGGCCCTGTTTGATCAGTCTTCGTTCGCCAAATTTCGGTTGGAGGGGCGTGATGCCGCAGCGGTGCTCAACCACGTGTGCGCCAATGATATCGACGTGGCACCCGGTCGGGTGGTCTACACCCAATGGCTCAATGAACGGGGGGGTATTGAGGCGGACCTCACGGTGACGCGTCTTTCTGATCATGTCTTCATGATTGTTTCGGCCGCTGAGACCGAAGTCAGAGATTTTTATTGGCTTAAACGGCACATACCCGACGCGGCGCATTGTGTGTTGACCAATGTCACCTCGGCGATGGGTGTGGTATCGATCATGGGGCCCCGATCCCGCGAGTTGCTGCAATCGCTGACGCCGGACGATATGAGTCATGGCGGCTTCCCCTTTGCCACCAGTCGAGAGATCGAGATGGGGTATGGCTATGTGCGCGCTTCCCGCATCACCTTTGTGGGCGAATTGGGTTGGGAGCTCTATATCCCCACGGAGTTCATGCAGGATATTTACGACCGTATTGTGACGGCGGGCGCAGACCTCGGGCTGGTACACGCCGGGTATCACGCGCTGAACTCGCTACGGATGGAAAAAGCCTACCGCCATTGGAGTCACGATATTACCGACGAGGACTCGCCGCTGGAGGCGGGGCTGGACTTTGTCATTAAGTTTGACAAGGCGGGCGGCTTCATCGGCCGCGAGGCATTGCTGGCACAGCGTGAGCGCGGCCTGTCGCGGCGACTGCTACAACTGCGTCTCACCGACCCGGCGCCGCTGATGTATCACAACGAACCGATCTGGCGGGGCGGCGAGCTGGTGGGGCATATCACCTCCGGCGCCTATGGTCATGTCCTCGGTGGTGCCGTGGGTCTGGGTTATGTGTCGTCGGAGCCGGGTGCCTCCGACGAGGATGTGCTGAGTGGGCAATACGAGGTGGAGGTTGCCTGTGAGCGCTTTGCCGCCGAAGTATCCCTGCGGCCACTGTATGACCCGGAGAACGCGCAGATCAGACGCTAACGAAGCCTCGCTCCTGCGTCAGTAAGCGGCCTCCTGGAGCGTTGCTCAATGCGCGAGTTTCCGCGGCGCGTGGCCACAGGCAGTAGAGCAACGGCGGGGTCAGGCGCTCTGTTGAAGATCTTCCGTGATCAGTCTTATCGGGAACTTGGCGCGGATCTCGGCATCGATTTCGGGACTGATGTGGCTCGGGACATAGGTCGCCAGAATCTGGTCGCGGGTGCGAATGGCGTTATCGATCGCCAGTGATTTTTCGGCGGCCTCCCAGACGGTGGGGCTAAAACGGTTACCCACTTCGGGGTAAATATACTCGCTCTGCATCACCGCGAGGGTGTGATCAGAACCGAGGTAGTGTCCTTTATCACCCAGACATACCGCGGCCAAGTCATCGAAGCCCAGGGTTTTTTCGTTGACCTCGATCCCCCTGACCGCTCGAAGGGTCGCGCCGAGGACATCGTTATCCAAAATTAAACTTTCCGAGCAAACCCCCAGCAGACTGGAGTACATGCCCGCGGCCTCGTAGATCAAGTTGGCGCCCGCCAGTGCCGGCGGCATCAAGGTGTGGGCCCGTTCTGCGCCGGCCTGAAAGTCCGGCATATTGGCATCGGTCATGCCACAGGCGGTGCCAAAGGGCAGGTCGAAGTAGAGCCCGAGCTGGGCGCAACCACTGGAAATCAAGCCCTGTTCCGGCGAGCCCCCGCTCATGGCGCCCGTGCGTAAATCCGAGACAAAGGGCCACGCGCCGATAATGGCGGGGGCGCCTGGTTCAATGGCGTTCACATAGACCAGACCGCCAATACATTCGGCCCAGGCCTGGCTCACCGCGCCGGCGAGTGTTGCCGGGGTTGTAGCCCCCGCTTGGCCGGCCGAGAGCAGGAGAACGGGCATGCCGCCTTCAACCGCGACCCGCAGGCACTCCAGCGCATCCTGGGCGAATTTCATAGGGGGCACGACAAAGCAGTTTGATTGACTGACAAAGGGGCGCGCTCGCCATTGGGCTTCACCCCCGGCGATGATATGGAGCATCTCGAGCGCTTTGGTGAGGTGGTCGCAGTTGCTCCAGCTGGCACCCACATGTTTGCGCGTTCCTGCTACACAGCAGTAGGTGGTGTTGAGATCCATCTCATACGTATTCTCCAGATCCCTCAAAACGCACATGCGCTGGAACATGTGAATGTGCTCGCAGTTGTCGGCAATGCGGGCCAAGTCATACAGATCGCGAGTGGTGGAGTCGCGGTATTCATTTTTCACCGAGTCCGCAATCATGACCGCCGCGCCCGCGGTCGCGAAGTGCACCCGAGATCCAGACAAATCGAGATCAAAGGCGGGATCCTGCGCGTGCAGTGTCAGATTGCGCTTGGCTTTACTCAGCGCATCCTCCGCGACGCTGCGCGGGATTCGCAGGCGACCGTCATCGCCCATAACGGCGCCAACGGCGGTACAAGTTGCAATGCAGTGGGGTGTTGCGTCTTTGAAGCCAACTTCTTCGAGAATGCGGAAGATGTTGTCGACGATCGCCGCGAGGGCCTCGTCGGAGAAAGGTTTGTAGCGGCCGCCGCGCTCACCGGGCCGCACGGGCTTCATGGTTTCTTCCAGTGGTGCGGCACGTTGTGCGTGCCGTGCCTGCCTGCCTCCCGCACGTCTCGCCATCGTCAGGTCCCCCCGTAAAGCCGGCGATTCTTAACTCAACACCGCGATAAAGTGTGGAGCAACGTGATTAGTGTTACTCAGAAAAGGTGACGCGCGCCAGTACTAAATCGCCTTGGCATGCGCCGTCATTGATTAAGACGTTTTGCCGGGTTCAATCCTCGCCGCTGGCAGGTTCCGAGGGGGGCGCCGGCGTCAGTCGGCCTCGACTCTTTGCAGTGCCTCAGGATTGCTCCAGAAGCCACTCATCAACTCGCTTTGTGCCACGATGTAGAGGGCGTCAGTATCGATGATTGTCCGGGTGTCGTCGCCGACTGCACCCGGTTTCAATGTGACTTCGCCGACAGCTTCGATACTCGCGCGCGCCGCTTCTTCTTTATTTTTTATTTCAAACAGCGCGATTCGATCAATCTGCTCATAGTCCTCCCTCGTGACGCGGGAGGCGCTGTAGGGGACAGTCAGCCGATCGGTTTCTTCACCCGCAAGATAGGTAAACGCGTGTCGATTGTATTGCGCCGGACTGTAAGCCCACTCGTACCCGGTACCCATTTCGATCACGCTGCGCGATACGGGGGTCGAAGTATTCGAGATATCGAACAGCTCCAGTTTGGGCAGCAGCGTCTCACTCGATCCCAGGCCCAGAAGTAACTCGTCGCTGACTTCGTGTAGGAGATCCGAAAATCCCGGGACCTCCAATTCGCCGAGTATCTGCGGCGCTGAGGGATCGGCCAGATCAATAATATAGAGCGGATCGATACGCTCAAAAGTCACGAGATACGCCCGCGGACCCATAAAGCGGACGCCGTAAAGATCTTCGTTGCGCTTGCCCAGTCGCTGTTCGCTCTCAGCACCCAATGAAGCCAGCACCGAGAGTTCGGGCTCGTTAGCCTCTGGTTCCAGTGTGTACAGGACATGCTGAAACTGATCTTCGGGATCGTCGGTCCACCGAGTGGTAACGAGGCGGACAGCACCCTCGTACTCATTAATGCGGAAATCTGCATTGCCCCCGGAGTAGAGGGCGCCGCTGACCGACTCTGAGCCGAGATAAGTCAAGGTCTCTCGATCCAGAAGGTGAATCAACGTTTGCTCTGAATCGGTATGCCACTGTACGAAGCTCAAGGCGATGAAGGTGTCGCCAATATAAACGCCATCTACAGATTCCATCGCACAGGTGGCCTCGATGACTTCACCGCTGCTGGCCGATAGGGTGAGCAGTGTGGTGATGATCGGATCGGCGGGTCGCTCACCCGCGAGTGGGTGTTCAGGGTCCTGACGATAACAATCATCGAGGCTGAGGGGCGAGATTACCTCGTCGTTAAGGCGGATTTCGGGAAGGATGTCACTTTCATCGGCGTCGGCGAGCAGAGCCTCGTTATTCGCGGCTTCCTCCTCCGTGCTGGGGTAGGGCACCAGACCTTCGATGCCGGGCGTATGGCGCGATACCAGATAAATGTGATCAGCGCGTCTGCGAGACGAGACGAGGACCCCCTCCACCCACCATTGATTGATCAGCCTAGGTTGCGCGAGGTCAGTCAATTCATAAGTGTCGAGCCGAACCTCGCTGGATTCCCAATAGCCGGGCTCAATATGGCGGTCTCCATAAGCACCCCACCAGGCGGTTGAGGATAAAACCTGAAGGAGATCGTCGGCGAGGTACATTCCTTCGGTCCGGAAACCCTCGCCCATCTCAATGGAGGTGATAAAGGTGCCACTACCGCCCGTGGGATCGGCGCGGAATAGACGAATTTCGGCATCGGGCGGAGGCGACTCCGGTGATGTCGCGGCATCCGAGGCAAACATGACGGCATCGTCCAGAATGAAGCAGCAACCGCTTCGACTGGGCGCAATGGCGAGTGTGGAGCCGTCGTACTTGACGATATCGTACTCGTCGGTCCCAGCTTCGAGCGTGTACGTGGTGGAGTAGCCACTCGCGGCGCCCTCAGGGGCAGGTGCGCTGTCGGCGCTGGCCGCGTAGCGCTCAGCGCTAACTATAGTAGTCAGCTTTTGTTGGTATGCGGCCAGCCCCCCACCCTCTGGGGAGGTGATCCACAATCCCGAGGCGGGTTCCTCGGGGGGCGGCGTAACGATCGGCGCTACAGGCGACGCGGTTCCACCACCGCCGCCACCGCATCCCGTTGTGACCAGTGGGAGCACAAACACAGCGGCTCGCCAGGCGTTTGTCGTTGCTCTAGTCATTGAATGTCAGCCTCCGCCACCATCACCACCGCCACCATCACCACCGCCGCCATCGCCAAAGGCGCCACCGGCATCACCGACATACCCGCCGTCTTTATCGAAGGTGCCCGAGCCGCCGCCGAACCAAATAACGGAACCATCCGGTTCTACTTTTCCCTTCACCTGTCGGTCACCGCATTTGCGGCACACGAAGAAAGCGTCACCGGTTTCCAGATCAGGGACCTTGTCTGATTTAAAGCCGTGGCTGAGACTGCCGCAGGCGCGGCACCGATAGGCAAATGCCATCACTGAAAAGACGATGATCAGGGTGGCCAGTAATATGACGAAAAACACCAGAGTGTCTTTATCCATGGCGTCCTCGATTCCTGAATTGAAACCTTACCTTACCGCGCGGGCGGCGAGATAAAAATCCGGACATTTCTGCCGCCCTACGGAAACTGGTGCTTGCTCTGCAATGAGTCTCAATGTCTGGAAAGCCGTTGGCGGATCACGAACTCAAATATCTGGTGCGGTCTCTGCAAATGCTGGCCACTCTCGGACTCCGGCCAGGAATTGGCTGAGGTTCGGGGACCCCGACAGATCGATCGTCTCGCGATAAGCCGCCCAATCCAGCAGGCATGCCAGACGCATCTCACCGTCGGTGTAGGGCCCGGAGGACGCGAAACGCCATTGTTCGAGCCCTTGGACGCCGACAGCAATTCTCTCTTGCTGACGCTCGAAGTACGTCCGGGGGTTAAAGCCGGTAGCAGATGTGCCAGTAGGCACCTCCGCGAGTGCGGCGCTATCACTGATATTGAGCAAATAGAGATTGACCGCCGTATCGAGCACGGATGTGGCCAGCGCAAACAATTCATGATCAGCAACCGTTGTCAGGAAAGGCTGGCCCGCGCGCTCGCGCACGTAACGCACGATCACCGCCGAATCGGTGAGGGTCAGGTCCCCGTCGAGCAGGAAGGGGACGCGTAATGTCGGTGACATGCGGATGGTCTCCAGGGTGACCTGCACAAATTCCCAAGGCAAACCGGATTCAGTCAAAGCGACGCGCGCGTGCCTGACGTAGGGTGAAGTGCGGACGCCATAGAGTTTCATCAATGAGTGAGCCTTGATCAGGGTAGCGTGACAGTATGCATGATTCGTGAACATGATGGACGACATGAGCAGGCCATCGGTCACTTAAGCGAATGCCACGTCAGCATTCGAACTGCTAACGCAAGGGCAGTCTTTTCACAGTTGCTGGGCATACTTTCGAGGGCTGAGGAAATGGCGCGGAATGCAGGAGTCGAACCTGCGACCTTCGGTTTCGTAGACCGACGCTCTATCCAGCTGAGCTAATTCCGCGCGGATCCCGACGAGACTGAAGCTCGTCAGGGCGCGTAGTATACACACTTGGCGCGGCCGGGCCAGCGACGCCTGCGGGGCAGCGCTTTTGCCGTAACTTACCTGTTAACGCGCCGAATCAAGTGATCCCGGAGGACAGCCAGCATGCAGATACTCGTTGACGCCGACGCTTGTCCTGTTGTGATTCGCGAGATCTTGTATCGCGCGGCGCAAAAGCGAGAGATCAAGCTGACACTGTTCGCCAATCAGTCTTTTCAGGTGCCGGCCTCACCTTTGATCAGCCTCTTTCAAGTCGCCAAAGGACCTGACATGGCGGACCACGAAATTGCCGCCCGCGTAGCGGTGGGGGATTTGGTGATCACGGCCGATATTCCACTGGCCAGTGAAGTATTGGAGAAGGGTGCCCGGGTCGTCACTCCGCGGGGGGAGCGCTACACCGAAAACAATATTCGCCAGCGGTTGCAGATGCGCGACTTTATGGAAACCATGCGCGCCTCAGGCGAGCATACGGGCGGGCCCCCGCCGCTCACCCACGGCGATCGCAAGACCTTTGCGGATCAATTGGATCGGCTACTGACTCAGGCGGCCAAATCGGTCTGAGATATCAGGCGCCGGGGTTACCGCCGCTGTTCACCACGGGCTGTGCCGCACGATCACTACAGAGGATAACCAGTAAATTGCTGACCAGCGTGGCCTTGCTGTTGGCGTCCAATTCGAGGATTTGTCGCTCGGACAGTTGTTGCAGTGCCGCCTCTACCATGCTGACCGCGCCTTCGACAATCTTGCCGCGCGCCGCGACAATCGCTGAGGCCTGTTGCCGCTGAAGCATGGCGCTGGCGATTTCCGGCGCATAAGCAAGATGACTGATTCTGGCTTCCAGGACCTCCACGCCCGCTTTGCCAAGACGCTCCTGCACCTCGATTTTGAGAATGTCACCAATTTCGTTGGCGCTGCCGCGGAGGGTGATGGACTCGCCATCGTGGTCGTCATAAGGGTAGCTCGTCGCCATGTTGCGAATGGCAGCTTCACTCTGGATCGCCACGTAATCCTCGTAATCATCTACTTCAAAAACCGCCTCTGCGGTATCGACAACCCGCCACACGACCACGGCGGCGATTTCTATCGGGTTGCCCGCCGAGTCATTGACTTTAAGTTGGCCACTTTCGAAGTTGCGGATTCTGAGTGATACACGCTGCTTACTATAAAAAGGGTTAGCCCAACGCAGGCCGAGTGCGCGATCAGTGCCTACATACTGACCGAAAAGTTGCAGCACCCGACCCTCGTTGGGCGCAACCATGTAGAACCCCGCGAGGCAGATGACAGCTAATAGGGCAAACACTAACGCCAAAATCTTGAGTGTTGCCCCCCCCAGCAAAATCGCGCCGGCAATGCCTGTGGCGATCGACAAGGGCAGCACGGCCAGCATCGGATAGCCCGAGGTTGTGCGGGCTTTTTGTTCATCTTGCATAAATCCTCTCGTTGGTCGGTCGCTTAAAGTGATACTGCTGCTGCGGCTATCAGGAGGCAAGGAGCGGTGAGCCTCGTGGCGCTACTGTAGCAGTGGCGGCGGAATTTATCAGCGATGCGAAATGGGGTGTGCATGCTGCGGGAGCGCAACGGTCCCGTGACGCGACACGGCGTTTGCGCTGTCAGTTGGCAAAAAAAGCGCCTCAGACTTAGGCATCGACCCATTCGATGATCTCCGCCTCGAGGTTATCGAGATTGACGGTTTCCTCACTCACTGCCCAGCCCGTTACCGAGATGCCGGCAGCGCGCGTTGACTCTGGGTTACCGGTGATTAGGGGATGCCACGGCGGCTGAGGTTGGTGTTCTTGCAGTAGCCGATAGGCACAGGTTTTTGGCATCCATGCGAGCTCTGAGGGTTGCATGTGCCGCACGTCGAGGCAGTCCTTGACCCTCCGTAAGCGTGCGCGGTAGTCCGTGCACCGCGCCGTTTGGGTGTCTAACAGAGCACAAGAGACCCGGGTATAAAAAACGTCGGAAGTCTCCTCGTTAACGAGCTTGTGCAGGCAACATTGGCCACAACCATCACAGAGTGATTCCCACTCTGCATCGGTCATTTCATCCAGCGTCTTCGATTCCCAAAACGGCGCGTCAGACATGCTGTTCCCGTGTTTGAACTTGGTGGATATTTCAGGTGCTCGATACTACATCATAGCTCGCGGCGTCCCCGTCGCCGGAGACTTGCTCTCGCAGTGGGTGTGATCAGCCGGGGGGGGCTCACAACGCACGCGATGTAGGCACAACCTTCCCCAACCGATCGGCATTAGAACAAGGCGCCCGTATGACGGATAATCACGGTCTTCGAAGGAAGGAGCAGCGAATATGGATCTGGGAATCAGGGGTCGTCGGGCACTCGTGTGTGCGTCTTCAAAGGGGCTTGGCAGGGGTTGTGCCGAGGCGCTGGCGGCGGAAGGCGTGGATCTTGTTCTCAATGCGCGAGGTAATGAGGCGTTGGAAGCGACGGCGGAAATGCTGCGCAGCCAATATGGCGTTGATGTTGTCGCGGTGGCGGCAGATATCACCAGTGAATCTGGGCAGCAGGCGGTGCTCGCCGCCGCCGGAGACGTTGACATTCTTGTGACCAATGCCGGAGGGCCGCCGCCGGGGATGTGGTCAGATTGGACCAGAGACGACTTTATTGCGGCTTTTGACGCGAATCTGCTGACGCCTATCGCACTCATTAAGGCACTGTTACCCGGGATGTCGCAGCGAGGTTGGGGTCGTATCGTCAATATCACCAGCGTCGCAGTGAAGGCACCGATTCCCGTGCTGGGGTTATCCAATACCGCACGCTCGGGCCTGACGGGCTACGTTGCAGGGGTCTCAAGGCAGGTCGCGGGTACCGGCGTGACGATCAATAATCTGTTGCCGGGGCTGCACGATACCGATCGTCTAGCCATGTTGGATAAAGTCGATTCCGATGCGCGCGGGATTACCCATGAAGAGGCGAGGGCGGCCCGAGTAGCGACTATACCCGCCGGTCGATTTGGCACCAGCGAGGAATTCGGCGCCGCTTGTGCGTGGCTGTGCTCGAATCAGGCCGGTTTCGTCATTGGGCAGAATATTCTCCTCGACGGAGGTGCTTTCCCCGGCGCGATGTAGTCACCGCGCACTCTCTGCTCCCGAGGCAATCGTGATTGCCGAAGGTAGCTCAGGTGGTGCTATCCCGGGCACGCAGTCGCTGGATCAGACTCGAGGTATCCCAGCGGTTGCCTCCCAGATTTTGTACATCAGCGTAGAAGCTGTCCACCAACTCGGTAACCGGGATTTCAACGCCGGCGGCCCGTGCCGCCTCGAGAACGATTCCCAGATCTTTGCGCATCCAGTCGACGGCGAAGCCAAAGTCAAATTCCCCGGCGATCATGGTGCTCGCGCGGTTATCCATCTGCCATGACTGAGCGGCACCCTGTGCGATCACCTCGGTAACCCGCGACGCGTCCAGACCCGCTCGCTCAGCAAAGTGAAGGCCCTCTGCCAGACCTTGAAGCAGTCCGGCGATACAGATTTGGTTGACCATCTTGGTCAACTGACCGGTACCGGGGGCACCCATATGTCGCACACATTTGGCGTAACATTCGATGAGGGGTAAGGCGGCGCGGTGGTCCGCCTCATCAGCCCCGACCATCACCGTTAAAGCGCCTTTCTCTGCTCCAATCTGACCTCCCGATACCGGCGCGTCGAGGAAGCGTACGCCACTCTCTCGGGCTGTATTGGCCAGAGATTTTGCGAGGGCCTCGGAGGTTGTGGTGTGATCGATCAGCAGAGCTCCCTCGGGCAACGTTTGCAGCACGCCAGTGTTCGACGTGGCAACAGCCATGACGTCATCATCATTTCCCACGCACAGCATTACCGCGTCCTGACCCGACGCAGCCTCGGCAGGTGTCTGAGCGACAGTCCCCTCAAAAGCACGCAGCCAAGCCTGTGATCGTGTTGGTGTGCGGTTGAACACCGTCACAGTATGCCCCGCATTTGCGAGGTGGCCCGCCATCGGGTATCCCATGGCGCCCAATCCTATGAAAGCGATTCGCTTCTTGTGCATAGTCATCTGCTCGGCTTGCTTCTCGTATAAACGCAGCCAAGAGGGTAACCCAAGTGACGGGCGGAGCGAGTATGGCAACTGAGCGTGGTCAGCAAGCTATCGATATTGTTATCGGGGCGGGCAGTGGCATCGGCGAGGCATTGGTCGAACGCTGGCATCAATCGGCGCTCCGACCGATTCTTGCCGTTGCCAGAGGGACGTCACTCTCTCATTGGGCGGCCCGAGATGGTGTACTGACGCATGCTTGCGATTACTCCGATGAGAGGATTCAAGCGCTCTCTGAGCGATTGCTGGCTGACGGTAGCGACATTAACCGGTTGGTGATCTGTAACGGCGTACTTCAGGGAGAGGGGTATCGCCCTGAACGTTCTCTGAGCCAAATCAACAGTGTGGCGATGCAGCGCGTATTCGAGGTCAATGCTTTTTTGCCCATGAATCTATTGTCGGCATTGTCACCCGCGCTGAAGCGCAGCAGCGCTCCTCGCATCGCAGTGCTGTCAGCGCGCGTTGGTAGCATCGGTGATAACCGCCTCGGTGGCTGGTACGCCTACCGCGGTAGCAAAGCGGCGCTCAATATGATGCTCAAGTGCGCAGCACTAGAGTTAAAACGGCTCAATCGGCAGGCTAAATTGTTGGCGTATCACCCCGGCACGGTCGATACCCCATTGTCCAAGCCTTTTCAGGGGGCGGTGCCAAGGGAAAATCTGCTCTCCGCCGAGACGGCGGCTGAAGCGCTGGATCGAGTGCTCAGCGACCTGACGGCGGACGGCGAGCTGTCCTACCTCGATTGGCGAGGAAACCCGATTCCCTGGTAGTGGCAGTATCTCGGCGGGATAGCCTGATGACAGCTACTTTATTTGTCGCCTTATGCACTTAATGTCCTGCCGTTCTCAGTTAAACTGTTTTTTCGTCGATCGCAACGGGAGCGTATTCGCACATGAAAAATCTGATGACATTGGGCCTGGCCGCACTGCTGGTATGCACGGCGCAGTTTGGTTGGGCTGACGAAGGTAAAGAAAAAGAAACCGTTGAAAACTTCCGCAGCGCGGGTACCGGCACCTTGCTCGACACCGCCTATGGCTACGCGGTGTTTCCTTCTATCGGCAAGGGCGGTATTGGCATTGGTGGTGCCTACGGAAAGGGTGCTGTTTATGTCAAAGGCAAGCGGGTCGGGCTGACTAGCATGTCCCAGGTTTCCTACGGGTTGCAGTTGGGTGGACAGGCCTACAGCCAGATCATTTTTTTCAAGGACGATAGAGCCTATAACGACTTTTCCTCGGGCAATTTCGAGTTTGGTGCTCAGGCGAGCGCGGTTGCTCTGACCGCAGGCGCGTCAGCACAGACCTCGACCACAGGAAGTGGCTCTGCCTCCTCTGGCACGGACAAGCGCCTCAATACGGTAACCGAGGAGCAATACGACGAGCGGAGTGGCATGGCCGTATACACGATCGCGAAGGGAGGCTTGATGTACGAGGCCACGATCAGTGGCCAGAAGTTCAAGTACGAGGCGCTCTGATAGCAGCCCGGATGAGAAGTGATAAAAGCCGCCCTCGGGCGGCTTTTTTTGTGTCAGGAACTGACCTGCGGAGCCGCGGTTTCTTCCTCTACCGAAAAGTGGATATCGACATCGGGCAGTCGCTTGAGCAGGTTGTTGCCCAAGGCGCTGGCGGGTGTCCAGATTCCCCCACCCACGCTGAGCGGATCGCGAGATAGACAGAGACCCGCCTGCGCCAGCATTCTCGAAGTGGCGCCGTAGCCCGGATCGCGCTGCCCCGACACCTTGACTTTAAGATGATGGGTGCCGTCGGTGCCGTCGGTGCCGTGCGCCCAAAACTCAAAAAATCCGTTATTGCGCGTCGCCTCATCAGGTCCCTCGCCAGGATCAGGTAAGACCCTCTTCAGCACGGCGCGCGTGGGCGAGAAGAACGTGCCCGCCATCACTGCACCGAGACCGCCCGCACTGAGCAGTGCCTTGGTGCGGCTGCTGCAGAGCTGCGATTCGTCGTATCTGAAATCCGGACCGTAGGGCAAGCCGGCCAGCGCGTGTGAACGACGTACGACCTTTGTATTGATGGCTGCCATCACAAAAGGCCCGGTCCACGACTCAAAATTTTCGTCCCAGGCAATGCCCGCCTGATCGGGGACATCACGCCCCGGAGCGACATTGGCAGGATAGAGCGCGTAAGGGTCCATGACCGTCTCGCGAATGCCCGGATCCTTGGAGGCTTGCTCGGCCACATACATCAAGCTGGCTACCGTTCCGCCACTAACACCGCCTGCAGCGCGACCCATGCGACCGGAGACGTGACTGGCGTAACGGCCGTAACGCTCCTTGAAGCGTTGCTGTAGGAAATAGACAGACAGATCAGAGGGGATAGAGTCGAAACCACAGCAGTGCACCAAGCGGGCGCCGCTCTGTTGTGCGATGGGATTGACGCGCTCGAACACACCGGCCATCCACTGGGCTTCCCCGGTGAGATCGCAGTAGTGCGTGCCGCTTTTGGCGCAGGCCTCAAGGAGTGGGGTGCCGTATTGAGCGTAGGGCCCCACGGTACTGATTATCGTTTTAGCCTGCTGAACCATCACCTCTAGCGCCTCAGAGTCGTGACTATCGGCGATCACCAGAGGGAGCTCGGGTAGCTTGAGTTGGTCGCGAACTTGTTCGAGTTTCTGACGGTTGCGACCCGCTATGGCCCATGTCAGATCGGGATGCGCTTCGGCCAGATATTCGGCGACCAGTTGGCCGGTAAAGCCGGAGGCGCCATAAAGAATAATTTCGTAGGTTCTTTCCGAC
Source organism: Luminiphilus sp. (assembly GCA_038112515.1). Lineage (GTDB taxonomy): Bacteria > Pseudomonadota > Gammaproteobacteria > Pseudomonadales > Halieaceae > Luminiphilus. The sequence continues at coordinate 13,746 of JAYNNB010000007.1, forward strand.
ATGGTGGGGTGCTCGCTCGTTCCAGACCAAAGCCCCATAGGGTAGCAAGTCTTGCGAGATGCCCGGGCAAAGGAAGGTGGTATTTATTTGCACCCCGAGGGCGGGGCTCGATGTGTCCCGGAGTATTCTCGGTGGTTCAGCGCGACGCGGTGTCTCCTTGGAGCTGCCCCGCGTCTTTTGCAAGGCCGATCGGATGCGACATAACCCCATAGAGCGTGAGGGATCCGCACGTTACAATGAGCACCTTGTGCGACTACACCAAGGACGGTGGTCGTTGCGACTCCGAGAGGGCATTTTTCTCGCGGGCGCGATGACAAAACCAGGGAGAAGAGCATGTTGACCCAACTTCGCCGCGCTGTATGGCCCATCGGTATTGGCCTGGCCGGTATCGCGATATTCGTATTGCTGCAGGTGACCAAGCCGCGGCCAGCGCCGAAAGTGGACGTCCCGAGACCCATCAGTGTGGAGGTTGTGCCGGCCATTCGCGCCACCTCTCGTCCGACGGGAGTGGCCTGTGGTGAGGTGCGTCCCGACGTGCGAACCCAATTGGTTGCTCAGGTCGGTGGGCGTGTGACTGAGATAGCGCCGTCATTCATCGAGGGTGGCGCCTTCGCGCCCGGTGAGATTTTGCTCAGTATCGAGGACACGGATTACCGCGCAGCGGTTGCTGAGCAGCGAGCGCGTGTGGCGGCGGCCCGGGTTGATCTCGAGCAGGCGCTCGCGGACGCCGACGTCGCGCAGAAGCAATTGGCAGGACAGAAAAATCCATCACCGCTGGCGTTAAAAAAGCCACAGGTGGCGCGGGCCGAGTCCGCCCTGAAGGCCGCGGAAACCGCGCTGTCTCTCGCCGAAACTAACCTTGGGCGGACACAAATCAGTTTGCCGTTCAACGGTCGAGTTCAGAGTCAGTCCGTAGATCTGGGTCAATTCGTGACTCCGGGCAAAGTGCTGGGTACCGTATTTGGCACCGATTTGGCTGAAGTGCGACTCGCCTTTACAGACAATCAGTTATCGGCCTTGGGTATCCCCATCGGCTTTCAAAGCGAAGGTGACGATGCGCTGGCTACAACGCTGTCGGCTGTCGTGGCGGGACAGATGCACCGATGGCAGGGGCGTTTGATCCGGCTCGATGCGGCAATCGATCCCACCACGCGCACCGTTTATGGCACCGTGCGCGTCGATAACCCTTATAACGCGGTTTCAGGGCATGGCATGCCACTCGCAGTAGGATTGTTCGTAGATGCCGAGGTCGAGGGTCGGCTGGCCTTTGACGCCATCCAGATTGCAGCCGAGGGCCTGCGCGCGGGCGACGAGGTCTTCGTGCTTGATGGAGAGGGCTTGCTCGATGTGCGTCAGGTGACGGTGTTGCACCGGAATCGCGAGACAGTGCTCTTGGCCTCGGGCATAGAGGCGGGGGAGCGCGTCATTATTTCCGCGATTCGTAACCCGATACCGGGCATGAGATTGCAAGCAATAGACGATTCAGTGCTGGCCGAGAGTCAGGGTGCGACCCAGCCGGTTCCTGACGACAACGAGGCCTGAGGTCTAGGACATGGAAAGTCTGATCCGGTGGTGGGTTCGCAATCCCGTAGCGGCCAACTTATTGATGCTGATCATTGTCACGGCGGGCTGGTTGGGGCTCAGGGATATCGAAAAAGAGGCCTTCCCTGCAGTGCAGCCCGATATTGTGCAGGTCGAACTGATCTGGCCCGGTGCTTCCCCCAAAGAAGTCGAGCAGCAGGTGATTCAGCGCGTCGAAGAGGCGTTGAAGAATGTTTCCAATGTCTATCGCATCACCTCGGAGGCCCGGGACAGTTTTGGCTCACTGACGGTGGAGACCTTTCCCTCGGTCGATCTCAATACGTTTCTCAATGACGTAAAAAACGCCGTCGATTCGGTCACCTCTTTTCCTCGCGATATTGAGAATCCTCGTGTGCGGCGACTCGAGTGGCGTCAGGAAATGATTCGCGTTGCACTTGTTGGCGATATTGGTGAAAAGGCGCTGACGCGCCTTGCCCATCGCCTCCGCAATGACTTGGCGGGGCAACCCTACCTCTCTCAGGTAGATGTGTTTGGTGCGCGAAGAGAAGAGGTGACGGTTGAGCTCTCGGAGCGGGCGCTCAGGAATTATGGTCTGAGTTTCTCTGACGTCGCTACAGCTATCCGCCGTGACTCCATGAATGTGTCGGTGGGTGAAGTGCGTACTCGGACAGGCGATATCCAGCTGAGAGCGGAAAATCTCGCCGATACGCAAACTGACTTCGAACAAATCATCATTCGCCAAACGGCGGAGGGCGGAAAGATACGGGTCACTGATGTTGCGACGGTGATCGACGGCTTTGAGCAGAATAAAATCCTCGCCACCCTGAATGGCAAGCCTGCCGTGCTGTTAAGCGTGAAGTCGACCGACAACATGCAGGTGGTGAAAGCCAGTGAGACTGTCAAAAAATGGATTGAAAAGACTCGTCCAACACTGCCTGTGGGAGTCGGGCTCGAACTCTGGTCAGATACCGCAGATATCTACAACGATCGCATGGAGTTGATTGCCGAATCCTCGATTCTCGGCCTGATTTTGGTGTTTCTCATTTTGATTCTGACCCTCGAGCCCAAGGTGGCGTTATGGGTAACGGTGGGTATCGGCGTCAGCTTTTTAGGGGCGTTCGCGCTACTGCCTGCCAATGATGTCTCTCTGAATCTGCTGTCAACATTCGCGTTTCTGCTGGTGCTGGGGATTGTGGTCGACGACGCCATTGTGGTGGGGGAAAGTGTTCACCACCATGTGCACCAAAGGGGCCTTCACGGTGAGCATGCGGCAATCACCGGTGCGTTTGCGGTCAGTCGGCCGGTGATATTTGCCGTGCTGACGACAATTGTCGCGTTTGCTCCCTGGTTATTCTTGAGCGGTGTCTCGGCGCAATTTACCCGACAGTTGTCGGTGGTGATTACCCTGGCGCTGACGTTTTCTTTGATCGAGGCATTCCTGATACTGCCAAGTCACCTGAGGAGTCTGGATACCGAGCCGCCAAAAAGCCGGTGGCGACAGCGACAGCAGTACATTGCCGACAGTATTGTGCGATTTGCCGAGCACACCTACCGGCCTTTCCTCGAGAAGTGCCTCGCGCACCGCTATACCACAACAATGGTTTTCTTCTCCTTGTTTCTGATTTCTCTGGGTTTGTTTACCAGTGGCTGGGTCAAGTTTTTCTTTTCGCCTCAGGTGGAGAATGAAGAGGTTTATATCAATGTCAGGCTGCCTCCCGGCACGCCTTACAGCCGCTCTATGGAAGTGCTGGCGCAATTGCAACGCGCCGAAAAACAGCTGGCAGAAGAGATCAATGCAGAGGCGGATTCAGGTGAGGGATCTGGGGAGCTTGTTGAGAGCTGGTATACCCGTGCGCGTCGCGGGGACGTAGTTGCCATTGTTCAGTTGGCGCCACCTGAGACCCGGCACTTGAGCGCCCGCGAGACGGCCGAGCGATTCTCTGATCTGGTGGGTGATGTCCCCGACGCCGATGAAGTCACGGTGAGGTATACGCTGAGTGAGAGTGAGGCCAGCATTACTTTTTTGCTGCAGCACGAGGATCTCGACACCCTCAACGCGGCAAGCATGACCCTACAGCAACACCTTGCGGGTTACGACAAGGCCTATTTTATTCGTGACGATCAATGGGGCTCTTTGCCCGAAATGCGTTTTCACCTAAAGCCCGGTGCCGAGAAGTTGGGCATCACCTTGGGTGATGTGTCGACGCAGGTGCGTCAGGCGTTTTACGGAGAGGAGGTGCAGCGATTACCGCGAGAGGACGGTGACGTACGGGTGATGGTTCGCTACCCCGAGGCAGCGCGGGAAACCCTTGCCTCCTTTGAAGACGTGCGTATCCGCACTCCTGATGGCCGCCTTCTGCCGCTGTTGTCGGTGGCAGAGGTGGAGGTGGGCCAGGCGACGCGGCGCATTACGCGCCGTAACGGCAAGCGCGTCGTGACGGTTCGAGCAATCGTCGATCCTGAGTCTTTGGGTGAGATTAATCGCGCGGTCAGGAATGACTTCTTGCCCGAACTGACGGCCATGTATCCGGGTTTGAGCGTGCTCAAGGGCGGGTCGCAGGAGGCGGAAGCTGAGTTCTTCAGTGAGATTGCGGCGTTATATACGATTGCGCTTTTCGTGATTTACGCCCTGATTGCTGTGGCATTCCGGTCTTATAGCTTGCCGCTGCTGATTATGACGGCGATGCCTTTTGGATTTATGGGGGCTGTCTTTGGTCACCTGTTATTCAACCTGCCGATGGCTTTATTTTCTTATTTCGGGATCGGCGCAGCGGCGGGTGTGGTGATCAATGACAACCTCGTGCTGATTGATTACGTGCGCCGCCTTGAGCGCGAGGGCCACGCCTCGCCCGAGGCGCTGCTCACCTCGGCCGTCAGTCGCTTTCGGCCGATCTTTTTGACAACGGTCACCACGTTTGTCGGATTGATTCCGATGATGGCGGAGCAATCCACGGGCGCTCAATTTTTGAAGCCCGCGGTGCTGTCACTGGCCTTTGGCGTGTTTTTCGCTTTGTTCGTCAGCCTGTTGTTGGTGCCGGCGATGTATCTGATCGGCCACGACTGGAAGCAATGGCGTCTCTCCAAAAAGTCGGCTGGGAACGAGGCAGAGCCTTCGGGCGCTGCGGTGATATCCGGCTAATTCAACGTACGCCATGCATCATGCGTTTGAGTAGCGGCGATAGCACTAGTAGCACCGCCGCTCCGGTGAGGCCGATATACAGCAGTTGGCTAAACAAGTCGGTATAGCCCGCCGCCGCGGTGGCCAGATCCGCCGCACCCTCGTTTTCAGGTCGTGCGGCTACTGTCGCAATTTGTGCGGCGACGTAGGACGAGTAGGCCGACGCCAGAAACCAGGTACCCATCATGACGCCCACCACGCTGGGCACAGCCAGTTTCGTGACCGCGGATAGTCCGACCGGGCTCAGGCATAACTCGCCAGTGGTATGGAGCAGGTATGCGAGAATGAGCCACCAGGCCGATACCACGCCCGCCTGATCGGGAAATTTCGCACCATAGACCAATGCGCCAAACCCAAGCCCCGCCTGGGCGATCCCGAGGGAGAACTTGACCGGCGTGCTCGGTTCCCAGCCGTTTTTCCCCAGTCGTGTCCAAAGTAGGGCAAACAGTGGCGCGAGGGTAAAAATAAAGAAAGCGTTGGCCGCGCCGAATTGTGCGGCTGTCAGAGAGATCCCGAACAGCATTTTATCGGTTACGCGGTCAGCGTAGAGCGTCATGGAGCCAGCGGCCTGCTCGAACAGCGCCCAAAATACGACCGTGGACAGTGTCAGTACGATCAGAACAAACATGCGCTCCCGCTCGATTTTGTCGCAGCGCGCAAGCAGGAACCAGGCAAGTCCGGCGAGCACCGCCAAGGAGATACCGTCGAGCAATGCGCCCACGGTATCGGTGAGTTGAACCAGCTGCCAGACGACGGCCACCATAAGGAGGCTACCCAGATAGATGGCTCGCTCGATACTTAACCCGGGCAGTCCCACAGATTGTTTGAGGCGCTCGGCATTCGAGGGTTCGCCGTGCCCTTCAAGATATTTTTGACCCCATTGAAAGAAGACGAGCCCGAAGAGCATGCCAATCCCGGCCGCACCGAATCCCCAAGACCAGCCGTAGACTTCACCCAGCCATCCACACAGCAGTGTTGCAGTAAAAGCGCCAATATTGATGCCCATGTAAAAGATCGTAAATCCGGAATCCCGTCGTGCGTCCCCCGCGGGGTACAGTTTGCCGACCACGGTGGAAATGTTGGGTTTGAGGAATCCTACGCCTACGACGATCAGCGCCAGAGACAAATAAAACACGGATAATGCGGCTTCATCGCGCACGATGCCGTCGGCAGTTTGGCGTGCCGCTTCGCCCTCAAACGCCATGCCCAAATGTCCGGCAACTAACAGCACGCCGCCCAGGGTGACCGCTTTGCGCATGCCGATGAAGCGATCTGCAACCAGACCTCCCAGCACGGGCATCGCATAGACCAAGGAGGCATAACTTCCAAGAACGCCAAGACCCGCTGCGTCCGAAAACAAGTGGTACTTGGTCAAGTACAGTAGCAGCAGATATTTCATGCCGTAAAAGGAGAAGCGCTCCCAGAGCTCGGTGGCAAAACAAACATAGAGACCTTTGGGGTGTCCCCAGAGATCGCCCGTGTGGGTTGCGGTTGCTTGCATAGAGGGGTCCTTTGATCTTCGGTACGGGTGTGCTGGGGCCAATGCTCTGTCGCGCGGCGAGCGCGTCAGCTTACGTGGTTGATGCGCATTGTGTCACGCCGCCCGAGCCCAGTGCTCGTCCCTTAGCGCGGATGCCATTTCATTGGGGTCTGTTACGCGCTTGATGTTGGCGAACAGCGCGGCTGCTTGCGGGTAGTAAAACTTGAGATAGACCAGCCACTGTTTCACTGGATTGACGGCATAGCGAGGATGGTAGCGAGCGCAGTTCTGCTCGAGGAAATACACCAACAACTGTTGCACTTGCTCCCATTGGAAGTGGTCGGACTCAAGTCCTCGGTGACGTCTCTCGATGGCGGTACCCAAGTCAGGTCTGCACAGCGCACCGCGCGCCAGCATGAAGGCGTCGCAGCCGCTGGCGCTGCCGCAGCGGTCAATATCCGAGGGACTCCACAATTCGCCATTAGCGATGATAGGAAACGGTAAGCGTGCACTGGCCTCACGCAAGCGATGCCAATGTGCCGGGGGGCGATAACCCTGAGCACGCGTGCGCGCATGGACGGTCAACTCCGTTAGCGGTGCCTGCTCGAGGGCACCGATAATGCCATCAAGCTCTGCGTCGCTGTCGAAGCCCAAGCGGATTTTGGCGGTGACTGGAACGTCTGCCGGTACGCTGTCTCTCACTGCCTCACAAATGGATCTGATTAGATCGGGGGTTCGTAGCAACGCTGCACCGCCCAGGGACCGATTGACAGTCTTGGCGGGACAACCGAAGTTGAGATCGATACCGGGGGCGCCCAGCATTGCCGCGCGACGGGCATTGGCGGCCATCAGTGCCGGGTCGGAGCCCAGCAATTGCAAGTAAACGGGTACGCCTGAGGGGGTCAGACCACCCGAGAGAAGCTCTGGGGCATATCGGTAAAACACGCGTTTGGGGAGCACAGTTTGAGACACACGCACGAACTCGGTGACGCATCGCTCGTACCCGCCTATGTCAGTCAGGAGCGCCCGCATAATGGCATCCATCACGCCTTCCATGGGTGCAAGAATCAGTCGTGGGGGTTGCGCCGCGGTGTTCATGCGCGGCAGGGTAACCAGATAATGGGCTTATTAACAGTGTGCGTGACCTTGTGCCGCGCCCTTTGTAAACTTGTGCCTCTGACAGATGCCGCGTCGATCCGTGGCTTTGGACCCTCACTATGAATCCCAATTATCTCGACTTCGAGCAGCCGATTGCAGAGCTCGAAATGAAAATCGAGGAGTTACAAGGCGTCGGGGATGATGCTGAGTTGAATCTCGCTGAAGAAATCGAGCGGCTGCGAGATAAATCGACGGCGCTCACAGAGAAAATTTACGCCAACCTGAGCGCCTGGGACATTGTTCGAGTGGCGCGCCATCCGCTGCGTCCTTATTCGCTGGACTACATCCCGGAAATCTTTACCGAATTCGACGAACTTCATGGGGATCGTCATTTCGCTGACGACAAGGCGATCGTCGGCGGAGTTGCCCGGCTCGATGGCCAGCCCGTAATGGTGATCGGTCAGGAGAAGGGCAGAGCGGTAAAAGACAAGGTCTATCGCAATTTCGGCATGCCCAAACCCGAGGGCTATCGTAAGGCGATGCGACTGATGGAAATGGCCGAGCGCTTCAAAATGCCGGTGATCACGCTCATCGATACCCCCGGGGCTTATCCTGGGATTGACTCGGAAGAGCGCGGCATCTCCGAGGCGATCGCACAAAATCTTGCGGTCATGTCCAGACTCAGAACGCCCTTGGTTTGCGTTGTGATTGGCGAGGGCTCGTCGGGTGGTGCTCTGGGTATCGGCGTTGGGGATCACCTGGCGATGTTGCAGTACTCCACTTATTTTGTGATCTCTCCAGAAGGCTGCGCCAACATTATCTGGAAGAGCTCGGAATTCGCGCCCGATGCGGCGGCAGCCATGGGCGTGACATCATCCAAGCTCGAAGAGCTGGGTATTGTCGATGCGACCATTCCAGAGCCTCTTGGCGGCGCGCATCGCAATCCCAAAGAAATGGCGGCGCGGGTCAAGCGTCATCTGCTAGGTCAGATTGACCGACTGTCCTCGATGGACACCGACGCCATGCTTGAGGCGCGTTATCGGCGACTCATGTCCTACGGGAACTGACGCAAGGCCAGCGCCCTTTGCGCGAATTTCTCTCTCCCATTCCCGACAGTGTCGCCGCTGCCTCTCACTGGTGGGTCGCGCTCTCGGGGGGCGCCGACAGCGTGGCGCTTCTGTATGCATTGCACAGCGCGCGATCAGAAGTTGACAGTCCGGAGATTACCGCGGTTCACGTCAATCACGGTCTTCACCCCGAGGCTGATCTTTGGGCGGATCTCTGTCGGCGGCATTGCGACGCATTGGGTATCCCGCTCGTCATCGAGAAAATCGAGGTGCAACCTGCCGGTCGTGGCTTGGAGGCGGCGGCCAGAGAGGCCCGCTATCACGCCTTCGAGAGGGTATTGAGCACGAATCACGTGCTTTTCACGGCGCATCATGCGGATGACATGGTGGAGACCGTATTGCTGCGTCTTTTTCGTGGTGCCGGCCCGCGGGGGCTGTCGGGTATCCCGCGGCAACGCCCCTGCGGAGACGGTTCGATTTTCCGGCCATTTCTCGAAGTAAGAAGCGATGCGCTCCGCGATGCGGTAGAGGAGGCAGAACTCGATTACGTCACCGACCCGAGTAACCTTCGGATTGATCAGGACCGGAACTACCTGCGCCAAAGGGTGATTCCTGCGGTCGAGGCGCGTTGGCCCGGTTATCGGGATACCGTTTTGCGTGCGGCTCACTTACAAGCGCAGGTACAGCGGCGACTCATGCAGTTACCTTTGTCGATTAGCCAAACGGTCGTAGGGGAGCCGACACTGACCATTGACCCCGAGGTCGATGCGGAACTGTTGGCGGCACAGGTTCATCAATGGCTTAGCCAGTCCGGGGTAGCGATGCCCGACCGGCGCCGCCTGATGGAGTTTGCACGTCAGGCCTTGACCGCCGACGCTGATCGATTACCCGAGATCAGGTGGGGCGAGGGCTGTTTGAGGGCCTGGCGACAACAGATTATTCGGGTGTCAGAGCCCCCGCCGGAACAGGCGCTGCCCGCGACAGTCGTTGTTGGTGAGCCGTTATCCGGGGAGTGGGGTGAGCTGCTGTGGGAGTTGGAAACCGCTGATATCGCCCTGTGCGAAGGCGCCGTATTGAAGGTGGTTGCCAGCGGCGAGATGCCCTCGCTAGCTTCACCCGGTCAGACGCGCAAGGCGACCAGAAAGTGGCTTCAGGAAATGAAGGTGCCACCGTGGTGGCGATCACAAATCCCTGTTTTAACTGATAATAATGGTCCTTTGTGGGTGCTGTCCGCCGGTCCGATTGAGGGTATTTCCGCCCACTTTCAGGGTTGTGAAGGACGGGCTCTGCGGCCCGTATGGCGTCCTTTTTTAACACTTTGAATTGAGCCTGCATGGGCTTCCTGTTAGACTAATCGTCCATCGGAGAGACGTTCCCGAGAGGCGCCGAAACAGGCGTCCGGGTGTGCTCTTGCTTTGGTGGAACCCATGACGAAATATGTCTTCGTTACTGGTGGTGTGGTTTCCTCGCTCGGAAAGGGGATTGCAGCCGCCTCCCTCGCCGCGTTGCTGGAAGCCCGCGGCCTGAAAGTGACCCTCCTCAAACTCGACCCCTACATCAATGTTGATCCCGGCACGATGAGCCCGTTTCAGCATGGGGAAGTTTTTGTGACCGATGATGGTGCAGAGACTGACCTTGACCTTGGCCACTACGAGCGCTTTACCAGAGCGACGATGAGTCGCGCCAATAACTTTACTGCGGGGCGGGTCTACGACGAGGTGCTCCGCAAAGAGCGCAGGGGAGATTATCTGGGCGGCACGGTGCAGGTGATTCCGCACATTACTGACGAGATCAAGCGCCGGGTGATCGAGGGTGCAGGTGATGCTCAGGTAGCCGTGGTAGAGGTCGGAGGCACCGCAGGTGATATCGAAAGCCAGCCTTTTCTCGAAGCAGTTCGGCAGTTAAAGCTGGAATTAGGTGCGACCAACGCACTGCTGATGCACCTGACACTCATTCCCTATATTCCCACCGCGGGAGAGATCAAAACCAAGCCCACCCAGCATTCGGTCAAGGAACTTCGCTCGATCGGCCTGCAACCGGAAGTGCTGCTGTGTCGCTGCTCGGTAGATGTTGATGAGAGCGCGCGGCGCAAGATTTCGTTGTTTACCAATGTGGAGGAGCGCGCTGTCATACCGCTACTGGATGCAGACTCCATTTATCAGATTCCGGGCCACCTGAATGCCAGCGGGCTGGATACCTTCATTCTTGAGCGCTTCGGTCTCGACCAGCCGGCGGCGGATTTATCGGAGTGGGAAGACGTTGTCAGGAGAGAGTTCAGCCAGCGTCAGGGTGTCGTCACCGTGGGTATGGTGGGTAAGTATGTTGATCTGGTGGATGCCTACAAGTCGCTTAATGAGGCGCTGGACCACGCTGGTTTGCAAACCGATACCCGGGTGAAAATTGCTTATATCGATGCCGAAGAAATCGAGGCAAAGGGCGTGGGTATGCTCGAGACCTTGGACGCGATACTGGTGCCCGGTGGTTTTGGTGACCGCGGGATACAGGGCAAGATTGACGCGGTTCGTTTTGCGCGTGAGCAGGGGATTCCTTTTCTGGGGATTTGCCTGGGCATGCACATGGCGCTGATCGAATATGCGCGCCATGTGTGCAACCTGGAGGGCGCCCACTCGACCGAGATGCAGGCGGACACACCGCATCCTATTATTGCGTTGATTACGGAGTGGCAGACGGCCGACGGGGGTGTTGAGCAGCGCTCAGAGAACTCGGATCTGGGCGGCACCATGCGGCTCGGCGCGCAGCCCTGCCGGTTGGTGTCGGGCACGCGGACTCGAGAAATTTATGGCTTTGATGAAATCTCCGAGCGGCATCGTCATCGTTATGAGGTCAATAGCAACTATGTTGTAAAGCTTGAGGAGGCTGGTATGAAAATGAGCGGCTGGTCCCTCGACGGTGAGCTAGTAGAAATCATCGAGCTTCCCTCACACCCCTGGTTCGTCGCCTGCCAGTTTCATCCTGAATTCAAGTCGCGTCCCCGCGGCGGACACCCACTCTTCACCAGTTACATTAAAGCGGCACTGTCTGTATCGAAACAGCGCGGTGAGGGCGCATGACTACGGGTCATCTCACCGTCGAGGTGGGTCCCTGCAGCTTTGCCAATAACAAGCCGCTGGTGTTGATCGGTGGCATTAATGTTCTCGAGAGTCGCGATCTCGCAATGACCTGCGCAGAGGCGTTCGAGCGGGTGACCCGTTCCTTGGGTATGCCGTACGTGTTCAAGGCTTCGTTCGATAAAGCCAATCGCTCATCGGTTCATTCGTTTCGTGGGCCCGGCCTCGACGAGGGACTTAAGCTGCTCTCGGAAGTCAAAGCGACTTTCAATGTGCCTATAATCACAGATATTCACGCCCCGGAGCAGGCTGCGCCAGTATCGGAGGTCTGCGACATCCTTCAACTGCCCGCGTTTCTTGCTCGGCAAACCGATCTCGTTGAGGCGATGGCCAAGACCGGTGCGGCAATTAATATCAAGAAACCACAATTCCTCAGTCCCGAGCAGATGGCGAACGTGGTCGACAAGTTCAGAGAGTGTGGCAACGAGCGCTTAATGATTTGCGAACGGGGAAGCAACTTTGGTTACGACAATCTGGTCGTGGATATGCTGGGTTTTGATGTGATGCGTGCCGCCACCGGTGGCTGCCCCCTCATTTTTGATGTAACGCATGCGCTACAGCGACGAGATCCGGGCGATGTAGCTTCAGGGGGGCGACGGGCACAGGTTGTTGGCCTTGCTAAGGCCGGCGTGGCGGTGGGCATCGCTGGCCTGTTCCTTGAGGCGCATCCTGATCCCGACAAGGCGCTCTGCGATGGGCCCAGTGCGCTACCACTGTCGATGCTCGAGCCGTTTTTGACACAACTCAAGGCAGTTGATGATCTTGTGAAAGCCCAGCCTTCATTGGCTATTCCTTAAATCAGTTTATACAGGAGCTCGTTGTGAGTGAGATCGTCGATGTGCGTGCATTCGAGGTGCTGGATTCTCGCGGAAATCCAACCGTAATGGCTGAGGTCACGCTGCAGGATGACAGCGTGGGAACTGCCTGCGCTCCCTCGGGGGCGAGTACTGGGAGCCGGGAGGCCCTTGAGCTACGTGATGGCGACCCCTCCCGATATCTTGGTAAAGGTGTTCTCGGCGCAGTCGGTCACGCCAACGGGCCACTCAGGGAACTGTTGATAGGTCACGACGCGCAGGATCAGCCAGGGATTGATCAGCGCATGATTGAGGCTGATGGCACGGAGAACAAAGCGCGCTATGGCGCCAATGCCATTCTGGCAGTGTCTTTGGCGGTGGCCAAAGCGGCCGCGGCTTCAGCGAAGAAGCCGCTGTATCAACATATCGCAGAGCTCGCCGGCGTCGCCAATCTCTGTTTGCCCGTTCCGATGATGAATATCCTCAACGGCGGTGAGCATGCAGACAACAATGTTGATATTCAGGAGTTCATGATCCAACCCGTCTCCGCCCCGACTTTTGCCGAGGGGCTGCGGATGGGAACAGAGGTATTCCACCACCTGAAAAAGACCCTGTCAGCCCAGGGCCTCGCGACGGCAGTGGGAGACGAGGGCGGGTTTGCACCCAATTTGCCGTCTAATGCCGCGGCGCTGGAGGTCATTGCCGAGGCGGTAGACAACGCCGGTTATAGGTTGGGTGAAGATATTACGCTGGCGCTGGACTGTGCCGCCTCTGAGTTTTATCGAGAGGGTCGATATCATCTCGCCGGGGATGGCCGGGATTTTGACAGTAGTGGTTTTGCGGACTATCTGGCAGGGCTGGTTGATCTTCATCCGATTGTGTCGATCGAGGATGGTCTTGACGAGTCTGATTGGACTGGGTGGCGAGTGCTGACGGAGAAGCTGGGTCAACGCGTGCAATTGGTTGGCGACGATTTATTTGTCACCAATACGCAGATCCTTGAGCGGGGTATCCGCGAGGGTATCGCCAACTCCATTCTGATTAAGTTCAATCAGATAGGCTCCTTGACCGAGACCCTGAGTGCAATCGCCATGGCGAAAGCGGCGGGGTATACCGCAGTGATTTCGCACCGCTCCGGCGAAACAGAAGATGCCACCATCGCAGATCTGGCGGTTGGAACGGGTGCCGGGCAAATCAAAACCGGGTCCCTCTGCCGTTCGGATCGTGTCGCCAAATACAATCGCTTGCTTCGCATCGAGTCAGAGTTGGGATTAACCGCCCCGTATCCGGGTCGCGACATCCTGATGGGGCGTTAATGCGCTGGCTCATTATGGCTTTGTCGGGGCTGTTCCTGCTGTTGCAGTACCGTCTCTGGTTTGCCGAGGGTGGGCTGGCCGAGGCAGACCGATTGCAGTCTCAGCTGGCGGAGGCCGAGCAGGAGAATGCGAAGTTAATCGAACGCAATGCCGGGCTAACGCGTGAGGTGCTTGCATTGCAAAATGGTGATGAGGCGGTTGAAAAAAATGCGCGGGAAAGCCTGGGCCTGATCAAAGACGGGGAGGTGTACTACCAGTTCGTCGAAGGCGAGGAGCGTCCGTGAACAGTATCTGGGCGGTTGTTCCTGCCGCCGGCTCCGGTCGCCGCCTGGGAGGCGAAATCCCAAAACAGTACAGAGAGATTGAGGGTGCGCCGCTCTTGGAGCACACTTTGCGCGCATTGTTACGCTCTCCCGATATTCGTGGGATCGTTGTGGCGCTGGATCCTTCAGACCGTCGCGCTGATGCCATCCAAAGCCTTGCCGACGTGCGGGTAGAGACCACATCGGGGGGTGCTGAGCGATCCGTATCGGTGATGGCGGGTCTAGAGGCCCTCGCAGACCGTGCGGCCGAGGGTGATTGGGTTCTGGTCCACGATGCCGCGAGGCCCTGCCTCGATTATTCCTCGCTTTCTGCGTTAATCAATTGCGCGCGAGAGAGCGGTGAAGCGGTTATTCTCGCCGAGCCGGTGGCGGATACGCTGAAACGGGTTGACGCGGAGGGTGCGATTACCGCAACGGTGGACCGGTCGGATTTGTGGCGCGCACAAACGCCTCAGCTGTTCCCTTTTACGCAATTGCACCAGGCCCTCGATGCTTGTCTGAAGTCGGGGGTGCCTGTTACGGACGAGGCGATGGCCGTCGAGTGGGCCGGCGGTGATGTGCAGGTGCTGGCCGGCCCCTCGAGTAATATCAAAGTGACAGTGGAAGCGGATTTGGCCTTTGCGGCGCTACTGCTTCAGCAAAACAGGGGGAAGGGGTGATGCGGATCGGGCACGGCTTTGATGTTCATGCCTTCGGCGCGGGTGATCACATTACCTTGGGCGGTGTAAAGATCGACTGTGATCGAGGGTTGGAGGCGCATTCCGATGGTGACGTCGCCCTGCATGCGCTATGCGACGCGTTGCTTGGTGCGGCAGCGCTGGGCGACATCGGGCGGCACTTTCCCGATTCGGACCCCGCGTTTAGTGATGCTGACAGTCGGGGGCTGCTACGAACTGTTGTGGATAAAATCGCGCAGCAAGGATGGCGGGTCAGTAATATCGACGTCACGATTATCGCGCAAACACCCAGGCTCAGCGATCATTTATGCGTCATGCGTGAGCGCGTGGCCGAGGACTGCAAGATCGCTGAGGGGCAGGTTAATTTTAAGGCGACGACAACAGAGCGTCTTGGCTATGTGGGTCGTGAGGAGGGAATCGCCTGTCACGCCGTGGTGCTGATTGAGCGTGGAGCGTCTGTCCCGTGAATCAAGTGGGCATCGGTATGACCTCCCAGCGCACGCGCGAGCGACTGATACAGCGTTTGATGGAGCAAGGTATTACGCGCTTTGAGGTGTTGGAGGCGATTCGGAGTATGCCCCGGCACATGTTCGTTGATGAGGCGCTGGCGCATCGGTCCTATGAAGATACTGCGCTGCCCATTGGTTACGGGCAAACGCTCTCGCAACCTTATATGGTGGCAAAGATGAGTGAATTGGCACTCGCTGCGGGCCGTCCTAAAAAAGTCCTTGAGTTGGGCAGTGGCTCGGGCTACCAAACCGCTATTTTGGCATCGCTAGTGGATGAAATATGTGCAGTTGAGCGTATCAAGCCGCTGCTAGACCGCGCTCGAAAGCAGTTGCGCGCGCTTAAGATTCGGAACGTCCGCTGGCGACACGGCGATGGACTGTTGGGGTGGGCAGCCGAAGCACCTTTCGATTTGATCTTGGGTGCCGCGGCGCCCGAGCATTTGCCCGACACTTTATTAGATCAGTTAGCGCCGGGCGGGCGTTTGATTTTGCCCGTCGGCGGCCGCCGACAGAAACTGATGATGGTTACTGCTACTGAAGAGGGTTTTCTGCAGGAGGCTGTGGAAGACGTAAACTTTGTGCCCATGATCAGCGGTGTTTCCCGATAGTGAAACAAGCTGTCGGTATATTCCTTCGGGGTTTGGCGATGGGTGCCGCCGACGTGGTGCCCGGCGTTTCCGGCGGTACGGTCGCGCTTATTACCGGCATTTACGAGCGACTGATTAGCGCCTTGGTGGCTGCGGACAAGGAGGCACTGATTCTTCTTTTTCATGGTCGGTGGCGAGTGCTGTGGTTTCGCCTTGACGGACCTTTTTTAACGCTGTTGCTCGCGGGGATACTCTGTGCGGTTTTCTCTTTAGCAGCTGTTATTCATTGGTTGCTTGAGCAGTATCCTCAGCCCCTGTGGTCATTTTTTTCGGGACTGATTTTGCTTAGCGGCATCTTGTTGGTCCGGCTCGAAGTCAATATGACCAAGCTCGATCACTTTGCGCTGTTCACCGGAGGGGCGGTGCTCGCAGTGGCGATAGCGATAATGCCTCCAGCGAATTTTCTCACCGGATTCCCCGGGCTGTTTTTTGCAGGTGCTATTGCGATTTGCGCCATGATTTTGCCCGGCATCTCGGGAAGTTTCATTCTGGTTTTACTTGGCATGTATGCTCCCGTGCTCGGTGCGGTAAGGGCGGCTGAACTAACAGAGTTGGGTATTTTTGCTCTGGGTTGTTCGGCCGGATTGCTGTCTTTTACGCGACTGCTCAGTTGGTTGCTGAGCCGCGCGCGCGCGCGGGTGATCGCATTTCTCAGCGGTATTCTGATGGGCTCGTTGTTTACAGTGTGGCCCTGGCAGGTTGCGATGACGCTTGGCCCGGGCCAAAACGCTGGTCAATGGACCCGGCCTGTACTGCCTACCGATACCGCAATCGCTGACCCTCAGTGGCTGTTGTGCGGCGTCAGTTTTATCCTGGGAATCGTCGCTGTGTGGACCTTGCAGCGATTATCGGGACATGTGGACCGCTAGACGAATACGGGTGCTGGGCGGGATGCAGTTGTTGTGCTGCGTCGCTTTCTCGGGCTGCGCCGAGCATCCTCCCGCTACCATCGAGGATCGATCCAGTGCAGCGGAAACCTCCGCACCTGAGATCAGGCGCGCGACACAGATTTCCATGAAAGATCGGGGTGAGTTATCGGCGGGACCAGATTACGAGGTTCAGCCCGGCGATACTCTATATGCCATTGCCTTTAGGCTGGGTATGGATTATCGCGATCTGGCTACACTCAATCAGATTGAGGCGCCCTATGTCATTTTTGTCGGTCAGATGTTAGCGACCAGCGAGCCAGAGACAGTAGCAAGATCTGCCCCCGAGAGTGCGGCTGGCGAGCGCTCCAAGGAAGCGGCTTCTGATCCTGTCACGCAAGCTAACACTCGGTCGGTTATAGCGAAAACGCCCGAGCCTCCTCGTGAAAACCCCGCGCCGTCATCGCTTGCATCGTCTGGCTCGACGCCGGCACCTTCAGCAGCCACCGCAAGCGCCGTTGCCAAGCCTTCAGCACCCGTGACCTCGACCCCACCGCAACCGTCGCCTCAACCAAAAGCCACGCCGAAACCAGCACCTCTGGCGAATGTGCCGGTTGACCGTTGGGGCTGGCCGGTTAAGGGCCGTGTCATCCGTTCATTCGCTCAAGATGTGCATAAGGGTATCGACCTTTCCGGTGCACGCGGTGATCCTGTGCGAGCCAGTGCGGCAGGCGTCGTCGTGTACGCCGGGACCGGATTGTCGGGTTATGGCGCATTGATTATCGTCAAACACAATGACACCTACCTCAGCGCCTACGGCCACAACGATGAGTTGCTGGCCGCGGAGGGGGAGCGCGTCTCTGCGGGGAAATTGATCGCGCGCATGGGGAGTTCCGGGACCGATGCGGTCAAGCTCCATTTCGAGATTCGTCGTAACGGACGACCGATCAATCCAACGACATTGCTGACGCCGCGCTAGGCGGCATCAACGTGTATGTCAACTCGGTTGGCTTAGCGCTCGAGCAGTTCCAGTTTGCCGGGCTTGCCAGCCCAGTCTTCGGCATCAGCGGGCGGCTCTTTTCGCTCGGTGATGTTAGGCCAGATTTCTGCAAGCTCTGCATTGAGTTGCAGGAACTCCTCCTGGTCTGCAGGTAACTCGTCTTCAGAAAATATGGCATCGACAGGGCACTCGGGTTCGCAGAGCGCGCAATCGATGCACTCGTCAGGATGTATGACCAGAAAATTCGGCCCCTCGTAAAAGCAGTCCACCGGACAGACTTCCACGCAATCGGTGTGCTTGCATTTGATGCAATCTTCGCCAACGACAAATGTCATATCGGTACCTCTCTCATCCCACGGCGAAGGATACTGGTTAGTGAGAAATTTGAAAACCAGTTAGCTTTCGTCTTCAAGCTTTTGTTTCATGGCGTAGATCCAGTCGAGCGCTTCCCGAGGATTCATGGCGTCAGGATCCAGCGCTTCCAACGCGTCGACGACGGGTGATTGCGCGAGCGAAGCTCTCGCGGTGAACAGTTCGGCCTGAGCGGGCGCCGGGCCTGACTTCTGGCCACTTTCCAACTCGCGTAGCTTTTCTTGTGCAATGCCGAGAACGGCACCGGGTATGCCGGCAAGCTTGGCTACCTGTATCCCGAAGCTGCGATTGGCAGGGCCCTCCTGAATTTGGTGCAGAAAGACCACATGCTCCTCGTGCTCAGTAGCGTCGAGATGGACGTTCGCCATCGCCCGATGCCGTTCGGGCAACGCGGTCAGCTCAAAGTAATGGGTGGCAAAAAACGTGAGAGCGCGAATTTCGTTGGCCAGCGCCAGCGCCGTTGCCCAGGCAATGCTCAAGCCGTCGAAGGTACTGGTGCCCCTGCCAATTTCGTCCATGATCACCAGGCTGCGTTCAGTGGCGTTGTGCAAGATGTTGGCGGTTTCGGTCATCTCGACCATAAAGGTTGAGCGTCCGCTGGCAAGATCATCGGAAGAACCAATGCGGGTAAAGATGCGATCAAGACAAGACAAGGTTACCGCCTCGGCAGGCACAAACGCACCCACATGTGCCAGTAGCGCAATCAGTGCGTTTTGCCGCATGTAGGTCGATTTGCCGCCCATATTGGGCCCCGTAATCAGTAACATGCGTCGCTTTTGATCAAGGTGCGTATCGTTGGCGATAAACGGAGTTTCGCGCGCGGCTTCGACGACGGGATGTCTGCCGCCCTCTATCTTGAGTAGCGTGGTGTCACTGAACTGGGGTCGGCAGAGGGACATAACGCGAGCGCGTTCCGCAAAACATGCCAGCACGTCCAGATCACACAGTGCCGTTGCGGTAGTTTGAAGGTCGCTGAGCGATTGTGCGATCTCACGCACCAGAGCCTCGTAGAGGTGCTTTTCGCGAGATAACGCGCGACTTTTACTGGAGAGCGCTTTGTCCTCAAAGGTTTTGAGTTCGGGGGTAATGAAGCGTTCGACATTTTTCAGGGTTTGACGTCGTTGATAAGTATCGGGCGCCTGCTCGGATTGTGCTCTACTGATTTCAATGTAGTAACCGTGCACGCGGTTATAGCCCACCTTCAGCGTGGAAAGCCCGGTGGCGTTGCGCTCCCTCTGCTCAAGATCAAGCAGGTAGTCACCGGCGTTCTGACTAATGTTGCGTAACTCATCCAGCTCTGCATCGTATCCTTCGGCGATCACGCCGCCATCGCGGATCAGCACAGGGGGATTCTCGACGATGGCTTTATCAATGAGTTCCGTAAGCGCTCCGTAATCGGGGAGCGCCTGAGCAAGTTCGTCCAACAGTGCCGAACCGTTTGGCAATCGACTGCGAATCAGCGGAAGTTGTAGCAGGCTGCTCCCAAGCCGGCTGAGATCTCGAGGCCTCGCCGACCCCAGCGCAACCCTCGATAAGATTCGCTCAAGATCTGCTATCTCCTTGAGCGCCTCGCGAACCAGCTCGAAGCCGTAGTCATCACTTAGGCGTTGTACCCCATTCAGTCGTTTTTCGATGATCTGACGATCGTTTATGGGTCGATGCAGCCAGCGCCTGAGATGCCGGGCTCCCATGGCAGTAACGGTGCTGTCATAGACGGCGAAGAGGGTGTGTTCCTCACCGCCACTTAACGTGATGTCGATTTCGAGATTGCGGCGGGTTGCGGCATCGAGAATCACGGCATCAGATTGGGATTCAGGATGAATAGCACGAACATGGGGGAGTTCCGCGCGCTGAGTATCTTTGACGTAGGTAAGGAGGGCGCCCGCGGCGGTGATAGCGAGGTCCATATCAGCACAACCAAACCCCTCGAGGTTATGGGTTTGAAACTGTCTCTGGAGATCTTCTCTGGCGTTGGTTTCGTCAAAATGCCAGTCTGCCAGGCGGCGCACCGCTCCGGGCCAGGCGTCGTCGGCGAATTTGCTCGACTCCGGGATTAGAATTTCCGCTGGCGCCAGACGCGCCAATTCAGCATCGAGCGTTGCTTCATCGGTAATCTCAGCTACAAGGAATCGACCGCTGCTGACATCCAGCCACGCCAGACCGTAGCCGCTTTTTGAGGTTGCGATGGCGAGAATCAGCGCATCGTGCCGCGCATCCAAAAGTGATTCGTCAGTGAGTGTGCCGGGTGTAACAATGCGAACGACTTCGCGATCTACGGGGCCTTTGCTGGTTGCCGGGTCACCTGTTTGCTCGGCGATCGCCACTGACCGGCCAGCCTTGACCAGTCGCGCGAGATATCCCTCGGCCGCGTGATAGGGGACGCCCGCCATTGGAATTGCCTCGCCTGCTGACTTGCCGCGGCTGGTGAGCGTGATATCAAGAAGCCGTGAGGCCTCCTTGGCATCATCGTAGAAGAGCTCGTAAAAATCCCCCATGCGATAAAACAGCAGTTCGGCGGGGTGGGCACGCTTGATGGCCAAGTACTGCTGCATCATCGGCGTGTGAGAGGAATCGGGGAGAGGCTCAGTCATTACGTTTCAAGCTACTTTGCCTTTAGTTTACGCGGCCTGCAGGCTGGCGGCTACATGGCAGAGCGGGGCAGCCGGCGCATCGGCCGCCGGCCAGCGCCCA
>JAYNNB010000007.1:34443-44021 GCA_038112515.1 Luminiphilus sp.
GAGCTGTTTCACAATGAGTCATGCTGCTAAGGACCCGGATAAAACCTATGCGTGCCCGAGTACTTGTTCTTTTTTTGCTTCCTTCGCTGGCTGGAATCCTTTTTTCCGGCACACTGCGCGCCGAAGGCTTCGCGCTGGTCAACTGTCATCTCTTCAACGGTTATGAAAATCGTATCGCCAGAGACACCATGGTATTGGTGCTCGGGGAGCGCATCGAAGCCATTGCCGACGCCGATGCAGCGGTTCCGACCGGTTACGAGACCATTGACTGCGAGGGTAACTACATTCTTCCGGGGTTGTTCGATGTCCACACGCACCTCGACAACCCCGCAGCAATGCGGCGTGCGCTAGACTCGGGCGTGACCACCATTCGTAGCGCTAGCGTTCCGGCTTTTCAGGACGTCGCTCTGCGGGAGATGGTTCGCGTTGGCGCTTTGGCCGGTCCGGATGTCGTTGCCGCGGGTGTCTATGTAACCCCGCATCTGGAAGACAGTATCTTGGCCGACCCACGCCTCGCGGGCCTGTTCGAAGGCGTTACTAGCGAGGACGCTTTGAGGCTCGTGGTCCGGGTTAACGCCGACCGCGGTGTTGACGTCATCAAGACACGCGCTACCGAGCGTGCCGGCCGCTCAGACACCGATCCGCGCGAGCAGGTCTACACGCGCAAGCAGTTGGCGATCGTGGTCGAAGAGGCCGGCAAGCACGGTCTGGCCGTGCAAGTGCATGCTCACGGCGACGAGGGTGCGCGTGCGGCGGTCGAGGCCGGAGCCCGAAGCATCGAGCATGGCACCTACCTTTCGGAGGATACGCTTCGGTTGATGCGCGAAAAAGGCACTTGGTTCGTGCCCACGCTGATTACCATGCTGGAGATGAACGAGGAGCAATATGACCACGCGCTGCGCTTGCGTGGTTCGCACATGGTGCCGCGTCTGGAGCAGGCCATCCGAAACGCGCACCGGCTCGGGGTGAAATTTGCAACCGGCGCTGACAATTACTACGACGAACAATCGATCAATCGGGTTTCACTGGAAATCATGCATCTGGTGCGTCTCGGGCTAAGCCCCTTCGAAGCCATTCAGGCCGCCACTGTCAGCTCGGCTGAATTGCTTGGTCTGGACAATCGCACCGGACGCATCGCGCCGGGCTTCGAGGCTGATCTGCTGCTGGTTCCCGGTAACCCGCTGGAGGATGTCATGGTCTTGCAGGACGTGCTGATGGTCGTAAGCAATGGCCGAATTGCCCTTAAGCGGATTCCATTCGGCCTGGATTAACACCAGATTCGAGGGCTAGCCTTAAGTCGCTGAAAGTGGCTGCAGCGCGGGTGCTAGGAGCGGGCTGATATTCCGTATGTTCTGGCTTGGTTTCATTTTGTGAATGGCCCGTCGCCAGGCAATGCTGGCCGCTAGGTAAATATCGATCCTCTGGGTGTCAGTGTGCTCCAACAAAAGCTCATCGAGCTAACCTTGCCAATACAGCTTGCAATGGCATGATCTCAACTGACCACCACTAAGTTACGAAAAGCCCAGGAGGTCTGGCAAGTGATCAAGGATGTCATGGGAAAGCGAGACGCCACTCTTCGGCGTTCATTTTTTATCCCATTTATCGGGATGTTGTGTTCAGCCGCGTTTTCTTGGGCGCATGCGTCTCCTTCTTCATAGTTGCCAATCTCCACCGGGTGACACTTTGTCATGGATAACTGATCGCAGCGCTCATGTCACCGTTTGAATCTGGGGAGCGCAAAGCATGGGGCAGCGAGAGGGTTCTGTCGGCAGGTGAAAGCAACGCTCCTCGAGATTTTCGACCACAGTGACGGCGCGTTGACGAGGGTGCAGAATTTGTCGGCCGGTCCTGTCACACCCAAGTGGATGGAATGATTCAACTATTGTTCTCTAAACTTTAAGATGATGACGGCAGTATTCTCCTCATCAATCAGCGCTTGTCTGATTGATGGCGAAGTCTCCGCACTGGGCCGCTGCAAGAAGTCAGCAAGAGCCAAAGGTAACTGAACATGCCCGATTTTGATGAGTTCGACGCAGAATTTGAAATACAGCTGATTGATGGTTTTGAAGACTGCCTGCTGGGTTGTATTTATCAGGAAGACGATACGCCTGTGCCTTGCTACAGCAGTGCAGCCGTCATTGCTAAGCTTCAGTCGCGAGGTATGACGGAAGATCAGGCAGTGGCTGAGTTGAATACCTTGACTGCGGGCGTGACCATGCTGTGGGTCCACCCCCTTGAGATTGCCTAGCGCTCTCCCTTAGTTTTCCGCCTTGATATATCTCGCTCTGGCGCGAAAAACGACGACAGCGCCAGCGATTAGAGGGTTTCGGGTAAGATGGATGATGGATCGCTACCGGGCGTTCCCATGTAATTTTTCTAAGGGGATGACAACAATGAGAACATGGTTTTTTGCTGCTCTGGCAGCGCTTTGGTTGCCGCTGGCATTGGCGCAGGATCTTGATTACGGAGAGGACGAGTTTGTCGCGAACTTTGACATCGATTCCGCACATACAACCGACGGCACCAACTACAAGATCTCGGCCTCCGGCGAGGCGGGTCCTTATGGTCGCGTCTGGCTGTCGTACGAGTTTACAGACAAGCTGGGCATGGGTGATGCGGGAGAGTTTACGGGCTTTGCCTGGACGCAAAACGGGGAGGAATTTGCCACGGCAACCTTGCAAGGCGTGTATCGCAGAAAAGGGACGATTTTTCAGATGTATTCTCTCGACATGGTCTCCAATGGCGTCGTGAATATTGTCTCCGGCGAGGCGGACTTTGTGGGTAAAACCATGACCTTCAAGGTATCACCGCTCAAGTAGCGTGAGTTGGTAACGATATGAAATGGGCGCTTTTTTCCAGGAGCCCTGCATAAAAAAAGGGGGCGTAGGCCCCCTCGGAAGACATTGCACAGAAATCTGAACGTCAGCTGTTGTCCCATTGGGCAAACAGAAAAACGTAGACGGTCAGGACTAAGTTGATCACTACCTGTACTAACGACAAGGCCATCATCCAGCCAGGCGGGTTGATGGTTTCGCCAATGGGCAAATTGGCCCCATTGAGAAAGTCAGCAGCCATTTCAGAACCGTTCCCAGCCATTTCACTGAGCGTCGTCAGCATCATAAAGAATGCATTTTGAGAGCTCATCGTAAAGAACGTCAGCATAACCACGCCAATCAGCGCAGATACCATTGCCGCTCCCCTGATCGTGGTTGAGAAGTTTCTGAAAAGGTAGGCCACTACCACGACGGATAGCGGCATCAGCACGCCACACAAAAATAGTGTGGAGAAAACTGACCGATTAACACCCATGAAACCGAAAACGTCGAGTTCAGACATCTTTTTTCCCCCAGGTTGTTATTATTGTTGCGCCTAAGCGCACGGACCAAAGTACCTCTATGGGGCGAGCGATGCAAGTTGTCGGACAGCGCGTGAGGGTAGGGTGATGCTAATGGCGACGTTAATGCTGCTATCGCGGCACCCATGTCATGGATACGGGCGGAGGATCCCACGATGAAAATGGTTCGTTCGATAATGTTGCTTTTGGCCCTAGTGGCCTGCCAGACGCAAGCACAGGAGGCCCTAACAGAAGAAGACGCGCTGGCGACGCTCACCGGTTTCTTTCGCGCTTTATCGGTAGAAAATTATCCGAACCCGGGGATAAGTGATTGGATTGCAGACGATTTCTTAATTTTTGAGATGGGACAAGTCTTTACGTGGGCCAGTTTTCAATCTTTTTTGGATGGCGCGGGTTACGCTGACTGGATCAGCACTGACTGGCAGTTCTCCGACCTGCGAGTCAGCCTTGCCGATCAAGCTGCACACATCAGCTACGTCAACGAGGGAAACTTTGTTTACCCGGATGCAGCAAACCCGGGGGCAAGGTTACAAGAGCGCAATCGCTGGCTAGAGAGTGTGTATCTCGTACAAGAGGGCGATCGCTTTAAAATCAAATTTCTGCAGTCGGATAATGTGACCCGGGAGGTCAACCCTTACCCGTAGTTCACGAGCGTTTCTCGGCATATGTGATCGCAGAGAGTAAAAGGGTCCCAAGCGGCGTGAACAGTGGGGAGCGCCTTATTTGACTCAGGAGGCGAACCCTTTCACCTCTTATTTGTACCAAGGGTTCATAACGATATTTTTCTTGGGCAAACCACCTTTTTGAGTGGCTGAACGGGCGTTAGGGCCTGTCTAGAAAAGCCCGGGAATGAGACGCGATCACATCGGGCGCGGTATCGAAAATTCCGTATTTGAGATCGGGCAGTTCCACGACCTGAGCATTGGGGATCAGCGACGAAAAGTCTCGGCTGGGCCCTTCTAAATTGCCATGGGGATTCAGAACGAGAGTCGGATGCATCAGTAGCGGCGCGCGTTGTTCTGCCGGATATTGGAAGACCGCGCCGTATAGTCGAGATTTGTTTTGCCAAGCGGCGGCTGACTCAATGAAGTTCTCGAAGCCTCTCTCCAGAGCGACACCTTGGGCTCGCTTCTCGACAGTGAAGCTCCAATCCTGCTCCAGTGCGGCGAGAGATTCGGGTAATGGTCTGACCCCTCCCAATCTTTCATAACGCTCAGCGCGCTCGGCACCCTGATAAAAAGGCACTCCAATCAGCACCAGCCGACGTATCAACGCCGGATGACGCAGGGCGAGTTCTGTCGCGATGAAGGTGCCGGTGTGATAGCCGCAGGCGTCGACCGGGCCTCGCGCTGTAGGTCCCCAGCCTGCAGCAATCAATACCTCCGCCATGATGTCGGCGTGATCCGCCACTTCGAGATCGGTATCCGGGCGATCAGATTGTCCGAGTCCCGGATAGTCGGGCGCTATCACGACGCGGTCGCGGGCTAGCTCCTTCATGAGTAGCTTGTAGTAATTCCCGGAGTAAGGAGTGGGAGCAAAGCACACCACTGGCGTTGCATCACTGCTGTTCACCGGATGCGCAGTCCGCAAGTGGATTTGTCCCCACTCCAGATCCACATAGCCTCGCTTAACAATTACCTCGTCGGCAGAACTCACCGATGTCAGAAGAAATCCGCAGAGGAGTGGCCCCGTGCTAAGGAAGCGCTTCATTGTGGTCCTCCTCATGGGGATAGGTTAACAAGCGACGATACGGCGGCTGTGGGTGAGATATTAGCCGCTGGGGTCGAGCATAATTTTGCAGTGCGCGTTAGGGGTTCGGAGACTCTCAAAGGCCTGAGAGAAGTCCATGAACCCGACGGTGCCGGTGCACATGTGTGTGACGTCGAGTTTGTCCATTGCCAAGAGGCCCGCGATCATTTCGAAATCGGCTTTGTCGTAAGCGATGACAAACCTTACGGAGAGTTCTTTCATCATGGCGGCTGCGGGCACCAAAGTATCGGGTCGCGCACAGAAGCCCACGACCATGATTTCACCGCCGTGGCGTGCGTAGGCAATGGCCTCTGCAATCATGCCGGGAACGCCCACGCATTCGAAAATAACGTCCGGGGGTCCCCCTGCGGCTTTTTCGATTTCGGGAAGCACTGCTTCAGGTGCTCCAGCAGCAAGACCCACGTCGGCGCCAAACTGCAGGGCGCTCTCGCGCCGAATCGCTTCTGGCTCTGTGACCGTGATGTGATATGCCCCCATAAATCGACACCAAAATGAGACCGCCAATCCCACCGGGCCCGCGCCCAAGATCAGTACACGCTTGCCACGAACATCCTTGCTCATATTGACCGCATGCAAACCCACTGCGAGGGGTTCGATCAGGGCTCCCTCTACCCAATCAATGCTGTCGGGCAGTAACACGGAATTATGCGTATCCAGGGTCATGTACTCGGCAAAACCGCCTGAGCGTTGCAGGCCGATAATAATGTTGCTCTCGCATTGCATGGGCTTGCCGGTGCGACAGGGCAAGCAGTGACCGCAAGAGAGAGAGGGCATGCCGGTGACTTTTCGGCCGGGCTTCCAGTCGCTCGGGCAATTGGCGCCCACTTCGACAATTTCGCCTGCGAACTCGTGGCCCATCACCGTGCCCGGTACCAGCAGGCCGTCGTGTTCTTCTGTCGCGTGCAAATCGGTGCCGCAAATGCCGCAGCGTTTGACGGCAATGACCACTTGCCCTGCTTCGGGGGATGGATCCTCCACTGTTTCTATCGTCAGAGGAGTGCCCGGTTCATGAAATACTGCTGCCCGCATAATGTTTGCCTCCGAAAAGTTGAGGATAAAGAGTGCGCTGTTGTCATCCTAAAGTGAAGCCCGAAAGATGACCCTGTGCAGCACGGGTCTCAGACTGACCCTGCAAGCCGAGCGCTGTCGAGGTGAAGTTTGTTCCGCCGCTAGTTCATGAGAGCCAGTGCGCGTCGGTTTTCTTCGAGATCCCGTTCGAGGCTGCGCGTGCCCATCCATAGGAAATAGGTGCCCAAAAACCCGATGGTGAGCGCGGTAGCCATGGCATAGCGCAAATTGTTGTCTCCAAAGGGCTCGACAAAAAGATCACTCAGTATGCCTACGGTCAGGGGGCCAAGACCCAGCCCGATCAGATTGAGCACAAAGTAAAGGATCGCCGACGCCATCGCGCGCATCCCGGGCGAGACCAGGTTGTGGCAGGTCGCGATACACGGCCCAAGGTAGAGCGCACTCAAAATTTGTGAGGGAATCATGGCGGCCACGATGAGGGTCGTACTCTCGCCAAATAAAGTGTAGTAGGCAGGGATCATGGATGAGAGCCCCCCCAGGATGGGGATCCATACGTACCACCGCATATCGCGGGGTGCCAAGCGATCTGCCAAGAAGCCTCCCAGAAACGTCCCGGTAGCACCCGACAGACCTGATATGAGACCCAGAATGGCACCGACTTCGGCCAGTGACATACCGTGATTTCGCATGAGGAAGGATGGCATGAAGTTGCCATTTCCGTAGGAAACAAAGGCACTGAAAGCGCACCCTACCGAGAGGTACCAAAAAGTGGGGCGTCCCTTGAGTCCTGCCAACGTCTCCGCCAAGCTGGATTGGGCGGGCACGCCGGCCGGATCATGCTGGCCGCGTTGGGGTTCTTTTACGACCCAAAGCACCGCCAATGCGTACAGAATGCCCGGAATTCCGATGACAAAAAACGCATTGCGCCAACCGAAGTTCTCGGCGATCCAACCGCCCGCTGCGAAGCCGAATAACACGCCGATATAAATACCCATACTGTAAAAGGAGAGGGCGGTGCCACGGCTGCTGGGCGGAAAGTAGTCGCTGATCATCGAGTGCGAGGGCGGCGAGCCGCCGGCCTCTCCCACGCCAACGCCCAACCTCGCAGCGAGCAATTGTCCGTAGTTTTGCACCAGCCCTGAAAGCGCCGTCATCAGGCTCCAGAATGCAAGGGAGGCGGCAACGATATTGCGGCGATTGGCTCTATCGGCGAGCCAAGCGATGGGGATCCCTGCGGTGACGTAAACGAGAGCAAAGCTAAAGCCCGTAAGCAAACCCAGTTGCGCGTCGCTGAGACCCAGTTCAGCCTTGATGGGTTCCTGCAGGATGACGAGAATCTGTCGGTCAATAAAATTGCACGTATAGACCAACGTCAGCATGACTAACACTGTCCACCGATAGCGGACACTCTCTGCCGCGGGTGTTTCTGGGGGCATGGCCTAATCAAGTCTCCCTGTTCTGCCGCTGGATGATGACAGCTTATGCCGTTTGCCGCATCGGAGTGTTAGCATTGCGACATGTCGAAACAAATGGATCGCCTGACTCATCTCGACGAGGCGGGTCGGGCGCACATCGTTGATGTCACCGAAAAAGCCGTCTCCGCTCGCGAGGCGACGGCGGAGTCGTGCGTGCGGATGCAGGCGTCGACGCTTGCGGCGATTACCGACAATGCCTTGCCCAAGGGTGACGTTATCGCTGTCGCCCGTATCGCTGGCATTCAGGCGGCAAAGCGATGCGCAGATTTGATCCCCCTATGCCATCCATTACCGCTGTCGTCGGTCACGGTGGAATTGAAGCCCGACATGGCATTGCCCGGGTTTCGCATAGAGGCCACCTGCAAAGTGACCGGCCAGACTGGGGTCGAGATGGAGGCGTTGACTGCCGCATCGGTAGCAGCGCTGACACTTTATGACATGTGCAAGGCCATCGATCGGGGCATGACTATCGAGACGACGCGTCTGGTCCATAAAACCGGTGGTGCAAGTGGAGATTGGCATCGTGAGCGTCACGATTAAGTTATTCGCGTCGCTGCGGGAGGCCCTGGGTGAGTCTGAATTTCAGCTGGAGCTCGACGCGCTGCCGGTTGCTGATGTGACGGATGGTGCGGCTAATGTAGCGGCAATCAAATCTGCCTTGTCTGCGCGCGGCGCTCAGTGGCAGGAAGCGCTTAATCAGCCCAATCTGGTGCACGCCCTTAATCATAAGGTGGTGTATGTGGACGCTATGGTGGCGGATGGCGATGAACTGGCGCTATTTCCGCCCATGACAGGCGGCTGAAATGGCTGTCTCGCTGCAAGCAGACGCGATTGATATCGCGGCAGAATACGCGGCCTTGGTGGGTAAGACGCCGGGCGCAGCAGTCGCCACATTTACCGGCTATGTGCGTGATCACAGCGGCGAAAATCCGGTCGGGGTGTTGGAGCTGGAGCACTATCCCGAAATGGCGCTCAAGGTGCTTACGGATTTGGGACAACAGGCGAGAGAACGATTTAGTCTGCACCGGTGGCGCATTGTGCACCGATTCGGATCATTGCCCGTTGGCGAGACCATCGTGTGGGTCGGTGCGGTGGCTGATCATCGTGGAGAGGCAATCAGTGCCTGCGAGTTTATGATGGATGTACTTAAAACCGATGCGCCCTTTTGGAAGCGGGAGCAGGGGCCTGGCGGCGACCGTTGGGTGACGAACCGTGAGCGTGACAGTGCGCGTCGGGATCGCTGGGCGCAGGATACGCGTCCATGAAATTTTGTAGCCAGTGCGGTGCCACAGTGAGTTTGCAAGTGCCCATCGACGATGATCGCGAGCGCCACGTCTGTAGCGCCTGCGACACCATCCACTACATCAACCCCAAGGTGATTGTCGGGTGCCTGCCTGTGGTGGGTGACCGAATACTATTGTGTAAACGAGCGATAGAGCCGCGCTACGGTAAGTGGACGCTGCCCGCGGGTTTCATGGAGAACGGCGAAGCCTCAGCCGAAGGTGCTGCCCGGGAAACATGGGAAGAGGCGGCTGCCAAGGCAATCGATCTGGCGCTATACCGGATTTTTGATGTGCCTCACATTAATCAGGTTTACCTGTTTTACCGCTGCAAACTCGAAAATGACGCCTATGGCATCGGCCCCGAGTCGTTGGAGAGCGCGTTATTTACTGAGGAGGAAATCCCCTGGGACGAGCTGGCGTTTCCGGTGGTGCGTGAGATGCTGCAGGAGTATTTGGTGGACCGCAAAACGGGTGATTTTCCGATACGTAACACCGTGATTACCTACCGACGCAAGCCGCCGACAGAACTGTAACGGTAGCGATTTGGGCGGGTTGATTTGATCCTCTGCGACTTCGCGCTCGTAATATCTCGCACCACAGTTTGGCATCCAAAGAGGTTCTTATGGCATTCCCCAAAGTTGGCAATCTGGCGCCAAAATTCTCCCT
>JAYNNB010000008.1:0-43734 GCA_038112515.1 Luminiphilus sp.
TCAGACACAATTCGAAATCATTGAATTAATGAGTCACTTGTTGTGTCTGAATGGTTCGTGAAAACCATCCCAACAAGTGCCCACACATCTGTCTTCATCTGTTTGTTAATTAGCAAACCTGCCGCTCGGGCAGGTCTTTCGCCGGGAGGGTTCCCCCGCCGAGGTCGCGCATTATACGTACCGGCGAATGCTCTGCAAGCCTTTTTTTAAAAAAAGTTTTGAGCGCCTAGATACGGTGCCTAACTACCTACGTCAAGCACAGCGCGGGAGGCGGAGCTTATCAACGAACGTTGCGCCTAGCAACGGCTGTCGCAGAGTAGACGCCGGCACCCATGCTCCCGAGCGCTCGCGGCGCACCGCATCACAAACGGCCTCCCTCGGTTGTCGATCAGCGACGACGCACTCGCCAGCCGAGCAGAAAAGCGAACAACACGCCGTAGATTAATGCCTCGCCAATATCGGACCGGGCCTACCAATAGACATGCAGCCATGCCAGCACCGTGGCGGGATAAATTAGCTTGTGCAGTGTTCGCCAACGTCCTCCGAGCCATCGCCGCGCGGCGTCGGTAGAGGTGAGCGCAAGGGGCAGTAGCAGAGCCCATGCGGTAAACCCGACCAGCACGTATGGTCGCTCCTCAAGCTCCTCCAGTAAGAGCCTCGAATCCCAGCCCACATATACCTGCGCAAATAACAGGAGATGGACGCTAACGTAGACGAATACCGCCACGCCCAGCAGGCGCCGAAAACGAAACAGCCCTCTCCAACCTGATCGTGCGAAAGGCGCCGCACACAACACAAGAACCAGCCCGCGCAGCGCCCAACTGCCCGTGCCCTGCATCAGATATTTGGCGGGATCAGGGTCTAAATGTCCCGCGGCCAGTTGCCACGCCAACAGTGCTAACGGCGCGCCGCACCCCACGAAAGCGACAGCCGTGGAGACTCCGGGGGAAATCACCCAGCGCACAATGGCCGCTCCTCGGTAAAACGCTTCACAAGTTGCCCATGAACCTCGCTGGGGCCTGGGCCAAACGCCTTCATACGACGCCGCTTAATAGAAGCGACGCAGATCCATGCCGGCATATAAGCCCGAGACGCTATCTCCATAACCATTGAAAGGGAGCGTCGGAACCCGATTTGGATTGAATATCGAAGAAGGCAGGCGGCGCTCATACCGTTGGGACCATCGCGGATGGTCCACGTCCGGATTGACGTTTGCGTAAAATCCATATTCCTGCGGCTGCAACATTTGCCAACTCGTCGCTGGCTGTTCATCGGTCACGTTGATTTCGACAATCGATTTAATGCTTTTGAACCCATACTTCCACGGCACCACCAACCTGAGCGGCGCACCATTCTGGTTGGGAAGCGTCTTACCGTAGAGACCTACGGCAAGCAACGTGAGCGGATGCATTGCCTCGTCTAGGCGCAGGCCCTCTCGATACGGCCAGTCGATAACGCTACTGAAAGAACGTGTGCCACGCATCTCGCTGCGCCGGTACAGTGTCTTGAATTCGACAAAGCGACCCTCGGCCTTGGGCTCAAATCGGGCCAGTAACTCAGAGAGCGGAAATCCAATCCACGGGACCACCATCGACCACGCTTCAACACAACGGAATCGATAGATTCGCTCCTCTAAATCGAAACCACGGAGCAAGTCCTCTAAGTGAAGTGACCCGGGCCTGCTGACCAAGCCACCGACGGAGACCGTCCACGGGTCCGTAGTCATCTCATGAGCGTGGCGCGCGGGGTCCGATTTATCGGTGCCGAATTCGTAGAAGTTATTGTAGGAGGTGACTGCCGCCTCGGGCGTTTTCTCCGCCGCCAGATCTGAATGAGGATCTGGCTTATGGGGCAACACAACCTGCCCCGAGGAGCCCTCTTCAGCCGCTCCCGGCCAGGGCAACACGGCTGCGGCCGACGCGGCGATAAAATTGCGGCGATCGAGGAATACCGCCTCCGGCGTGATCTCCGAAGCGGCGATCGTTGGGTCAGTGTAGGTCCGTCTTCGCATGCGCTGCATCACTGCTCTTATTGACCGACTCATTACCTCGAAGATACTGAACCGGGCCCGACAACGCATAGATCATTGCCAGTCCCCAAATGGCGACCGGCGGATCAAGCGCAATTAACCCCAAGAGTGCCACCACCAACAGCATGCGAACAAAGGGGACACGTCGGTCGAAGGTGATGGACTTGAAACTTGAATAAGGGAAGCGGGAAATCATCAAGAAGCCAAGCGCGGCCAAAAGTAGCGCATGCACCCAGTCGAGAGTGGGCCCAGTCCAGCCATGGGTTTGACCCATCCAAACCAAGCTGGTCGCGGTAGCGGCGGCAGCGGGACTGGCCAGACCGGTGAAATTGACTTGATCGTCACTTTCCATGTGAGCGTTAAATCTCGCTAGGCGCAGCGCTGCGCACGCCGCATAGATGAAAGCCGCAACCCATCCGACCTTACCCAATCCGGTGAGCGCCCAATTAAATGTGAGTAGCGCGGGGGCGATACCAAAACTCACCATGTCTGAGAGGCTGTCATATTGCGCGCCAAAGGCACTGCTGGTGCGAGTCAGTCTCGCGACCCGGCCGTCCAAGCCGTCAAATACCATGGCCACAAGAATGGCGACTGAGCCGGCATAGAAATCGCCCTGCATACCCGCAATGATGGCGTAAAATCCGCAGAACAATGCGCCTGATGTCAGTAAGTTGGGGAGCAGGAATATGCCGGGAGCTCTCGGCGCCTGGCCCGCTCCCGACTCTTCATAGTCACCCACCAGGCTCGCCAGAGGTGCTTCCAGTTGCTCGGCCGCGCGCTCGAGTTCGTCGGGCTCCGATCGATTATCGTCTGTCAACATAATGAGTGCTCCGAGAGGCCAGCGGGCCCGCAACCAAATTAATTGTAACAGTGGCGTTTACCCGAGACACGATGTCCGACACAATACGCACCCTTTTTTTCAGGCCCCCAATCGAGGTACATCCGTGAGCAACTATTTCAACTCTCTCCCGCTGCGTACGCAATTGCAAGAATTGGGCAAGTGCAGATTTATGGATCCGGGCGAGTTTGACGCAGGCGTCTCGCCGCTTGCTGGCAAAAAGCTGGTGATCATTGGCTGTGGTGCTCAGGGGTTCAATCAGGGTCTGAACCTCCGTGATAGCGGGCTCGATGTCTCCTATGCGCTGCGCAAAGAAGCGATAGCGGAGAAAAGACCGTCCTGGGTCAAAGCAACCGAGGCGGGTTTTAAAGTAGGTACGTACGAAGAGATGGTACCCGAGGCCGACATGGTGCTGAATCTAACGCCGGACAAGCAGCACAGCAACGTTGTCGAAGCCGTCATGCCGCTGATGAAAAAAGGCGCCTGCCTGTCTTACTCCCATGGCTTTAATATTGTCGAAGAAGGTATGAAAATTCGGGAGGATCTGACGGTCATAATGGTTGCGCCCAAATGCCCCGGCACCGAAGTGCGAGAAGAATATCTCCGCGGGTTCGGCGTGCCGACGCTAATCGCGGTGCATCTGGAAAATGACCCCGAAGGCAAGGGTCTGGAATGGGCAAAGGCCTACGCGGCGGGCACGGGTGGTCATCGCGCTGGGGTACTGGAATCCTCATTCATTGCGGAAGTGAAATCCGACCTCATGGGCGAGCAAACGATCCTATGCGGCATGCTGCAAACAGGCTCTCTGCTTTGCTTTGACCGCATGGTAGAGCTCGGCATTGACAGCGCCTATGCGGCGAAGCTGGTTCAATACGGATGGGAAACGGTAACGGAAGGGCTAAAGCAGGGCGGCATCACCAATATGATGGACCGACTCTCCAATCCCGCAAAAATTCGCGCCTTCGATTTAGCCGAGGAAATGAAGACGATATTGCGTCCTCTTTTCGAAAAGCACCAAGACGACATCATGTCGGGCCATTTCTCCAGCACTATGATGGCGGACTGGGCAGCAGACGACGCGAACCTGCTCAAGTGGCGGGCCGAAACCAACGGCACTCCGTTCGAACTGCAGGCCATAACGGATGATCGCATCGACGAACAAACCTACTACGACCAGGGTATCTTGATGGTTGCCATGGTGAAGGCCGGTGTGGAATTAGCCTACGAAACCATGGTCTCGGCGGGCATCATTGAGGAGTCGGCCTACTATGAGTCACTTCACGAAACACCGCTTATTGCCAACACGATTGCACGCAAGAAGCTCTACGAAATGAATGTGGTGATCTCTGATACCGCAGAGTATGGCTGCTATCTTTTCGACCAGGCGGCGAGGCCGTTGCTCAAGGCGTTCGTCGGCAATCTCGATGCTGAGGTGATCGGGGGTGGCATGGCCGGCAATAACGCGGTCGACAACCGACGCCTCATTGAGGTGAACGCGGAGATCCGATCACACTCTGTTGAAGTGGTCGGTGCGCGGTTGCGGGGCTTTATGACGGGCATGAAAGCCATTTCCTCTGGCGTCTGATCGCAAGTGAACGATTTTTATCGTTGCGACGTATCTAATAGACAAGAATCTCATTGATAGGGGCCGTGTCGGTCGTTAGACTTGCGCCCCACTGAATTTTGAACCGTACTCAGCAGGAAACCCTATGAGCTTTGATCTGACGTTGCCCCCCATTCTCGGGGTGGTAGGACTCGTAATTGCGTTCGCAATCTATACCGTGATGTCCCGAGCCCCAGCAGGGGAAGGGAAAATACAGGGTATCGCCGAGCAAATTCACATCGGTGCGATGGTTTTTATGCACCGTGAATACAAGTTGTTGCTGGCGTTCGCTGCGGTATTGGTGGTAGGTATTCTAGCCTCACCGCTGGGTACTGACACCGCAATTGCCTTTATCGCAGGCGCTGTATCGTCCGCAACGGCCGGATATCTAGGCATGTATGCCGCGACCAAGGCAAATGTCCGCACCGCGGTGGCTGCCAATCAAGAGGGCGCCGCGGCTGCGCTGAACATCGCTTTTTATGGCGGCTCCATCATGGGTTTATGCGTCGCCTCTCTCGGCCTACTCGGCTTGGGCGGCCTCTACTATTACTTTGGCGGAGATCCCGAAACCGCACACGCGATTCATGGCTTCGGTATGGGCGGCTCCGTCGTGGCGCTGTTTTCGCGGGTTGGTGGCGGCATCTATACCAAGTCCGCTGACGTCGGTGCAGATCTGGTTGGCAAAGTTGAGGCAGGCATCCCGGAGGATGACCCCCGAAACCCTGGCGTGATCGCCGACAACGTGGGCGACAATGTGGGCGACATCGCCGGCATGGGCTCCGATATTTTCGAGTCCTACTGTGGCTCGATGATCGCCTGTATCGCCATCGCCTCAACCATGGCCCTGAGCGCAGAAGCGCAGAGCGCCATGATGGCTTTCCCGCTGGCGTTGGCCAGCATCGGTTTACTGGCCTCGGTCGCTGGCATCATTATCGTGCGTGCTCGCTCATCGGCGGCACCCGAAGCCGCCTTGCGAAGTGGCACATTGGGGGCTCCCATCATCTTTATCGCAATGGCGTGGTTTTTGTCGCAGAGCATGGGCATTGATCAGAATATCTGGTGGGCAGTGGTCTCAGGCGCGGTCGGCGGCATCGCGATTGGCCTGATCACTGAGTACTACACCGGCGGCAAGCCAGTACGAACCATCGCCAAATCCGGTGAAACAGGCTCAGCAACCGTCATGATCACCGGTCTGGCAGTTGGCATGCAGTCGGTAGTGGCGCCGGTTTTGTTTCTCGCTGCGATCATTTATGTATCGACCCACCTCGCGGGTTTATACGGCGTGGGCATTGCCGCGGTCGGCATGCTGGCTACCGTTGGCATCACCATGGCAATTGACGCTTATGGCCCGGTTGCAGATAACGCTGGCGGCATCGCAGAAATGGCGGGCATGGGTGCGGATACCCGTGCGATCACCGACGGCCTCGACGAAGTCGGCAACACAACCGCAGCCATCGGCAAGGGCTTTGCGATCGGCGCTGCCGCCCTCGCCGCCCTGGCGATTATCGCGGCATTCGTTGAGACCGTAACGATCAACAACCC
Source organism: Luminiphilus sp. (assembly GCA_038112515.1). Lineage (GTDB taxonomy): Bacteria > Pseudomonadota > Gammaproteobacteria > Pseudomonadales > Halieaceae > Luminiphilus. Next base: position 6,013 of record JAYNNB010000008.1, read on the forward strand.
CGGATTCGCGCTGGAGCTTTCCAATCCTGACGTACTAATTGGCATCTTCATTGGCGGCACGATCCCCTTCCTGATCGCGTCCATCACCATGACGGCAGTTGGCGACGCCGCGTTCGATATGATCAATGAAATCCGTCGACAGTTCCGCGAGATCCCTGGCCTCTTGGAAGGTACCGCAGAGCCCGACACCGCGCGCTGTGTTGATATAGCGACGACGGCAGCGCTCAAGCGCATGGTTGTCCCCGGCGCCATCGCAGTTCTCGCACCGGTTGTCGTCGGCTTTGGTCTGGGCGCAACTTCGTTGGGCGGCATGCTTGCAGGCGGCCTTCTGGGCTGTGTGTTAATGGCACTGATGATGGCTAACGCGGGCGGCGCATGGGACAACGCCAAGAAGTACATTGAAAAAGGCAATCTCGGTGGCAAGGGCTCAGATACTCACGCAGCCGCCGTGGTGGGCGACACCGTTGGCGATCCCTTCAAGGATACCTCGGGGCCTTCGATGAACATCCTGATCAATGTGATGGCGATTGTAAGCTTGGTAATCGCACCGCTACTCTGATTCCATCGGAGTCAAAAAAAGGGGCTAACGCCCCTTTTTTTATGTCCCTGATTAATCTCTTGGGCCGCGTCACCGCGATCGGATAGCCGCCCTCATCGCCGCCTTTATGGTGCCAGGACTTTTTCTCCCCGAGCCATGCCGGCAACACCAGAGCGAACCACCTCCATTACCTCGGCCTCACCTAAGGCCTCCAGGAAGGAATCGAGCTTTTCCGTTGGCCCCGTTAACTGAACGATGTAAGTGGTGGGGCCTACATCGATGATCTGGCCGCGAAAAATCTCGGTCGTGCGTTTGACTTCATCGCGCCGGTCCCCCTCAGCCCGCACCTTAACGAGTAACGTGTCGCGCTCAACGTGCGCACCTTCCGTGAGGTCTACCACCTTCACCACATCGATAATTTTGTTGAGGTGCTTGGTGATTTGCTCGATCTTCAGGTCATCGCCCGTGGTAGTAACGGTGAGTCGAGACAACGAATGATCGTCGGTGGGCGCCACATTCAGGCTTTCAATGTTATATCCACGTTGCGAAAACAAACCCACAACCCGGGACAACGCCCCCGCCTCATTTTCTAGTAGCACCGAGAGTATCCTTCTCATCAGGTTCTCTCCGTTTTGCTGAGCCACATATCTTTCATCGCACCATTCGGCGCAACCATCATCGGATAAACGTGCTCATCAGGGTCGACGTGAATGTCGAGAAACACCAGCCGATCTTTTAACGCAAACGCCTCCTCCATTGCGGGCAGCAGGTCTTTTTGTGCTTTCACTTCCATGCCCACGTGGCCATAGGCCTCGGCCAGCTTTACAAAGTCTGGCAATGATGCGGCGTAATGACTCTCAGAGTAGCGGCCCTCATATTGCATATCCTGCCACTGCTTCACCATGCCCAAATAATCATTACGCAGGTTGATGATTTTGACCGGGCAGGCGTACTGACTGCAGGTGGAGAGCTCCTGAATATTCATCTGGATGCTGCCCTCGCCCGTCACGCAGGCAACCTCGGCGTCTGGCAATGCGATTTTGATCCCCATCGCTGCTGGCAAACCAAACCCCATCGTCCCCAACCCACCGGAATTAATCCAGCGCCGCGGATAATCAAACTTGTAATATTGAGCGGCAAACATCTGATGCTGACCCACATCGGAAGTCACGTAGGCCTCACCTTTGGTCGCCTCATACAGGGCCCGAATCGCATCCTGAGGCTTTATAGCGGTGGATTCTCCATAGCGCCGTCCGTGCCATAAACCGTGCGCCTCGCGCCAGCTGTCAATTTGCTGCCACCATTTCGCCAATGCATCGGAGTCAGGCAGCGGGCGATCTCCCGCTTCCATCTGCGACGCCACCTGCTTGTCGAGTTCATCAAGGATGGTATCCACCGGTCCGACGATGGGTACGTCGACTGGTACGATCTTGGCAATCGAGGCGGGATCGATATCAATATGAATAATTTTCGCGCCCGGACAAAACTTTGAGACGGTATTGGTCACCCGATCGTCAAAACGCGCGCCCACCGCGAGAATGACATCGGCATGGTGCATCGCCATATTGGCTTCATAGAAGCCATGCATGCCCAGCATGCCCAGGAACTGTCGGTCGCTCCCGGGAAAAGCCCCTAAACCCATCAGCGTATTAGTCACAGGGAAGTTAAGGCGACGCGCGAGGGTGGTCAATTGGGCTGAGGCCTCGCCCTGAATAACGCCTCCGCCCGCGTAAATAACGGGCCGCTTGGCGCTAAGCAACATTCTGGCGGCTTTGCGAATCTGCCCCGAGTGCCCCTTTGAAGAAGGCTGATAGGACCGCAGGCTCACCGTTTCGGGGTATTCATATTCAAATTTGTATTCGGGGTGCGTCAGGTCCTTGGGAATATCTACCACCACGGGGCCAGGCCGGCCGGTCGAGGCAATAAAAAACGCCTTTTTGATGGTGGCAGGGATGTCCTCGGCCCGCTGCACCAGAAAACTGTGCTTCACAATTGGCCGCGAAATACCGACCATGTCGGTTTCCTGAAACGCGTCCTCTCCAATCAGGTGGCTCTGCACCTGACCCGAAATCACCACGAGGGGGATCGAATCCATGTAGGCCGTTGCGATACCGGTGATCGCGTTAGTCGCGCCTGGCCCAGAGGTGACCAACACCACGCCCGGCTTACCCGTAGCGCGCGCATAACCATCGGCCGCATGGGTTGCCGCCTGTTCATGGCGAACCAAAATATGGGGGACTTTTTCTGCCTTAAACAAGGCATCGTATATGTGCAGCGCCGCACCCCCCGGGTAACCAAAGATGTATTCAACACCTTCGTCCTCAAGGGCACGGACGATCATGTCGCCGCCGGATAGCTTAGGCATCGCTAGTCTCCATCTCGTTCAACAAGCGGGTGGAGCGAAGACCCAGCTTCGTCCACCACACGTCGCACGAGACACCGGCCGGATCGCTCCGACAACCGTCAGATCACGACCACGAAACCCGTGTATCGGTGACCTGCGAGGTAGCGCAGTGTCGAGCCCGAGCGGTAGAGGGAAAACCACTACCTGACGGAACCCGCAAACAGCCTTGAGAACTATCCCGTCCTGAAGGTAGGCCAGAGGGTAAGGGTACTTACCAATCGCCGTTGCCGCTCGCGTGACAGCGCGAATTGTCTGGGCCCGACTACCGCAAAGTCAAGAGCACGCGAAAAATGACCATAATCGCGAAGGCTTGCCCCGTCGGACTTGAACGACCGACGCTCAAGGCAACTCGTCCTCACGCCCACCCTCCTGGGTACTCGGTATTACGGCGTCACCCTACAGCTTATCGAGATTCTCTACGCGAAAAGCTTCACGCACTTTGCTGGGTGGCGAGGGGGTAATATCTACGACTTCGAAGCCCTCCAGGCCAATGATAACCGACACCACATCGTCGGTAATTCGGCCCGGCCCGCAATTTTCCTCGCAGGTCTCGTCGGCATCAGACAACCGTACCGTTACGATAATCGGCGGAATAGGGATTCCCTCGCCAAATACCTTGCCCTCGACGGCCTCTGGCGCAAAGAGTGGCACCCGATAGGCTTTCGCTGAGCCCAAGTCATTACAGAATCCTTTGCTGGAACCTTGCGCCTGAAAGGAATTGAAAAACACATAACCACCGCCGATTGCAGACTGATTGACCACCTGCTCACCTCGATCCGGCAAATCGAGGTACCAACCATCATATTGGAGAATATTCTCGATCGGTGTCTCCTGCTCGGGATCCACAGCAAGCCCGGTCGAGGCGTCCAATAGCGTATCGAGGTCAACCGTCGTAACACGAGGCGTCAACGGCGTATCGATGAACGCGTAAAACCGATTTTTGACCCGCTTATCGTAGGGATAATTTTGCTTGAGCGGCCGCTCGCGATCCCCCGAACCCAGCGTGATAAAAATGTTATCTCCTGCTTCGGCAGCAACCGGTTGATTCATGAAACGCAGCCCTTCACGATTGGTCAGCGCAATCGGCTGCTCAGGCCATATCCACCCCCCCGGTGAGAGTGACACCGAGGGGTCAATCAGACCATCGACCAGTTGCGAGAAGGTTATCCGGTAGATCCTGCCAGCTACATCTACCGCGTAGGCGAAGTCGATATAACCGTCGTAATCAAAATCAATGACCTCGATGTCGGCAACCACGGGCGCCTGTGTCGGGAACACGCGCAATACCGCGCCCGTCTTTCCATCCAACGCAAATATGGCTTTTCCCTTCTCACAGTCAGCCGGGTTGAGCGTTGGTTGATCAACGTCGAGGCATGAGTCACTGCCACCGCCCATCAGTAACACTGGGTTGGGGCGCTCAAGGGATCCGCCCACACCCACATAGCCGCGCACAAAACCCGTGACCGGCGTCGACCAGGTGTGTCCGATACCCGTTAGCGCATCATGGGTACAGCTAGCATCTGCATCGTTGGCGCAACCGGCCCGCCACAGAAATTGGGGCGCCGCCGGCGGTGCCGAACCCGCCCCGGGGGAGGGGCTGACGTCCAGCGCATAGACCATCCGCCCACCGCGACGCTGGGTCAGAAACAGGTACCCCTCCTCCAAACGGCCCTGCGCGTCGTAACGGGTAAACGAGCCAGTCGATCCATCAAAGAAATATTGCTTTTTCTCTGCACCGATCAAATCAGACTGCGCGGGGTCCAAACCAAAATAGTCAACCGTGGGGGTATTGGCGTACAGGCGCCCTACTGAGGCGTGATGCTCCGGCGCAATAAAGGCCCAATCCTCGCGGCCATTCTCAGGGTTTACAGCGCGATAGAGACCGTCATTGGCACCATAAAACACGCGGAACTCACTGCCGCCACCCGACTGACTGCCATAGGTCATGGTGAGCGGCCGTGAATGTACGATATCACCGTGAATCGTCGGTCGCCGCCCCTCGAAGGGTTTGACCTCGGGCTCGAGTAACAGGGGGTTAAAGACGTATGGCGGCGTTTCAGTATACCCACCTGACAAGTCGGGCACTTTAAGATCACCGCCCTTTAACCCCGGATTGCTCCCCAGCAAATAATCGAAGATGTCAGTAGAGACTCCAAAGTCGCCAGCGGTCACATCTCGCAAACTGCCACCTGCAGAATCCAGCGTAAGAATATTGCGCGCCGGCTGACCCCGTATTTGTTGCGCCACACCGCCCTTCTCGACAAAAGGCCCGTCGGGTGCGTCTGAAAGCATACTGCGGCCTCCGCGAAAGTCCGGCAGACACTCACTGGCAGGACTGGGCTCTAGCTGCAGCCCCTCAAAATAAGGCCCTTTGGCACCAGTCGCGTCTTTGGGTACCAACGAGGTGTCGTCGGTCCAAAAACTGGTGGCACAAGATTGCGCGAAACCGGTCTGGGGATTAATCGCTCGATTGAGCGCGACATCCGCCAGTCCCACTTTGCCATCAAAAACGGCTAACTGATATTGCTTGAGATTACCTAGCCACCGGGGCTTGCGCTGCGCCGCGGGCCTGAACATCCCGACAAAGACCTTGTTTTCGGCCTGCGCGCGATTGGTAGCACTCAACGGTAAAGTCACGGCGGCAAAGGAGGTATTGATATCAATAATGTCCCCCAAGATGCGCGTCAACGCCTGTTCGATCTCAGCGGCGTTGGTCGCTTCCTGACGATACCCGCCACCCACGTCGGCAGCACTGTCCATGAGGGAGGAATGCACTTCACTGGGCTGCGCATTGAAAACATCGACGGTGTAAGAGCTGACCTTCACGCGTGCCACCGTATCTGCGGCGCCCGCTCCGCCGGGGACGACGATGGGGATGCCATAGTCGTGCAGAAACTTTATCCAATCATCAAAATTGTAGTCCGCACCATCAATCTGACTAGAAATCGGGCCATAGCGCTCCCGCGTGCCATCGACAGGCTTGAGCACCTGAAACTGTCTGCCTTGGCTACAGCTATTGCTGCCGGCGGTCACTGTGGAACAAAAGCAATCAGCCCCCGCCGGGCAGCGCGCCGCGATAGTGGTCCGTTCGGCCGCTTCTATTGGGTGTCCGTTGATCGCGGCATCGCAGGCATTACTGTTGTGAAAACAGGCGGCCGAAAATCCGAGTGGCTCCGAGTTGGAGCTACTCGAGTTACCTTTTACCTCCTCAAACTCGCGCATCATGAGTCCCGCGCTGTAATCGCCGGCCAACCCATGTCGCAAGGTTTCACCCATGCCGGTATAGAGTGATTTCAGAGCGTCGCTATTGGCGACAGTGTCTGGCTCCGGACCATTGCTATCGGGATTGCTGACAAAAATGACATAGGTGTCTGAGCAAATATCACTCTCAGCCAGTGGCGATTCAAAGACAGAGAAGGGTGTTTTGTAAGCTTCTTCTCTCGCCTTGCCGGGCGGAGTACCGGCCCCGAAAAAACTTTGCGCTTCGCCAGCCAGATACCCATAAAGATCGCGGGCCAGATTGCCGTAGGCCGAATTCGAGTTTCGTTTCTCGATGGGGGCATTAATGTTGCTCGCAATATCGCTCAAGACAAGCGCTAACTCATCCCAGTGGCTCAGAATAGACTGCAGCTCGAATCTGACATAGCCACCATTCTCATTCGCGGTCCCGAGCGTCGTAAATTCGAGAATGGCTACGTTGAGATCTTTACTTTGCGATCGAACTTTATTGAGCGTGTTGTAGATGGCTTGTACTTCAGACTGGCCCTGAGTCCCATCGGGCCACTGTTGGCTTTCTCTAGACCAATTCGAGGTGTTGTCCAACACAAAAATAATATTTGGAACGGCCGCGGCTGCCGCTCCATTGACCAATCCACTGGCGAACAGATCAATATCCTCAGCCTGAGTCGTTGCGGTCAGGCAAAGAAAGCAGGCCCAGGCGAGACATCCTTTTAAAAATCTATTCATCCTTAATACTCATGGTTCAGACGCCTCGCCGAACTCACACTTCTGCCTTTTTTGCAGGGCAAATCGATTGCACAGCTTGTGCCGTGGTCTGGCGCGAAATACCCTGCCGAATTTCCACTCGGGCGCCCGTAACCTCATCCACTGCCGTTGCAGTGACTTCAAACAGCGCGTTACCGCAGGCCGAATACCTTTGTTTGGCAACCTGACACTGTCGATCACTGGGATTGTCTACATAGTTAAAGAATTGATTGGGGATCAATACGAAGGACAGACATTTGGGCGCAGTCATTGTGACGGTGACATCGTCTTCAACTTCGTCTCCTGAGAGGTCGAGACAGCGCGTAAATAAATCACCTTTGCAACTGACGGCGAATGCGCGACGCAATTGACCGGCGGCGTAGGGCGGCAAAAAGCCGGGTGTCGATATTGCCTCCTGAATAGCCGCTAGTGCCGCCGCCCGAACTGCGCTTCTCGCCTCGATGTTCTGGACCACTCGCATATTGGCCAGAATAAGGTTGGCCGAAACTGACGCCATCAACGTCACCAGGACCAGCATTACCAGCGCCACAACCAACACAAGGCCGCGCTCGCGGCGCACCAGTCTCATCGCCTTCGGCCCGCCACATTGATCAACTCGACCGTACGAGACCGCCGAATCCGCGGATATTGGGTCTTGTCGTTGACCCAGGTTTGCCCTGGCAATTGATAGAGATTGGCATCTTGAAAACCCGGTTGCGGCATGCTGGAGCGAACAATCATCGTCATGTTCACCCCCACTATATTTTGCCAGTCAATCGCGCGTTCGGCGTCTGACCAGCTCTCGTCGGCAACTGATCGCACCACGTCGTAATCGCCATCCGAGGAGCGATCTATCAACCACTCGAATCGAAGTGCTTCGACCCCCTCTACCAAGACGGTCTCCACATAGGTATTGGATTCCGCCAACTCCAAGCGCACCAGTTCATCACGGTGATTGACATAATAAATGCGCGACACGTATCGGTAGATCGGTGCTCTGTCTGACAACGCGCTACCGCAGCTTAAGTTGCGATAGTCCAGCACGCTCCCCGCATCAGCATCGGTAACCCGACGCAATTTGGTTTCACCACCGGACAGTCCCGCGTTAAGGTCATAACAACCGTTAACCTGAAGATGAAAGAAGTTGCCAATGGGTGCACAGTCTGCCCCGCTCGAGTCGTTGGCGGCGCACGTACTGGCTCGTCTAATCGCCACAAATTCCTCGGTGTCTTTGGGTGGCGAGATCGTCGCGTCACAGGCGGGTGATGACATCGCCACCTCCAGATCGAACCCAATACCCGAAACCAGCGGATATTCCATGGCCCATCCGAGTTCAACGCGGGGATTACGACCCTCGTTGCCACTTCCCACACAGAGTAGCGGCGGCGAGGGGTAACCTGACACTGCCTCTCCCGCCATCTCGGTGAACCGCAATGGGCCAAAATTAGGGTCATCCGCAACCAACGGGTAATCTGCCTCCCCCCAATAACCCACCAAGGCCAGCTCACCCGCCAGGAGATCCAGTGCAAAAAGGCTATTCTCCAGCTGCCGGCTGGTGCGGCTGACGTCACCTTGGGTTCTGCTGCTATCCACAAAGAGGTCTGTAACGCCAAGAATGATGACCAAACCCAATAGCAAGGCGATCATGAGTTCGATCAGACTAAACCCGCGATGGCAGTAAGCAGAGCGAAACATCTCCATGACCCTACCTCACAACAACATCGCGGTAGACCACACGGCGAAAGGCCTCGTCGACGAGAGGCATGGTAGGGTCTCCGTTGGTAAATTGCCCGGAGCCACAGCCCGCAAAAGGCGCAACCTGAGCGGTGAGCCCCTGCCACGCGACGGCCACGCGAACTACGTTCTCGCCGCCCGGACTCACTTGGGTATCGATACACCCCATTGCACCGATAGGGGCTCCAATACCGTCAGCATCGGCGGCAGCGGCCTTCACAGACAAGCCTTTCAGCATTGCCGCCCATTGACATTCATCCAATGCGGCACGCTGCTCCGGACTCAATGTCTCGGCAATGATGGAAGGATTGGGACAGGGAGCATCAGATTCAAAGGCGACATAGCTTTGCGCTCTGACTCCCAGCGGGTTCATGCGCACCCGCTCTGCCATATCATCAACCAACGCCGTCACCAGAGCACGCTGGTGCGCCTCAAAGCCATTATTGATAGTACTGACTTGCAAGGCGGCCAGACCGAGTAAGCCAATCGCCGTTACCAACAACGTAACCAACACCTCAATCAGCGTAAAGCCGGTCTGTGGAGGGCTGACGGTCATTGGCAGCCGCCCGTCCATGCCAGATCATTACCCGAGTCAGGGCAGGCACCGCCGCAGGCACCCGCCTCCGTCACCACACGCCCATCGGTTGTCACACTCAAGCAAATCTGACAGTGACCGCCGGCCGCCTGCGCGCTGAGTGCCAACTGTGGGCATCCCGACGCGCGCCCCCAAGCGTTGAATCTAATGGCACCATCAAGCGCGACAGCAACTGTATTAGCGTTAGATGACACGAACTCTTGAATCGGATCATCGCCGCAGCTAGTGGTTGCAGCACCCGGAGCTACACACCAACCCTGCTCCCAGTTTTGTGCCCTGGGTAAAACAACAACCGTTTCTCCCCGCTTAATAGCCTCTGCTCTCGCAGTGACCATAGAGATCCTCAGTTCGTTGCTCGCCTGACGAAGACGTTGCTCGGTGAGCATGCGGGAAAACGACGGTGCGGCTAGAGACGTCAGCACCGACAGGATAATCAGCCCGACCAGCAACTCGATCAGCGACAAACCCCGTTGCGACGCCGTTACCACGGTGTTCTCTCCATACTGCTGCAATGGCGCCAGCGCGCTCCGGTGTTAGAGAGGCACAGGGACCCATCCCCCGCCTGAAGAGAGCCCGCTAAAGGGCTAAGTACGATATTGAAGCTGGGGGGCAGCGCACCTGATACACCCATCGACAACCCGGCAATATCGTAGGATTTCGCCACTTGCTGTAACGTCGAATTCAGCGCGTCACCCCCAGTACCGGCGTAACCCAATTCCTGCAACGAGCTGGCGTAGCGGCGACGAATCATGAGGAAGTTTTGCTGTCGCTGCGCGAGTTCCATCAGGAGCGCCTGCGCCTCCGCCCTATGTCCTTTCCGCACTTGGTCGAGATAGGAGGGATAAGCAATCGCCGCAAGAATACCGACAATCGCGATCACCACAATCAGCTCAACCAGGGTAAAACCTGAAGATCGCCGGCCTCGAAGCGGCGAGGGCAGCGGCCGCGAAGTCCCCTGATTATTGAGGTTTGTTGAATTCACACGCTTTCTCCACGCACATGGAGAAATTGTAGCATTTTGCAAATATATTGCAATTTGCAAATTATCGGGCATATTGCAATCGTTCAAGCCCTAGCAATAGGGCCCTCGATTGCGCCGCTTTGTCTCATTGCGGCATGTTTTTCAATGCCGTCTGCCAGTCTACTATCGCCCAGTGATGCGCGCCCAATAGGGCCAGCGCAGCCAGAAGCGTCATTAGGGCCACCGTGGCCACGATAAAAACGCCGGCTTGAACTCGCCGGACCCGCATTGACGGCAAATCAATGTATTTACCCATGCGCGGATAGCACTTGTGGGAGCAACAGGCGCCTGAGGCGCAAAACTGGCAGTGCATTCGCTCCCTGATCCGGGATTACGGTGAATCCCACAGACAGTAAGCGGGGGCCAGCGCGGTCAACCTCATCCAGATCTTCTGATGGCACCGGCACCAGCAGCATTGCAGGCTCCCATCCAGCCACGTTCGCCACCAGTGTCTCCGCTTGCTGCCAATGATAGGCTGAGCGTGCAGAGAGGGATTGCAAACGCAGGGTCGGTACCCCCTCAATACCAGCCTCAGCGTTGCGGTCACTCAAGAGCAAACGCTCCAAACGGCCCCAGGGCCAACCTCGGTTGCAATGCTCAGGCTGATTCATATTGTCCTGCCAACGGACCCGCCATTGGGTCTCGCGATGAATTACGGGATTTAAATCACCGCAATCTACTGGGCTGATGACATAACCTGACCGCGTGCCGCAGTCGGTAGGACAGACCTGCACCTGTTCAATGTAGAGGCCCCATCGAGCACCAGTAAATGCCACGCAGGGCAACTCAGCCATAGCGACCACATCGACACCCCCCCAGTTAAGCTGCGGCTGCATACCTTCGGGCGATTCGCAGAGGGGTGATGGGGTATGCCAGCCCTGTGATGCCAGCAATGTGTCTAGCGGGGTCAACCATTCGGTGGGCATGCGCGCTGTTACCATTGCGTGCTCCATAAATCGAATCACTTGCCGCGCACGCATGGCCTGATCACTCCTCGCTGAAGAGGCGCGCGCCGCTCCAAGCAGGTCAGTGGTGGCCGCAAAAAGCCCAGCAATCAGAGCAAGCCCCAGGGCATTGGCGATAAGGCAGCTTGCCAGAGAAAAACCGCCAACCCACCGCGGGCTATTGCGGTGGTTGAGCCGCGCACTTAACGGACCGGTTGTGCTGGCCTTCACTGCGCTCACAGCGGTTGCGTCCACTCGAGGTAATCGCCAGCAGATGAGAGCCATTGCAGCGAAGCGCGTCCGTCCGGCGACATCCGCAGCTGACTTTGTGTCAAAACGTTTAACCATTCGGTCAAGCTACTACAGTGGCTGTCGCCCAAAGGCGCAGGTAGGTTCGCACACCACTCGTGCAGCAGACGACCCTCGATCTTTCCGAATCGGGAGAGTGCTGCCGCCTCACTTAGAATCAAAGATGCGAGTGTCATCTCGTAGGCATCGGTGTTGAGGAGAATGATGTCAGCGGTGAGCTCATAAAGGCCCAACATGCCGACACAGCCGACCAGAACCGCGAGAAGGTAATCCATCCACATCATGGGGAATTATCAGCAGAAGCAACCCACTGCCCCAGATGATTGAGCGCTAGTAACGGTAACTCATCAGCAGGATCAATTAATCTCAGTTGGTAACCTGCGGCATCGGTATCGACCCGCAACTTATAACGGCGCGCCACCTTGCTCGCCAAGAAATCGAGGCTAGGAAGCTCATGCTGCTCCGCAAATCGGCCATGCCCCCTGCGGAACCGGAGCTGCCGTATCGCCAACCGCTTCAGCACCAGCTTGCCTTGCTGCACTAGCGCTTCGTTACTCATGGCGCGCCATGAGGGCACAGCTAACACAGACAGCACGGCGACAATGGCCATTACTGACAGCAGCTCCACGAGGGAGAAACCGCTCACCCCAGCGTTACGTTGCGGCATCGCCACACCACTCCTACCGAATTCATGACCGGCAAAGCTAGCCTGTCAGCCAGTTACGCCACAGCTCATTGGTAATTGCGGATCAGCTGTAGCCAGATTCGATAAGTGCCATGCTCACGCCGCCTGGGATACCTCACGCGCCTTGCGGAAAACTATCTGTTGGTCGGCCATTGATACCTCAATAACATCCCCTGCTGAAAATTGGTCCGTCAACAGCGCTTGGGCCAGCGGGTTTTCGATCAATCGCTGAATCGCTCGCTTCAAAGGTCGAGCGCCATAAACTGGATCAAATCCCTGCTTGGCCAGATATGCGCGGGCATCTTCATCAACCACCAACCCTAAAGATCGCTCCTTCAATCTGTGCTTCAGTGCGTTCAATTGCAGCATGGCAATGTGACCGATGTGCTCCTCGCTCAACGCATGAAACACCACAGACTCATCGATACGATTCAAAAACTCGGGCCTGAAGTGGGCAACGACTTCATCCATTACCGCTGCCTGAATCTCGGCTTGCGACGCCTCAGCGACCGCATCACGAATGTGCTCAGCGCCCAAATTAGAGGTCATGACAACTACCGTATTGCGAAAATCAACGGTCCTGCCCTGCCCGTCAGTCAATCGCCCGTCCTCCAACACCTGCAAAAGGATATTGAAGACATCCGGGTGTGCTTTCTCGACTTCATCGAGTAATAGCAACGCGTAGGGCCTGCGCCGCACCGCCTCTGTCAGATACCCGCCTTCCTCATAACCCACATAGCCGGGAGGCGCACCGATGAGTCGTGCGACAGAGTGCTTCTCCATGAACTCCGACATGTCGATGCGGACCATAGCCTGTTCGCTGTCAAACAGGTAATCCGCCAACGCCTTGCACAGCTCGGTTTTACCAACACCCGTTGGCCCAAGGAAGAGAAATGAGCCATTAGGGCGCTGCGGGTCAGCCAGGCCGGCGCGCGCGCGGCGCACGGCGTGCGAAACGGCGGTGACTGCCTCATCCTGCCCAATGACGCGAGCGTGCAGCGTCTCTTCCATGCGCAACAACTTCTCTCGATCACCCTCCAGCATTTTCGCAACCGGGATGCCTGTCCATCGCGACACCACCTCCGCGACTTCATCTTCCGTCACCCGCGAGCGTAATAATGTCGGCTCGACTTGCACTTCGTCGGCAGTCATTAATTGCCGCTCGAGATCAGGCAGCACACCGTGCTGCAACTCAGACATGCGGGTCAAATCTCCAGCGCGCCGAGCCTGTTCGAGGTCGAATTTCGCCTCCTCGATAGCGCTTTTGATCTGAGCCGTGCTTTGAACCGCCGCTTTCTCCGCCAACCAGACTTCTTCCAGACTCACAAATTCGCGCTCGACGCTCTCTATTTGCTCATCGAGCTGTTTTAACTGCTTGCTGGCTGCAGCCGTTTCATCTTTTTTTACTGCCTCACGTTCAATTTTGAGCTGGATCAGACGACGCTCGAGTTTGTCCATGACTTCGGGCTTTGAATCGATCTCCATGCGGATACGACTGGCAGCTTCATCAACGAGATCAATGGCCTTGTCTGGCAATTGCCGATCCGTGATATACCGCTGGCTCAGCTGTGCGGCGGCAATAATGGCGCTATCTGTGATGTCCACGCTGTGATGCACTTCATACCGCTCTTTAAGGCCACGCAAAATGGCAATGGTGTCTTCCTCGCTGGGTTCCTCAACCAGCACCTTCTGAAAACGCCGTTCAAGTGCCGCGTCTTTTTCAACGAACTGCCGGTACTCGTTTAAGGTGGTGGCACCGACACAATGCAACTCTCCTCGCGCCAAAGCGGGCTTTAGCATATTGCCCGCATCCATCGAGCCTTCAGCCTTGCCGGCACCAACCATCGTGTGTAATTCATCGACAAACAGGATGACGCGGCCGTCCTCTTTCGACAGCGCATTCAAAACTGCCTTCAGGCGTTCCTCAAAGTCACCGCGGAATTTGGCGCCGGCAAGTAGCGCACCCAGATCCAAGGCCAATATGCGTTTGTCTTTGAGCCCCTCGGGTACTTCTCCGTTGACAACGCGCTGGGCCAATCCTTCGATAATGGCGGTTTTTCCTACCCCCGGCTCACCGATGAGTACCGGATTATTTTTTGTTCGACGCTGGAGCACCTGAATCGTGCGCCGGATCTCGTCATCGCGGCCGATCACTGGATCCAGCTTACCGGCCACAGCACGTTCTGTAAGATCCACCGTATATTTCTCCAGTGCCTGCCGGGCCTCTTCCGATTCTGCGCTGTTAACCGACTCACCACCCCGCGCGTTCTCGATCGCAGCGGTCAGGGTCGCTCGACCGACACCGGCATCCGATAACAGACCCGCAGTCACTTTGACTTCGAGCATTGCCAATAACACTGCATCAATCGAAATGAAGGTATCGCCTGCTTTCTGGGCCAGCTTGTCAGCCTGATTAAGCAATCGTTGCGTATCCGCGCTGATGTGCACGTCGGCGTTTCCACTCACCGTGGGCATGGCAGCCAAGAGGCTGCTCAGTGCGGAATCGAGCGCCTTATCGTTTGCTCCTGCGGCTCGTAAAAGATTTTTTGCTGGCGAGCCCGAAGCATCCAGCATCGCCCGAAGCACGTGCTGCGGCTCAACAAAAGGGTGATCCCGCCCTACGGCGATTGACTGGGCGTCTCCAAGGGCCGCCTGTAAAGAATGGGTCAGCTTATCCATGCGCATCGCTCTCTCCTGATACCCGAAACTCTGCGGGCTAGCGTCTGTCTTTCTACCGATATGGGACCCTAATTCCTTTTTTCAAGTGGGGTTATTACGATGCTGTGGCTGTCCTGCAAACCCCTTGTACCGCCCTATTGCGATACGACGGCACCAGCGTGTCAAAAAGGCGATTCTCGCCACACCAATGTGGCAAATCGTCCGGTTGTGGGTCCATCCCTGCGGTGAGAAAAGAACCGGTCAGCGTCAGTGTAACTGCAGAGTCCGCCGCCATTAACCCGAGTCACTCCAGTCTCCGTCAGAGCGAGTCTCGCCAAGGCGAACAGATCGGCCATAAAGTGGCCGGGGCGCCTGACCGAAGGGACAAAACAGCGCGCGCTACGATCACCCAGACGGTCTTCGAATACCGCGTATACCTCGGGTCCGACTTCATAAACCTTCGGACCAATCGCAGGCCCTAACCACGCCGTCACATTCGAGGGCAATACCGGCATGTCCGCAATCAACGCTTGTAGTACCCCCGCAGCGAGACCTCGCCACCCGGCATGCGCAACG
Source organism: Luminiphilus sp. (assembly GCA_038112515.1). Classification (GTDB taxonomy): domain Bacteria; phylum Pseudomonadota; class Gammaproteobacteria; order Pseudomonadales; family Halieaceae; genus Luminiphilus. The sequence continues at coordinate 21,461 of JAYNNB010000008.1, forward strand.
CCAACGCAAGCACCATCATTGCTGGCTAATACCACCGGAAGGCAATCAGCAGTCAGTACGGCAATGGGCTGTCCTATCTTGGTGGTCCATTGGGCGTCTGCCTCGAATTGCATTTCAGGGTCGGACTGAACCGCGCGACAACCGTGTACCTGTCGCAACCAGGCAACGGGCGCCAAACCCAGCGCCGCGTGCAATCGTTGGCGATTGACCTGCACCGCCTCTGGCTGATCATCCACGTGATCGCCCAAATTGAGTGACCTATAGGGGGAACAGCTGACGCCGCCACGGCGTGTCGTTACGCGGACAGCCACCCCGCTGACACCCACATGGGGTGCCATCAGCGCTAACGCCGAAGTCAAGCCGGATCCTCGTCTGCGAGGCATGCAATGAGTGCCGCCATATCGGCAGGGATCTCAGTCGAGAAACACATCACCTCGCCGGTTTTTGGGTGCTCAAACGATAACTCGCGCGCATGCAATGCCTGCCGGCTAAAACCATCGAGCGTGTCCAGTAATTTTGCGCTGGCACCTGCGGGACGAAAGGCGCGCCCGCCATACAGTGGATCACCAATCAAAGGGTGCTTGCGCCAAGCGAGATGCACACGAATTTGATGGGTCCGGCCAGATTCCAGACGAACCTCCAGAAGACTATGGGCCCCAAACCGCTGCGCGATGCGATAATGGGTCACCGCCGGTTTACCGTCCGACACTACCGCCATTTTGGTGCGGGCGGTGGGGTGACGTCCGATCGGGGCATCGATGGTGCCGCCCCCGGAGAATGTCCCGCGACAAACCGCCGCGTAAATCCGTTTCACGGAACGATCAGCCAACTGCGCAACCAGATGCTTATGTGCCAGCGTTGATCGGGCTGCCAGCATTACCCCGGAGGTGTCTTTATCCAGACGATGCACAATCCCGCCTCGGGGCAAAGATGACATTTCCGGCGCGTGGGCCATCAGGCCATTGACCAGCGTGCCACCATGATGGCCCGCCGCTGGATGCACCACCAGCCCAGCCGGTTTGTTGACGACAATGACGTGCTCATCCTCGTACAGGATATCCAGAGGCAGCGGCTCTGCAGCCCAGTCGACCCGGTTATCTGCTTCGGGAAACACCTGCAGCTCGTCCCCAGCATCCACTTTATCTCGAGGGCGCGCAGGCTGGCCATTACGGGTTAGCCTGCCGGCTCGAATCCACTCCGCGAGACGACTGCGAGAAAATTGACTGAACAACGCCGCCGCCACTGCATCGAGCCTATTGCCGCTGAGAGCCGCGGGAACCAGCGCCGAGAGCACTTCACGTTCGTCAAAAAGTTCTTCGGGCAAGCGCTGTGACTCCCGCTCTGTTGGGTTTACACTATGCCACCCAAATGTACCACGGCGGATAACTCCTCTTGACCATCACTCACCGCATTCTTCGAGCTATGTTGTTGGCACTTTGCCTCGCCATCACCGGTTGCTCCTGGTTCGGTGGTGATGACGACGATCTCGTTGCCGACTCGGGCGAGCAACAGATGTACCGCGAAGCTCAGCGGCACCTTAAAAATGACAATTTCGGCCTGGCTGTAAGAACACTGCAGATGCTGGAGAGCCGCTACCCTTTTGGCCGCTACGCGGAGCAGGCGCAGCTGGAATTAATCTACGCACACTATGGTGCCTACGAATTCGAAGCGGCAACGGAAGCTGCCGACCGCTTTATTCGCTTGCACCCCCGCCACCCGAATGTGGACTACGCTTTCTATATGAAGGGCTTGGCAGCCTATGACATTGAGCCGGGATTCTTCGCAAGATTTGTGCCCTCAGACGACACCAAGCGAGACGTCAGCCACATTCAGATCGCTTTCGGCGAATTCGCCCAGTTGCTGGCTCGCTATCCTGATAGCCCCTATGCACCTGACGCGCGCCAGCGCATGATCCATATGCGCAATATGCTCGCACGTCACGAAATACACGTGGCGAACTACTACTTCCGCCGCGGGGCGTATCTCGCCGCATTGAATCGTGGAAAATATGTCGTGGAGCATATGCAGCAGACACCCAGTGTTGCTGATGGTCTCGCCATCATGGCTCAGGCCTATCTGCTATTAGGCATCAACGATCTTGCGGACGACGCGGTAGACGTACTTTGTGAGAATTATCCAGATCACCCCAATTTGAAAGACGACTGCACCTTTGACAGCGTCTACACCGCAGAGGGTCTGCAACGGTCCTGGATCAATCGATCGACCTTCGGGCTTTTTGACCCCCCCAAGCCACCTCAGTTTAACTATCGACCCAAATCCTGAAGCTAACTACTGCGCTGAACGCCACGCCCAGGTAATCGGATAGCGGCGGTCGCGACCAAAAGCGCGACGGGAGATACGCACCCCTATCGGGGCCTGGCGGCGCTTGTACTCATTAAGATCTATCAATCGGACCACCCGATGCACATCCTCCGCGAGAAATCCGGCCGCGATGATCGCTTCCTTTGAGGCATCGTGTTCGACGTACTGTTCAATGATCTGATCCAGCGTGTCGTAGGGTGGCAAGCTGTCTTCGTCTTTCTGATCCGGCGCCAATTCCGCTGAGGGCGGCCGAGTGATTACTCGCTCAGGAATGCATGCCCCCAGTTCGTTGCGATAACGCGCGAGCGCATAGACCAGCATCTTTGGACAGTCTTTCAGCACGTCGAAGCCACCGGCCATATCACCGTACAAAGTCGAATAACCGACCGCCAACTCGCTTTTGTTGCCGGTGGTCAAAACCAGCAGATTTTTCTTGTTGGAGATCGACATCAGCAAAACACCTCGACACCGTGCCTGCAGATTTTCCTCTGTGATGTCGGTGGGCAACCCTTCAAATTCAGTCGCTAACGTCGTCATGAAGGCTTCATATAGCGGTTCGATAGAAAGATTACTGAAGGGAACCCCCAGAGCGTCTGCTTCCGCCTGGGCGTCTTCAATACTCATAGATGCGGTGTAACGAAAAGGCATCATGACTGCCTGCACACGATCCGATCCCAGCGCATCTGCGGCGACGGCGAGGGTCACAGCAGAATCAATGCCGCCGGACAACCCGAGGACAACCCCCGGAAAGCCGTTCTTGTCGACATAATCCCGCAAGCCGACCACCAAGGCCGTCCACACTGCATCCAAGTCGCCTTTGCTTGGCGCTTTTTCTGCGGGCACAAGCGCGCCGGTTGGATCAACCGTAATGAGCGGTAGCGCCTCCTCAAACTCCGGCGCTCTGGCAATCAGCTCTCCGCGCGCATCTACTGCGAACGATCCGCCGTCAAAGACCAATTCGTCTTGTCCCCCGACCTGATTGACGTACACGATCGATAAGTCGTGGGTTAGGGCTCGCTCTGCCACGAGCGCCAAACGCTCTTCGGACTTTCGGCGGTGAAATGGCGAGGCATTGAGATTAATCAGTATCTGGGCCCCTGCAGCCTTCGCCAGGGATGTGGGTTCGGGGTGCCAAATGTCCTCGCAAATCGTTAACCCAAAGCGGATGCCGCTCAGTTCGACCACGCAAGGCTTTTCACCCGAATCAAAGTATCGCTTCTCATCGAAGACTTGGTAATTAGGCAGGCATTGTTTGTCATATTCGGCAATCAACCTACCCTCGGATATGACGCCGGCGCTGTTGAACAAACGTTGACCGTCGCGTCGCGGATAACCCAACACCACCGCCAGCGCCGCAGGCAAGCGCTGGCAGAGCGCCTCCAGTGCGGTAGCGGTCTGGTCGATCAGATCAGTTCGCAATAACAGGTCTTCTGGCGGATAACCGGTGAGAGTCAACTCGGGGAAAATGACCAGATCCGCGCCCTTCTCGTGCTGTGCCTGACACACCTCAACTACGCGAGCCAGGTTGCCTCTAATATCGCCCACCAGGGTATTGATCTGCGCCATGCAGATATTCATGTCTGTCTCCCGTGCGTTGAGCCGGTGTCGGCAATTCAGTCGGAGGCGAAGGTTACCGTATTTGCTCGCCCACAGGCTCGCCCGATGCTCACTACGACCAATAAAATGGTCTACCACTGATATAGTGTCTGCATGGTATCTGACGCAACAGCGCGCGTCGCCGGTGATGGGTCCGGCGCGAATACGGTAGCGCCGCCGAGGCGAGCGCTCTACCGACTGCTGTCTATTTACAACGTCTATCGGGCGACACTTGCGCTGGGTCTGCTGGCCCCCAGCATAATCAACGGCTGGGCCGATAGCGTGCTCAACGGCTACCATACCGGGATCATTTGGTTGGCCGGCATCTGGCTCACCAGCGCAGTGGTCATAGGCAGGCTCATTGCAACTTCGACCCCCTGGGTCGAGGGTATGGCACTGGCCGTGGTATTACTCGACCTGGTAGCTGTCGCGGTGCTCGTTCAACTGGGCTCTGGTCTGAGTGAAGGACTGCCCCTGCTGTACCTCGTCACGGTCGCGGCGGGCGCCGTGCTCATCACCCAAAGATTAACGGCCACCGCTATCGCTGCGCTAGCATCACTGGCTGTGCTCCTCGGGACCGCGGCCAAATTGTCGAGCGGCGCCGTGACAACCGGCGAGTGGGTATACGCAGGCCTGCTTGGTGGCCTCAGTTTCGCGCTGTCACTTTTCCTGCAGCATATCGTGACGCGTCTGACATCGGCCGAAGAGCGCGTCGAGACCGCCTCTACCCATATCGCAACACTGGAAGAATTGAACCACCAAATCATCGCGGACATGACCACCGGTGTCTGCCGAGTCACCGCAAACAACTTCGTGATTCCGATGAATGATGCCGCTGTGAGGCTACTGGGACTTGCGGTGGAACGCTCGCCACAGCCTCTGGGAACCGTCAGCCCCGCACTGGAGCAGTATGTGGCAAAGTGGCGGCTGAGAGAAAACCCTAACGTTCAGCCCATTGTAATTGAGTGCTCTGGTAGGCATATCTTGCCCAAACTACTGCACCTGGGGTCTCAATTTGAAGCTGATGTCATTCTGGCGGTAGAGGATTTCACCGCGGTCTCCGAGACCGCACAAATGATGAAGCTCAAGTCACTGGGGAAATTGACCGCAAGCATTGCTCATGAAATCCGTAATCCCCTCACCGCAATCAGTCACGCCATTCAGTTGATGGAAGAGCCCATTGCAGACCCAGACGAGGCTGCGACGCTACGCCAGATTGTCCTCAATAACACCGGCCGAGTTAACGACATCGTCGAAAACATTCTGCAACTGTCGCGTTCTCAAGCAACGGCACAACAAGCCATCGATCTGGGAACATGGTTGCCTACTGCGATCTCGGAATACGAACAAACCCACAGTGAAAGGGTGAACGTTACGCTGCGTATGCCGGATAAAGCCCTCCTGATCCGTTTCGACTCGGGCAATCTGAGGCGGGTGCTGACGAACTTGCTCGACAATGCCATCAGACACGCATACCAAGAAACAGGCCAGCGTGCAGCGGCCATTGAAGTAACAGATGACACCTCGAGTAATAGCATCTACCTTGATGTCATAGACGCAGGCTCCGGAGTGCCCGAGGAACATTTGGATCGACTGTTTGAACCTTTTTTTACCACCCGCCCGGAGGGTAGTGGGTTAGGGCTTTACCTCTCTCGAGAGCTGTGTGCGGCTAATCGCTCAACGCTCAGTTACGCGCGCACCGACGCCGGGCATTCTCGATTCAGGGTGACCTTGCCCCGCGCGGAGGGCGAGCCATGATGCGCCCTCGAGTGCTCATCGTTGATGATGAGCCAGACCTGCTGACGCTCCGGGAAATGACGCTCGCTCGCATGAACATCAGTGCTGTGACGGCTACCTCTCTTGCGGCCGCCAGACAGGCGCTTAATAACGAACTCCCGGCGCTGTGTCTGACCGATCTCAAGCTACCCGATGGCAACGGACTAGACCTGATCGCGGAGATACAACAAAAGTATCCAAACGTGCCGGTGGCCATGATGACTGCCCACGGCAGTGCGGAGTGTGCTGTCGACGCACTCAAATTAGGCGCTTTTGACTTCGTCAGTAAACCGGTGCCGCTGGACCGTCTGCGCGAGTTGGTTAATCACGCGCTGAAACTTCCGTCGGTAGCCGATACGGCCTCAGACGATACGCTGATCGGTGAGACGCCCATCATCGCCACCCTGAAGCGTGACATACAGCGCGTCGCACGCAGTCAGGCACCGGTTCACGTGCACGGGGAATCCGGGGTGGGCAAGGAGGTGGTTGCCCGACTTATCCATCACCTCGGTCCGCGAGCGTCTGCGCCCTTTGTCGCCATTAACTGCGGTGCCATTCCATCCGAACTGGTTGAAAGCGAACTGTTTGGCCACAAACGCGGTGCTTTTACCGGCGCCACCGCTGACAAACTCGGCTTATTTCAGGCGGCCAGTGGGGGCACACTGTTACTCGACGAAATTGCCGACCTGCCGTTGCCGGTTCAGGTCAAGTTGTTGCGGGCCATTCAGGAAAAAGCCGTGCGGCCCGTGGGTTTCGAAAAGGAGGTGCCTGTCGACGTAAGACTGATCACGGCAACGCACAAAAACCTCGCCGATGAAGTTCGCGGGGGACGGTTCCGGGATGACCTCTATTACCGCATCAATGTCATTGATCTCTTTATTCCGCCGCTCCGGCATCGTCGTGCAGATATCCCGCTTATCGCGCGACACATTCTGCTCAAAATGGCTGAGGCGAGCGGCAGCAAACCGTTGACGCTGAGTCGCGACGCCGTTGAGCGACTCAAGGAACATGAATACAGAGGCAATATTCGCGAGTTAGAGAACATTCTCGCGCGCGCTGCGGCCTTGTTAGACGGTGACCGGATTGAAGTTCATAACCTCGATCTCAACTCGGGCCCCAGACCCGCGCCACCCGAAGCTGCGCCGATGGCGTCCGCACCGTCGCAGGCTCCATTATCTGAGGGGGCTAACCATCAGGGCGATCTGGACGCCTACCTGGCTCATATCGAGCGAACAGTTCTCGAAGAAGAACTGCAACGGCATCGCTGGAATCGCACGGCAACCGCCAAGGCTTTGGGCATCAGCATGCGAAGCTTGCGCTACCGGTTAAAAAAACTAGATATCGACAACTAGGCTTAAGACCTAACGGGACACGAACCCCCGTTTTTCATCAGCCGTGGTCTACCGAGGCGATTGATCACCACCGCCCAATTGTGACTACCCGCACAGACCGAGAGGGTGAGACTGCGTAAGCCGATACCGTCCCCACGCCATTGAATCCTGCCCTCCACGGGATCGAGCCCGGAGCGATTACGAACCTCGATTCCTTCGGGTGGAGACCAAATCCGGAGAATTTCCGGGCCGCTCGACGATTCTCTGTATACCACCAGCCGCCCGCCAAAGTGGCCGCCACAAAGATCGACCGAGGGCTCGGTGGAAGACAACGGGCAAACTGTGATCCCGGTCGACAATGTCTGCGCCATGCTTCTAGCATATTGGGTAGCAGCATACAGTTGCTGCGCCCCGGCGTGGGCGCGAGCGGCCCTTAATTGATCGGATAACGGCGGCACGGCCACCGCGGCCAGGACAGCCAACACCGCCAAGGTAATGAGGCACTCCATCAGCGTAACGCCCTGCTGTCGAATGATTGTCCCCCTCACATCACGCCATAGCGCGGGTTCTTCTGAAATAGCAAAAACAAGTGTCTGAGAGCCAGCCCCCACCCCGTCAATCGCCAGCGCTCGGGCCCACGACTCCACCAGGGCACCTCCCCCGTTTTTGGCACAGTCTTCCTGCGTTGAAGCAGGCACACCTATCGCCAAAAGATTGCAACAGCCGGCTCTCGCCGAGAACCACAAGGGCTGATTAGGGTCACCATTTGCAGAAAAAGGTCTGCGGGGAACCCCCCGTCAAAAGACGAGGGCGCAGGGTTTGATTAGTCGTCCACCACGACGGCGGGTATGCGCAAATCTTTCGGTAAGGAAAAAGTAATATTTTCTTCGCGGCCATCGAGATTTCGAACGTCGATCCCACCGAGCATCTTCAATCGCGCAATGACTTGCTCAACCAGCAGTTCGGGGGCAGAGGCTCCAGCGGTCACTCCCACCGCACCGGCGCCGGACAGCCAGTCCTCGTTAATCATGGTGGCGTCGTCGATCAGGTAAGCCCGCGCGCCGCAGCGCTCAGCTAACTCCTTCAATCGATTTGAGTTAGAGCTGTTGGTCGAACCCACAACCAGCACCGTGTCGACTTCGTCTGCCAGGGATTTCACAGCATCCTGCCGATTCTGCGTGGCGTAACAAATATCGTCCTTTCGCGGGCCCTGAATCTCTGGAAATCGTTGCCTCAGCGCATCGATTACCTTCGCTGTATCATCGACCGAGAGGGTTGTTTGCGTCACGAAGGCCAGCGTCGTCGGGTCACGCACCTCGAGTTCGGCAACCTGCGCCTCATCCTCAACCAGATAAATTGCGCCGCCATGACGGGTGTCGTAGCGACCCATCGTGCCCTCCACCTCTGGATGCCCCTCATGACCGATGAGCACGCACTCCCGTCCCGCCGTGCTGAATGCCGCCACCTCGACGTGCACCTTGGTGACCAACGGGCAAGTCGCATCAAATACCTTGAGTCCCCGACCTTCCGCCTCCTCCTGCACGGCGCGAGAAACGCCGTGGGCACTGAAAATCACGACCGCATCGTCAGGCACTTGAACCAGCTCATCAACGAAGACAGCACCCCGTGCCCTGAGGTCCTCGACGACATGCCGGTTATGGACCACCTCATGTCTCACGTAAACCGGGCCACCGAAAACTTCCAGCGCGCGATTAACGATATCGATGGCGCGGTCTACTCCCGCACAAAAACCCCTGGGGTTGGCCAGAACGATGTCCATTAATGTAGCTCCGCCGGCTCCACGCGCGCGATCCGCACTCGAAAATGAATAGTACGCCCCGACAGTGGATGATTAAAATCCACCGTCACTGATGTTTCGCCCACCTCCGCGATCATGCCCGGAACCTCTCCACCTGCAGCGTCAGCAAACGAAAATAGCATGCCAGGCTCCAGCGGCGAATCCTCGTCAAATTCACCCCTCGGAATCTCCTGTATGTTGTCGTCCTGTGGGTCACCAAATCCCTCATCGGGCGGAATACGGAACTCCGCCTCATCCCCGGCCCTCATACCCAAGAGCCGCCGCTCGAATCCTGGCAGGAGCGATCCATCGCCCATGACGAAACTCACCGGATCCTGACCGAAATTGGAGTCCACCTCTTCGCCGGTTTCCAGGGCCAGAGAAAAGTTCAGGGTGATACGCGTGTTCGGTTCGATGGGTAGACTCATGACCTTACTCATTTTGCGGGGATCCCTCTGACGATGAGGCGTCTCTCGCTCGCCCACTGCTGCTCAACAATGCCAACCACAGCCAGATAGCGGCACCCAGAGAGATTGCCGCATCAGCCACGTTGAACGCTGGCCAATACCAATCTTGATAGTGCCAAGAGACGAAATCGACCACGTATCCGAGGGTGGCTCGATCAATCAAGTTACCTATTCCACCGCCCAGAATCAGTCCCAATGGCATTGTCAGCGCGCGATCCTCTGGTGCCAGACGAAACAACCAGACCACAATGAAAATACTGACTCCAGCGGCAATGGCGGTCAGAAACCAGCGTTGCCAACCGCCGGCGTCAGCTAAAAAACTGAAGGCGGCACCCGTGTTGTACGCGAGCATCCAGTCGAACCAGGAGGTGACAGGATAGGGTCGCCCAAAAACGAGTTCGGCAACCGCGACCTGCTTGCTCCATTGGTCTAAAAAAATAATGACAACAGCGATCGCCAACCCGGACCAGGGCCGATAGCCCAGCCGGGATGAAGCCGAATCTTCAGGCAAAGTGTCGCACCTCGCCCGGACCTTCGATATTGGTCACACACCTCCCGCACAGCGTTGGGTGCTGCTCGTACTGGCCCACATCAGCACGCCGGTGCCAGCAACGCTCGCACTTTTCTCCTGAGGCCGACTGCACCACTATGCGCAACGGAATCCCCTCTGCCTCCATGGCCTCCGCAGGGGCGTCTTCCCAATCGAGGACCGCCGCTTCCGAGGTAATCAACGCGAATCGGAGCTCATCACCGAGGTGGTTCAGTCGGGCCGCGAGGTCTGACCCTGCGTAGAGCCATACGGCGGCATCGAGGGAACCCCTGACCACGCCTTGTTCGCGCGACAACTCCAGGGCTTTGTTAACTTGTTGTCGCACCAGCATCAGTTCCATCCAGAAATCGCTGTTGAGCTGACCTTCGGTCTCTGGCTCCGGCAGTTCGGTATACCACTGCGTTAAAAAAACCGACGCCGTGCGCGATCCTGGCAAATTTTCCCAGATCTCATCAGCGGTAAAACTCAGGATTGGCGCAATCCACCGGCAAAGTGCTTCGGCAAGATGAAACAGCGCCGTCTGCGCTGACCTTCGCGGCTGGGAGTCCTTACCCGTCGTGTACTGCCGATCCTTGATGATATCGAGATAAAAACCGCCCAGCTCACCGCTGCAGAAGTTATGCACCCGATGGTAGACATGATGAAACTGATAGTCCTCGTATGCCGACTGAATCTCAGCTTGCAATGCGTGCGCCTTACCGAGGATCCAGCGATCCAAGGGCAACAGCGCCTCGTTTGGCAAAACGTCGCTCGACGGCTCAAATCCTGCGAGATTGGCCAACAGAAATCGCGCTGTATTGCGAATCCGCCGGTAGGCGTCAGCGGTCCGCTTAAATATCTCGTCGGAAGCTGAGATCTCGTTCCGATAATCTGCGGCAGACACATAAAGGCGCAACACATCTGCCCCTAAATCCTGCATCGCTTTTGCCGCGGGGATAATATTGCCGAGGGACTTCGACATCTTGCGGCCATCCCCGTCCACCGTGAAGCCATGGGTCAGCACGCTGCGATAAGGCGCCGCATCGCGTGTCCCAATGCCCGTTAACAGCGAAGATTGAAACCAACCGCGATGTTGGTCTGAACCCTCAAGGTAGAGATCCGCGGGCCAGCTCAATCCCTCACGCTGACTTAAGACACACTGATGTGTTACCCCCGAGTCGAACCATACGTCGAGCGTATCGGTGACTTTGTCATAATCACCCGCATCATCACCCAGCAGTTCCGCAGGATCGAGATCAAACCAGGCTTCGATACCCTGAGCCTCAATGCGGAGCGCAGCGGCCTCCATCAGGCGTTGGGTATCCGGGTGGAGTTCTCCCGATGTTTTGTGTACGAAAAGTGTAATCGGAACACCCCAGGTGCGTTGTCGCGAGATACACCAGTCCGGGCGTTCGGCCAACATGCTATCAATGCGTGCGCGGCCCCATTCCGGCACCCATTGCACACCCTCCACGGCCGCTTTCGCCGCCGCCAACAAGCCATTGCCGGCCATGCTGATAAACCATTGGGGGGTGGCACGAAAAATAATCGGTGACTTGTGACGCCAGCAATGCGGATAGCTGTGCTGGAAGGGTTCATGGCTCAAAAGTACATGCCGCTCAGCCAGCGCGGCGATAATGTCCTCGTTGGCCTTGAAAATATGCTTGCCGGCAAAAACCGGCGTATCGTCGTGGTACACCCCATTCCCCCCGACAGGGTTATAAACCTCAAGGTCGTACCGGCTACCCATCTCAAAATCCTCGAGGCCATGCGCCGGCGCAGTGTGCACGCACCCCGTACCCGTCTCGGTGGTCACATGCTCCCCCAATACGATGGGGACCGGGGTATCGCTGAAAGGCGGCCGCAGCAGCAACCCCTCAAGGTCAGCCCCCCTCACACCACCTTCGACTTCCAGAACTGCCAGCCCAAAACGCTGAGCGCACGCCTCGGCTAGCGCTTCTGCGACCAGCACATGGCGTCCCTCAGCTTTTAGCAAGACGTAATGGAGGTCTGGAGCAAGGGCGACACCACGATTCGCAGGCAAGGTCCAGGGCGTCGTGGTCCAGATCGCCACCTCGAGCTGATCCGTGATCGCAGTCCCCAGTCGTCGTGACGCCTCGGCCGCATCAACAAAACCGAAGGCCACATCCACCGCCGAGGACTGCTTGTCGCGATACTCCACCTCGGCCTCGGCCAGAGCCGACCCACAGTCGAGACACCAATGCACCGGCTTAAAGCCTCTGTGCAGGTGGCCCTTGTCAACCATAGTGGCGAGAGACCGGACGATGTTGGCCTCAAATGCAAAATCCATGGTGAGGTAGGGGTTGTCCCACTCCCCAAACACGCCCATGCGAACAAAGTCGGCCTTTTGCGCATCAACCTGCTTTCGCGCATAAGCCCGGCAGTGCTCGCGAAACTCGGCCGCCGACACCTTGTGGCCCGCCTTGCCGACTTTTTTCTCTACATTGAGCTCGATCGGGAGTCCATGGCAGTCCCAGCCGGGCACGTAGGGAGCGTCGAAACCGGACAGGGTTTTGGATTTAATAATAATGTCTTTCAGGATTTTGTTGATTGCGTGGCCCACATGGAGCTCACCATTGGCATACGGAGGACCGTCGTGAAGGATAAACGTCGGCTTACCCTTTCCGACCTCGCGCATCTGCCCATAAAGATCCATCTCTTGCCACATCTTCAGTCGATCTGGCTCACGCTGCGCAAGATTCGCCTTCATCGGAAAATCTGTCTGGGGCAGATTTAGCGTACTTTTATAATCACTCATACTTTAACCGTGGTTCCTCAGCCACGCACGGGCGCTGGCTTTGTCCGCCGCAATGCCCGCTTTCAACGCATCCAACGACGGGAACTTTTTTTCATCCCTCAGCTTGTGAACAAACTGCACGGTCAATCGCTTCCCGTACAGGTCCGGAGACCCCTCAAGCACGTGAGCCTCCAGGGTAGCCTCCAAGCTGTCGCCAATCGTGGGTTTGACACCAACATTCGCGACACCAGCGACCTCCTTCAGACCCCCACCCGAAACCTTCACCACATACACGCCGTGTAATGGCGAGCGAATCCGATGAAGCGCGATATTGGCTGTGGGCGTATCTAGCTGTCTTCCCAGTTTTTGACCATGTTGCACCCGACCCGACATCTCGAAAGGTCTGCCGAGCAACTCTGTTGCCGCCTCAAAATTAGCCTCACTCAGTGCCGAGCGAATACGCGTACTGCTGACTCGCTCTCCACCCACTTCGCAGGTGGGCGTCGGGGCGACAGCATAGCCAAATTCGTCGGCCAACGCGCGGACATATTCCAGATCTCCCTCCCGACGATTACCGAAACGGAAGTCATCGCCGAAGGCGAGATACTGAACGCCGAGACCCTCCACAAACACCTTTTCGACAAACTCTCGGGCGCTCAGTTGGCGCAAGCGTTCGTTGAAGGGCAGACAAAGCACGCGATCGACGCCGCAGGCCTGCAGCAGCGGCCACTTGTCGCGTAAGGTGGTAATCCTTGGCGGGGCTTCCAACGGCCGAAGATACTCTCTGGGCAGAGGCTCAAACGTGACCACCGTGGTGGAGACACCGCGCAGATCCGCCTCGTTTTTGAGATGCGTCAGTACCGATTGGTGTCCCAGATGGACGCCATCAAAGGCCCCAATCGTCACCGCGCAACCGCGGTGACGGGGCTCAAGATTGTGCCGACCGCGAATGAGTTCCATGAAGCGGGAAATTCCCAAGCCAACCAGCGCACAGTATACCGGCGAGTGCAGCGCAGATCAGCCGTAAGGGCCGACTATGCTAGCGCCATCGCTGCAGGCACCCAAGGCTGGTCAGCGACGCAGCATGGCGGGGCGCAGTCCCAGTATCCACAGGCCCACCCCAAATGCGCACAGACCTCCCAGACACAAACCAATCAGCCGGACGCCACGTTGCCACGCGCTCCATTGATCCCACAGGCTAATATCAGGCGTGTATCCCCACAGCAGTAGCGTCATCAGCACTGTTGAAAGTCCAATCCGTAGCGTCCAGGCAAGGGGGAAATCTCCGACCGATAAAATCCCCTCACGGCGCAGCCCCCGGTAAAGTAAGCCGGCGTTCAACCAAGCCGACACGCTGGTCGCCAGTGCCAACCCGGCGTGCCCGATATTGAACCACCACATGAGCGGCAATACGAAAATCAGGTTTAACACCATGTTGCTACCCATGGCGATGATGCCGATGCGGACTGGCGTTTTCATATCCTCGCGCGCATAGAAACCAGGAGCCAGTACCTTTACCAACATAAAGGCGCCCAAACCCAGGGAGTAAGCCTGCAAACTGACCGCCGCCATGACTCTGTCTTGCGCGCTGAACGCCCCGTATTGAAAGAGCGTTACCAAGAGCGGTTCCGCCAAAAACGCAAGCGCGACAGAGGCCGGGATCGCAATAAGTAAGACATTGCGAATGGCCCACGAGAGCGTTTGGGCGAAGGCGGGATCATCGGCCCTCGCTCGCTGACTCGACAAGGTGGGCAGGATGACGGTAGCAATCGCAATCGCAAAGACGCCCAGTGGGAGCTCGGTGAGCCGGTCGGAGTAATACAGCCAGGAAACGCTCCCTGTGGGCAGTAACGAAGCCAATACCGTGTCGAGTAGCAGATTAATTTGACTCACCGAAACACCAAATAGCGCCGGCACCATCAGAAATAAAATGCGTTTAACCCCCTCGTGTCCCGGCGCCCAGCGGGGCCGAGGCACCAGCTGGATACCCGCCAACGCTGGCACCTGAAATAGCAGTTGCGCAAAGCCGGCAATCAATACCCCTAATGCCAACGCAAACGCAGGCTCATCAAATGCCGGCGTCAGCCACAATGCGGCGGCGATGAGAGACAGGTTGAGCAACACCGGTGTCAGCGCTGGAACCGCAAATCGCTGATAACTATTTAAAATCGCCCCCGCGAAACCAGTGAGTGAAATAAGGAGCAGATAGGGGAAGGTAATCTTTATCAGCTCACTGGTGAGGGCAAGCTTGGCAGGGTCTCTAAGGAAGCCCGGTGCAAATACGGTGGCAACCACGGGGGAAGCGAACACAGTGACCAACGTAAGCAAAAGCAAGGTACCGCCCAAGACGCCCGCAACCCGGTCCACCAGCTCGCGCACCGCAGCAAAACCTCCTTTCTCACGCGTATCCGCAAGCACCGGCACAAAGGCCTGAGAAAACGCTCCCTCCGCAAATAGACGGCGTAAAAAGTTGGGGATCTTGAAAGCGACAAAAAAGGCATCCGCATTGCCGTTGGCGCCAATGACATTGGCCAGGACCACATCCCGAACCAAACCCAATACCCGCGAGAGCATAGTGGCACCACCCACGATAGCGCTGGAACGCAACAGTGTCGGCTGACTATTTTTATCGCTATCGGTAACGACAGACCGCTTTTCCGGATCAGGCATTGAGGGAGAGTCAGACATGCCAGTTCGCGCGCAAGCGCTCACCGTTCAAGGCAAGCCACTGTAGTGCTATCAGGGTGTGTCCATTATTGATCTCACCACGACTAAGCATGGCGAGCGCCTCCGAGCGCGCGATCTGGTGTACCAGAATATCCTCGTGCTCGCCTGCCAATCCTTTTACGGATCCATGGTCTGCACCGGTCGTCTCTCCAATAAAAAGACGAATTTGCTCCGAGCACGCGCCAGCGCTGGGAAAGAAGGTGGCGATAGGTTCCAACCGGTGCAGCTCACATCCCGCCTCCTCTTCTGCCTCCCGGTGGGCAACGCTCGAGTCCGACTCACCGGACTCAACAATCCCGGCAATGAGCTCGAGCATCCAGGGATTATCGGCACCGCGCATCGCGCCCACCCGAAACTGCTCAATCAACACGACCTCATCGGTGTGAGGATTCCAGGGTAGGACCCCCACCGCATCACCCCGCTGGAACAGCTCTCTGCGAATGGAAGAGGACCAGCCGCCGGCAAACAGCCGGTGGCGCAAGGTCACGGTTTCCACCGAAAAGTAGCCACTGAAATTCGTCTCTCTGTTTTCCAGCAACGCATCTTCGGCGCCAAAACGCCGAAACGCTGTCAAAACCGCCGCTCCGTATACCAGTCTACGGGGGCAGAAGCGCGATCAACCTTGTCTGCCACGTCCAGAATTAACGCAAACAGCGCCATGCGCACCAACACGCCATTATCGCTCTGCCGAAAGATAGCGAGATTCGGATTATCGTTGAGGTCGACATCAAGCTCGCGAGCGCCCTCGCGCGAATCGCGAGGCAGAGGGTGCATGATGACCGTATTGGGTTCACAGTTGGCGGTATAAACGCTCTGGTTGAGGCGGAAGCGACCGCGATAGAGGTCTGCTTCCTCGGGGCTGGCGAACCTTTCTTCCTGAATGCGGGTGCTATAGACGATATCCACACCGGCGATCCCTTGCTCAAGCGATTCGGTTTGCAGCACCTCGTGCCCTGCCGCCTGCAGCGCCTCGACGACCTCGGTCGGCATACTCAGCGCCTCGGGCGCCACGAGGCTCACGCGCAGCCCGTCAAACAGCGCGAGTAACTTTGAAAGTGAATGGACCGTGCGGCCAAAGCGCAAGTCGCCCACCATCGCGATACGAAGCCCATCAAGACCCCGATCTCGGCCGGCTAGCTCGGAGCGAATCGTATAAAGATCCAGCAGGGCCTGGCTGGGGTGCTCGTTGGCTCCGTCCCCGCCGTTGATGACCGGGACGCGACTCGCGTTGGCGAACTCTGCAACCGACCCCGCTTCGGGATGCCGCATAACGATAATGTCGGAGTAGCCGCTCAGCACCCGGGCGGTGTCGTATAGCGACTCCCCCTTGGCAATCGCCGAGTGCTCAAATCCTGTGGTTTCACGGACTTCACCACCCAAAAGATTAAATGCACTGCCAAAACTGATACGGGTCCGGGTAGAGGGTTCGAAAAACATAGAGCCCAGAATGGCGCCCTCGAGTACCCGGGTCATCCGTTCGCGGTGGGCGTAGGGTCGCATCGCATCTGCCACAGAAAATAACTGCTCGACATCAGCGCGCTCAAACTGGCTGACTGTCAGGATGTGACTACCAGCAAACTGCATGCTTCGCACTCCCCTGAGACTATCCCTCTATTCGACTTCACCGCGTTCCGCTACCCGGAAAACAGTCCCTACCCCCGACAACAGCACTGTACGGTTACGTTGAGGGCTACTATTGTAGCGCCGTTCGCGCTTCCACTGACAGGCCAGCGACCCACTCCTCGAGCCGCATCAGTGCCGCCTGTGTCTCAGCCGTCATATTCGGATCTGCCCTCTCCTCCGCAAGCGCCCGCGCAAAATCCTCCCGGGTAAAAGTCCCTGCTTGCCACTGGGTTTGACAGTGCTCGTGCCATTGCGCCCGCTCGTCCACACTCAGCGAGTCGGGATAGTTACGGGCACGATAGCGAAAAAATAATTCCGGCAGTCGCGGATCGGAAAACGGAAAAGTCCGGGCTGCAAGTTCTGCGGGACTGGCGCTGATCACTTCATCGCACAGCGCTCGATCGGCGTCCCCCACAAAACCGTCGTACAGCATTCGATCCGGATCCGTGCGCGCTGGGAAGGCCCTATCGCGCCATAATCTTTGCAACCGCTCAACAAATGCGGTCGGTGAAGCGGCGCGACTTTCCCGAAGCAAGCCAAGGTGCGCGCGATGGCGCTCTCCATCGAGCCCTAACCGCTCGGCGACGGCACCCGCCACCCACTGGGCTGGCAGTAACACCGGCGCGCGGTTCAATCGAATGGTTTTTAAAGGCGGCCTCTGAACACCTTGCGGCAGTGACGCCTTGGGCGTGAACAAGTGCCTTTGCACTGTTTCCGGGTCTTGCTCAAGGAAATCGGGCGGCGAGCCCAAATCAACGCAAATTACCTCGCTATTATTGTCGGGATGCCACGCTACCGGCGCGACCAAAGCCAGATTGTTACGCGCTGCGCCAAACATTCCCGAGATGTGAACCAGTGGCGTTAACGACTGAATATCAATCAGCTGGCTCACCGCGCGTTTGGAGCGTTGTGCAAACAGGGTAGCAAACAGCTCGGGTTGCCGACGCTTGAAGAGGCGCGCCACTTCAATTGTCGCCATGACATCCGCCAGCGCATCATGAGCCGCACCATGGTCAATCCCGTTCGCAGCGGTCAAGGCCTCAAGGCGAAAGCTCGGCAACCCGTCATCCAAGTGCGGCCATTGGATACCCTCGGGTCGCAACGCATACAGGGCACGCGCCACATCCAGCAGATCCCATCGGCTATTGCCGTTTTGCCACTCCCGTCGGTAGGGGTCGCGAAAATTGCGCCACAGTGTGAAACGGGTGACCTCATCATCAAAACGGATCGAGTTGTAGCCGACAGCGCAGGTTTTAGGTTGCGAGAGTTCCTGGTGAATCCGCTGAATGAATGCCGTTTCGGGCAAGCCCTTTTCTTGTGCCTCCTGAGGCGTGATCCCCGTCACCCGGATGGCGGCGGGATGCGGCAAGCGATCAGGGCTCGGGCGCGCATAGAGCATCAACGGCTCGTCAATAATTTCGAGTGCAGCGTTGGTGCGGACACCGGCGAATTGCCAGGGTCGATCTTGATCCGGGTCTTTGCCGGAGGTTTCGTAATCGTGCCAATAAAACGAATCAGATGAGCTCAATCGCCTGCTCTTCAATTCTGGCTTTCCAGACTTGCGGCCCTGTGATGTGCACTGACTCGCCGCGACTGTCGACCGCAACGCTGACCGGCATATCCTTCACCGTAAAAGCGTAGATGGCCTCCATGCCGAGATCTTCAAACGCAACGACCTCCGCCTTGGTCACGGCTTGCGACACCAGGTACGCGGCGCCACCCACCGCCATGAGATACACCGCGCCGTGTTTCTTGATGGCTTCAATCGCCACCGGCCCGCGCTCAGCTTTGCCAATCATGCCGGCAAGCCCAGTCTGATCAAGGATGTAGTCGGTGAATTTATCCATTCGCGTCGCTGTGGTGGGCCCGGCAGGACCAACCGCCTCATCGCGCACGGGATCTACCGGACCGACGTAGTAAATGAACTTGCCACGCAGATCGACCGGCAAGGACTCGCCTTGCTCCAGCATTTGGGTCATGCGTTTGTGAGCGGCGTCCCGACCCGTGAGCATGGTGCCCGATAGCAGCAATGTCTCTCCGGGCTGCCAACCATGAATGTCCTCACGGGTCACGGTATCGAGATTAACCCTGCGCACAGATTCTCCGGGCTCCCAACTGATGTCGGGCCACTGATCAACGTCTGGGGGCGTCTGTAGCGCGGGGCCCTCACCGGTGAGGGTGAAGTGCGCGTGCCGGGTAGCAGCACAGTTGGGGATCATAGCAACCGGCAGCGAGGCAGCGTGGGTTGGATAATCCTTGATTTTGACGTCGAGCACCGTGGTCAGGCCACCCAAACCCTGAGCACCGATACCCGTGCGGTTGGCCGCATCCATAATCTCCAGTCGCAATTCCTCAATTCGATTTTGCGGTCCACGCGCTCGCAACTCGTGGATGTCTACGGGTGCCATCAGAGATTCTTTGGCCAAGACCATCGCCTTTTCGGCAGTGCCGCCAATCCCGATACCCAAAATACCGGGCGGGCACCATCCTGCACCCATGGTGGGCAGGGTCTTGGCAACCCAATCAACAATGCTGTCGGACGGGTTTAACATGACCAACTTGGATTTATTCTCAGAACCACCGCCCTTGGCAGCCACGTGCACATTGACGGATTCTCCGGGAACAAGCCGGGTATGAATGACCGCAGGCGTGTTGTCGCGGGTATTCTGGCGCTTACCCGCAGGGTCCTCGAGGATTGATGCGCGCAATGTATTGTCGGGATGGGTGTAAGCGCGGCGCACACCCTCGTTAATCATCGCTTCGAGACTCAGCTCTGCGTCCCATTGCACCGACATGCCGACATCGATGAATACAGTGACAATGCCCGTGTCCTGGCAGATCGGACGATGGCCCATCGCGCACATGCGTGAGTTGATCAGAATCTGCGCCATCGCATCCTTCGCTGCGGGATTCTGCTCCATTTCCCAAGCGCGATGCACGGCCTGCACGAAATCAAGGGGGTGGTAATAAGAGATGAACTGCAGCGCATCTGCGACGCTGTCGATAAGATCCTGCTGTCTGATCACCGTCATAAACGTGGGCTTCCTGTAATTCCCCTAGCCGCCATCACTACTGCAAAACAGGCGCATTCAGCGCGGCAACGTCCGCCTCAAGTTCAGCGATGCTGGCGTTAACCTGTCGTCGAAAGGCGTTGATGGACTCTATCCATTCGGCGTTGCTCTCGACCTGCTTGCGCAGCGCGGCACGCTCCAGATTGGCTTTATTGAGTCCATCGGCGAGTCGTTCAACGTCGGTCTGGGCGCGTTGCGCGTTAGCTGCGAGTCGCTCCAAGTCACCAGCCACTTTCGTCAAGCTGGCGAGTGATTGCTCCATGGCATCCAGACGCGCTTTCTGCGCCGTGCTCTTGCTGTTCAAGCCCGTAATCTGCTTCTCCTGGGTAACGGCTCCCTTTTCAAGCTGGGTGAGTGTTACGTTGCTGACTTTTCTCGCATCCCACAGCTTTCTCACCTCGGTATCGAGCAGGCGCAGCTGGGCGCCCATCGCCGCGGCGGACTTGTTAACCGTCTCGTCGGTGTCGGAGAGTAATGCCTCCAAATCCGATACCCGAGCCTGGGTGGTTTTTACTTGCGTCTGGGCAGCCTCCAGCATGGTTTGCAACTGCCATGCCCAACCGCAGGCCACGCCCGCTGCGGCCAGCGCTATGGTGAGTACCAGGCGGGTTGCCAAGCCAATGCCGGCGCGCCCTGTTGAAGTGCGCGCAGGAATTGCACCCCGGGGCGCGGAACTCACGGCCTCGTCCCGGCTGGCGGCAAAAGACGGAATGTCATTCAGGTCATCGCGTGACATAAAGGCTATCCAAACAAGCTTTCGATAATTATATCCTGCCTTAATCGTCTCAAGCGCATGGACAGGATTATTCCCGCTCTCAGCGCGCTAATGCACCAAGGAGAGAACCCCCGTCACTGGCGATTTGGGCGGGGACTTGCAAACGCAACAAGCGCGCAGCAACGGGATAAACATCCAGTTGATGCGCCTCGGGGATCACTAATTCAGCGCCAAATGACGGCCCAATGGCGACGAGAAAAGCCGCCATATCCTCCTCATCGGCCGGATACCCATGCATACCTGAGAGATCGCTCCCGATGGAACCGCCACGCCGGAACACTCTCGGGGGATCTGTTTCGATAATCAAGGCCGCCACGGCCGGATGATCGCGATAGTGGCGCCCCGCCAGCACCGCCTCTGAGACAACGCGGTAGCGGCCTTCACTTTGCTTCTCCAAGCTCTCGGCCAGTGCGTCGAGGTCTGCATCCGGGTCTCGCTGGTAGTACATCACCCGGGTACTGGCATCGACACGCTTAAACCCCCTGGGCCTTGGGAGCGTGTTGGTATCGATGAACTGGGTGCTGTCTACCGCTGCCATCCCATGATCTGACACCAGGATCAGATTAATATCGGCGGCTTCGCTGGCGTTGATCTGCTCAATCACGGCCCACAATGCCGCTATCCTCTCATCAATCTCGGCAATCGCCTTAGCCGTCTGAGGGGCATCCGGCCCGTGGGCATGTCCTGCGGAATCTACCGTTGAAAAATAAAGCGTGATCAACCGAGGCCTTTCTTCCTTCGGGACCTCAAGCCATTCGATCACCTGGGCTACCCGCTGTGCATGGGGAATGCGCGCATCATATTTGCGGTAATCCGATGGCAGCGTATCGGCAACCGCCGCCTCGGACTCAGGCCAAAAAAAGGTTGCCGCGCGACCTCCCTGCTGCTCTACCAACGTCCACAGCGGGGTGCCGGATAGCCACCTGGGGTCCTCACTTGCAGCCCCTTTTGAATAGCAATCGGGTCGGTCATTGCGGCAAAAGTAATTGTCGACAATACCGTGCTCCGCCGGGTGAAGCCCGGTGGCGATGGAGAGATGCGTGGGAAACGTTTTCGACGGATAAACTGGGCGCAACTTGGTCACACGTACACCGCGATCTGCCAGCGCGCTTATCCGGTGCGCCTCGGGTCGATCCACGTAGTCCCAACGAAAACCGTCAATGGATACGAGCACCAGAGTGCTGGCATGAAGGGGAAAGATCCAGAATCCCAGCGACATCGGTAGCAGCCAGCGCAGGCGCCACAATCGGCATGTCCGGCAATTCATCACCATGGCGCCCCTCGCTGACCCTGTGGCGGGGTGATGCCATTGTGTTTCGCCGCTCTCACACATGTTGGCCACGACCCGGCAGGGCGTCCCGCTGCAAAAGATCTAGGCCTGGGGATCCGGCGCATCTGACTCATAAAAAAAGCAGCCCTTGGGGCTGCTTTTCTGATCCAAACCAGGCTCACACGAAGTTGAGAAGCCCAAAGATCACCAGGGTGAGCGCGAGTGAGCAAT
>JAYNNB010000009.1:0-41121 GCA_038112515.1 Luminiphilus sp.
CGAATTCGATTTCCAGCACCGCGAGCTCGTTTTGCCAGTAGTCTGGGTCCGACAACTGAAACTCGGTGATGTCCACGAGGGTCGCCCCCGCCGCTTCAAGTGTTGCGAGGCTTTGATTAAAAAGCGCGTTGATGTGGCTGTTATCTCCCTGAGCAAAGCGCAATACGCCAATACGAAGTTGGTCCAACGATTTGGCTTCGGCTTGAGAGAAGCGGTTACTGTCGGTTAGAACATCCATCATGGTCACGGCATCGGCGACGCTTTTGGTCATCGGCCCGGCGGTGTCCTGAGAGGCCGAGATCGGCACGATCCCTGTGGCCGACAGCACGCCCACGGTGGGCTTGAATCCAACGATGCCGTTAACCTGTGCCGGGCAGATAATCGAGCCATTGGTCTCTGTGCCCAAAGCCAGCGTGGCCAGTCCTGCCGCGATGGCAGCACCCGAGCCGGAGCTGGAGCCACAGGGAGAGCGGTCAAGGATATGCGGGTTTTTGACTTGCCCACCCACTGATGACCATCCACTGACTGACTGAGTGGATCGAAAGTTCGCCCACTGGCTCAAATTGGTTTTGCCGAGAATGACCGCGCCCGCTGCGCGCAACCGCGCAACGATGGGGCTATCCTGCTGACTGTAGTTGTTGAGTAGCGCAGACGATCCGGCGGTTGTCGGTATCGGATCCAGCGTTTCAATGTTGTCTTTGATTAACACGGGGACGCCGTCCAGCGGGCCCAGCTCGGCATTCGATCGGCGCCGTTCATCGCTGGCTTTGGCTTGGCTAATGGCATCGGGATTGACTGCAATAACGCTGCGAAGGGTGGGTCCCTTGCGATCCAGTAGCTCGATTCTTTTCAGATAAATCGCCACGATTTGTTCCGACGACATTTGCCCCACCGCGAATTGCTGGCGCAGCGCAGTCAGATCGGGCATCTGTTCAGTCTGCGCAATCGCCGCGGCAATTTCCTGCGAGCCAGAGTTTGACGGTTGTTTGCAGCTCGTTGCTGTGAGCGCGGTTGCCACCATAAAAAAAATCAGGCCTATTTGTGCTGGGGAGTTTCGTTTCATAGTGACGTCCAGTTTGGAGGATGATGTTGCAAGGGTTCTTGGATGCTGCAATCTAACGAGGCTTGTGATGTTACACCTATGGATCCGACCATCTTTGTACAGGCTTTTTTATCCGCAGTGAACGTGGCATAGCTGATGCCGCTCTCTACTGATAAACCCACAATAAATTTGCTCCAGCGCTCGGCTTAACCGACAATACGGCCCGCAAAGAAACCCCGGAGCCCTCATGCCCTCTCAAACTGATATGGCCAATGCCATTCGCGCCCTCGCGATGGACGCGGTTCAAGCGGCCAATAGTGGCCACCCCGGGGCGCCGATGGGCATGGCTGATATTGCCGAGGTCCTGTGGAACCGCACGTTGCGTCATCATCCTGGCAATCCGGAATGGCCCAATCGGGACCGATTTGTGCTCTCCAACGGCCACGGATCGATGCTCATCTATGCGCTATTGCATTTGACGGGTTACGAGCTGTCGATCGAGGACATCAAGCAATTCCGGCAGCTACATAGCAAAACTCCCGGTCACCCCGAATACGGTTATACCCCGGGCGTCGAGACCACCACAGGCCCTCTGGGTCAGGGTCTGGCCAACGCGGTGGGTATGGCAATCGCAGAAAAAACCCTGGCGGCGCACTTTAATCGTGAAGGCCACGCTATTGTGGACCATCACACCTGGGTGTTTTTGGGGGATGGTTGCCTCATGGAGGGTGTCTCGCACGAGGCTTGCTCTCTCGCGGGCACGCTGGGATTGGGCAAGTTAATTGCGGTCTATGACGACAACGGCATTTCGATTGATGGCGAAGTCGAGGGCTGGTTTACCGACGACACACCGGGGCGTTTTGAAGCCTATGGCTGGCAGGTGATCCCCGCCGTTGATGGGCACGATCCCCAGGCGGTTGAGGCTGCTTTTGCCGCTGCCAAGGCGGAAGAGGCGCGTCCAACGTTGATTTGTTGCAAAACGATCATTGGCAAGGGCAGCCCGAATAAAGCCGGGACCGAGAGTTGTCACGGGGCGCCGTTGGGCGATGCAGAAATTGCGTTGACTCGCGAAGCGCTGGGTTGGCCCCACGCGCCATTTGAGATCCCCGAGGAGATTCGAGCCGCGTGGGACGGCCGGGTACGCGGCGCTGAGCTCGAAGCCCAATGGCAAGCCGGATTTGACGCCTACAGGGCCGACTATCCAGAGCTGGCTGATGAGTATCTTCGCCGATTGCGTGGCGATCTTCCGAGAAACTTCGAAGAAAATGCTGATAAGTACATAGAGGACTGTGTGCTGGCTGGCGCCGATGTGGCGTCGCGCAAGGCCTCCCAGCAAGCCCTGAATGCACTGGGACCCCACCTGCCGGAATTGTTGGGTGGATCTGCCGATCTGGCGGGGTCCAATTTGACCTTGTGGCAGGGCGCTGAAGGAATTTCTGCGGAATCGCCCGGTGGCAATTATGTGTACTACGGAGTGCGTGAGTTTGCGATGGCGGCGATCATGAACGGCATCGCACTGCATGGTGGATTTATCCCCTACGGCGCCACTTTTTTGATTTTTATGGAGTATGCCCGCAATGCGGTGCGGATGTCCGCGCTGATGGGACAGCGAGTACTTTATGTGTTCACCCATGACTCCATTGGACTGGGTGAAGATGGCCCTACCCATCAACCTGTGGAGCAGCTCACTGCGCTGCGCGCTACTCCGAATCTGCACACATGGCGGCCATGTGATGCGGTCGAGTCGGCCATCGCCTGGAAGCAGGCGCTAACTCGGCAGTCAGGGCCTACCGCAATGATTTTTTCTCGGCAAACGCTCCCCGCTCAAATCAAGACTCCCGATCAGGCGCTGCAGGCGCATCGCGGTGGGTATGTACTGGTGCCGGAGCAGGGCGCCCTCGATGCCATCATTATTGCCACTGGATCGGAGGTGGCGCTGGCGGTAGAGGCAGCAGAGAAACTCACTGCAGCGGGCAAAGGCATTCGCGTTGTGTCCATGCCGTGTGCAGAGGTTTTCGAGGCGCAGGAGGCGGGCTATCGAGAGGCGATATTACCGAGCGATGTGTTGGCTCGGGTGGCAGTCGAGGCGGCGCACACCGACTTTTGGTACAAGTATGTGGGACTGGATGGTCGCGTGGTCGGAATGTCATCCTTTGGCGAGTCTGCGCCAGCAAGCGATCTGTTCCGACACTTTGGCCTCACTACCGACAGCGTGGTAACGGCTGTTGAGGATGTGATTCTCGATTGACCATGCGCTGTGCGATCAACGGCTTTGGACGCGTGGGCCGCACGCTGCTGAGGGTTTACCGCGCGCGAGAGGATGCGCGAGCGGCGTTGGAGCTGGCGGCCATCAACGAAATCGCCGATGCCGATACCGTCGTGCATCTCGCGCGTTATGACTCCAATTATGGGCGTTATCCGGGACGCATCGCCCGCTCAGGAGATCTATTGGCGATAGACAACTTCCTCGTGCCGCTAAGCCACGTACGAGACGTAGCTCAGTTACCCTGGCGTGAGTGCGACATCGACCTCGTCTTCGAGTGCACCGGGGCATTTACCGACCGCGTCACGGCGGAAAGGCACTTGGACGCCGGTGCCGGCAGAGTGCTCTTTTCTCAGCCAGCGGAGTCTGATGTGGATGCGACCATCGTCTTCGGTGTCAACAACGCTGCGTTGACGGCAGACATGCGCGTGGTCTCGGCGGCGTCCTGTACGACCAATGCGGTTGTACCGGTTCTCGATACGCTGTCGAATATGTTCGGTATTGAGGCCGCCACCATTACCACCATTCACGCTCTGATGAATGATCAGCCGGTGCTCGATGCCTATCACCACACGGATTTGCGCAAAACCCGAGCGGCATCGCAGTCCATCATTCCCGTAGATACGGGCCTCGCAGTCGGTATCGAGCGCATCTTGCCGCACCTCGCAGGTAAGCTCTCGGCGCACGCCTTGCGGGTGCCTACGACCAAGGTGTCGGCGATTGAGCTAACCGTGGCGACCGAGCAGCGGTGTGATCGCGAGCAAGTTAATGCGGCTTTGTTGGCGGCTTCGCAGGGGGCGCTCTCTGGGATTTTGGATTATTCCTTGGAACCATTGGCCTCCTGTGATTTTGTGGGTGAGGCGGCTTCTGCCATCGTCGATGCGAAGCAGACGCAGGTTGCGGCGGGTCGCCTGGCCAAGATTCTGATTTGGTTTGATAACGAATGGGCTTATGCCAGTCGCATGATTGATGTGGCATTGGCTTGGCAACAGTGCATTGCTAAAGCAGCGCCGTCTGCCAGCGAGGCATAGCAGTAAAGGAAGACAAACTGTGAAATTAATGACCGACCTCAACCTCAAAGGTCGCCGAGTGCTGATTCGCGAAGACTTGAATGTGCCGCTTCGCGACGGCGCCATTACTAACGATGCCCGTTTACGCGCGGCAGCTCCCTCTATTACGCAGGCGTTGGCGCAAGGCGCCGCTGTGATGGTGATGTCACACCTGGGCCGCCCTGCCGAGGGTGAATGGAGCGAGGAGGCCTCGCTGAAGCCCGTCGCTCATCGGTTATCGGAGTTGATCGGACGCGATGTGCTTTTGGCGAGAGAGTGGCGTCATGTGGCCCCGTTGCCCGGTGATGTGGTGCTGTTGGAGAACGTTCGGTTCAATGAGGGCGAGGCCACCGATGACGAAGCGCTCGCGGCAGACTATGCGTCACTTTGTGATGTCTTCGTGATGGATGCGTTCGGCACCGCTCATCGCGCCCAGGCGTCGACCCATGGGGTCTCTCATCGCGCGCCTATCGCCTGCGCGGGGCCTTTGCTCGCTGCGGAATTGGCCGCGCTGGAGCGTGCGCTCACATCGGTACAAAGACCCATGCTCGCGGTTGTGGGTGGCTCCAAAGTCTCGACGAAACTCGAAGTACTGGAAAATCTCTCGCGTCGCTGTGACAGCTTGATTGTCGGTGGCGGCATCGCCAATACCTTTTTGGCGGCAGCGGGATATGCCATTGGAAAGTCGCTACACGAGCCTGATCTCATCGACACCGCCCGACGCATGATGGATCAGGTGGACATCCCGTTGCCGGTTGATGTCGTTGTGGCGCCGGGGATTGACGAGGGCCGGCGGGCATCTGTGAAGCTTGCCGCTGACGTATCCGCTGAGGATATGATTCTCGATGTCGGTCCTCAGTCAGCGGCGGAGATCGCTTCAAGGGTGCGGCAGGCGGCGACCATTTTATGGAACGGACCGCTCGGCGTTTTTGAACGCGACGCCTTTGCCGACGGCACTCGGGTCCTGGCAGAGGCGATCGCTGAAAGCGAGGGTTTTTCGCTTGCCGGCGGTGGCGACACATTGGCAGCGATCGACCAATTTGGCGTCGCTGACAAGGTGTCCTATATCTCCACGGGCGGTGGCGCGTTTCTGGAGTATGTAGAAGGCCGGACCCTCCCGGCAGTGGCGGCGCTCGCGGCGCGGGCGGATCATTAAAGATCGGACCATCTCGCAACGCGATTGGACGCGGGAGGCAACAGCCGCAGATAATGGGATATGAAACCCAGAGGCGAAATTTTTAATAACGGCAATAACAGAGGCGCATCGACATGGCGTTGATAAGTTTGAGGCAATTACTGGACCACGCAGCGGAACATGGCTACGGCGTCCCGGCGTTTAACGTGAACAACCTTGAGCAGACCCGGGCCATCATGGAGGCGGCGGACAAAACAGATTCTCCCGTCATCATGCAGGCGAGCGCGGGAGCCAGAAAATACGCGGGGGCACCCTTTCTCCGAGCGCTGATGGAAGCCGCCATGACCGAGTTTCCCCATATTCCGGTGGTTGTGCATCAGGACCACGGCACCTCGGCGGCGGTATGCCAACGATCGATTCAGCTCGGCTTCAGTTCTGTGATGATGGACGGCTCGCTGGGAGAGGATGGCAAGACGCCCATGGACTATGAATATAACGCCGGCGTTACGCGACAGGTTGTAGAGATGGCCCACGCCTGTGGTGTTTCAGTCGAAGGTGAAATTGGCTGTCTTGGTTCCTTGGAGACTGGGGAAGCGGGTGAGGAAGATGGGATCGGTGCGGCGGGCAAATTGAGCCATGATCAGTTGTTGACAGACCCCGAGGAGGCTGCACAGTTCGTGGCTGATACCGGAGTCGATGCACTGGCTATTGCCTGTGGCACCAGTCATGGCGCTTATAAATTTACGCGTCCTCCCACCGGGGATATTCTTGCGATGGATCGCATTAAGGCCATACATGCTCGTATTCCCGGCACACATTTGGTCATGCACGGGTCGTCCGCGGTACCCCAGGATTGGCTGGCGATTATTAATGAGTTCGGGGGCGAAATTCCCGAGACCTATGGCGTGCCAGTCGAACAAGTCGTTGAAGGTATTAAGCACGGGGTGCGAAAAGTCAATATCGACACGGATCTTCGTCTGGCCTCTACGGGCGCGATTCGGCGATTTTTGGCAGAGCACCCGGCCGAATTTGACCCGCGAAAGTATTTCACTGCCAGTCTGGATGCGATGAAGGCCATTTGCATTGATCGTTACGAGGCATTCGGCACAGCGGGCAACGCGTCAAAAATTCAGCCTCTTTCGCTGGCGGCTATGCAGTTAAGTTACGCGGCGTAACACGTCACCTAACAGCGGCGGGTGGACATTTTGCCAACCCCTGACCGTGTCTTGGCTTGGCGAAAGGCTTATGATCGTCGGCTTTTAGCCGGCGCGGTCAGGTTATGTCACAGGCTTATATCAAACGGATACTCAATGCTCGCGTGTATGACGTTGCCCGCGAGACACCCCTCGATGTTGCACCGTTGCTGTCATCGCGGCTTGGCAATCAGGTCTTTCTGAAACGCGAAGACTTGCAGCCGGTATTCTCGTTCAAGTGTCGTGGTGCCTATAACAAAATGAGCCGGCTCAGCGAGGCCGCGCGTCAGGCCGGCGTGGTTGCAGCGTCCGCAGGGAACCATGCACAGGGAGTGGCACTTGCTGCACAGACCCTGGGCATTAAGGCAAAAATAGTGATGCCGGTAACGACACCTGCGATCAAAGTGGATGCGGTCCGTGCCCGCGGGGCAACCGTTGTACTGTTTGGTGATTCCTTCGACGAAGCGGCCGTTCGCGCTGAAGCGCTGGTGAAGCAGGAAGGCATGACCTTCATACATCCCTTTGATGATCCTGACGTGATTGCCGGTCAGGGTACCGTTGCAATGGAGCTCGTGAGGCAGGCACCGAGTCCTTTGGATTACGTGTTTATCTGTTGCGGCGGTGGTGGGCTCCTCGCGGGCATGGCGGCCTACTTGCGGTACGTGTGGCCGCACACGCGCATTATTGGTGTTGAGCCAGCAGACGCCGCTTGTGTTCGCGCTGCATTGGATAAGGGCAGGCGTGTTACGCTGCGCGAAGTGGGCTTATTTGCAGATGGATGTGCCGTGGCTCAGGTTGGGAAAGAGCCGTTTCGATTGATCAAGGAATATGTGGACGACGTCATAACGGTCACTACCGACGAGATTTGCGCTGCGGTAAAAGATATTTTCGACGACACCCGAGCGATTGCCGAGCCTGCCGGCGCGCTGGCGGTAGCGGGCATGAAAAAGTTCGCCGCGGATCGAGCGATCTCGGGTTGCGCTATGGCCGCGACTGTAAGTGGCGCTAACACCAATTTTGATCGTTTGCGTTACATCTCCGAGCGAACCGAGATTGGTGAACGTCGGGAGGCCGTTTTAAGCGTAAAGATTCCTGAGCGCCCCGGCGCATTTCGCGCCTTCTGCAGTGCGATTGGCAAGCGCAACATCACTGAATTCAACTATCGCTACGAAAGCGCAGCGCAGGCGCGTGTCTTCGTGGGACTGACGATGAGTCCCGGTGACAGCGGCGTGGTTGAGTTGCAGCAGACGCTACAGAAAAAGGGTTATGAGGTGCTTGACTTGACGGATAACGAGACGGCCAAGTTACACCTCAGGCACCTTATTGGTGGTCGCCTATCTAACGATATTGAGGACGAAATGGTGTTTCGCGTTGAGTTCCCAGAGCGCCCGGGCAGTCTGCTCCACTTTTTGAATGCGCTGGGTAACGATTACAGCATTACCCTCTTCCACTACCGTAATCATGGCGCCGCGTACGGTCGTATCTTGGTGGGGATGCAGGTGCCGTCCGGCAAGCGCGTTATGCTGCGCAACGCGCTGAATCGTCTCGGATACCGCTTTTGGGAGGAGACTGATAACCCCGCTTACCGAGAATATCTCGGCCGCTTGGCGACTTGACAGCGAGGTAGCATCAAGCGAGCCTTGGGGTCTGATACGGCATCGACCTAAATAAGCAGGTCCTGGGCCGTCTGAAAAATAACAAAACTGACTCGACAGTCAGGGCCTGACGGGCTGGGGGGCTGGTGCGATGCGTAGAAATCGACCTGATCTTATTTGGGTGCTAACAGCGGCGGTCATATTGCTGACGCTTGGTTTGCAATGGGGAGAACCGAATAGACCCACACTCTCTCCGCAGCAAGCCGGCATCATGGTGCAGTAATCTTTTTTGAAACCTACCCCTGCGACTTGCCTGCGTTTCTGACGTTTTATCTACCCGCCGCACTGCTATTCAATGAGATACGGCCTATCGCGTCGGGCTAAATAGCTCCAGCCGCGATTCGCTAAGAAAGCCTCCGAGGCGTTTGTCATGGGCTTCGGTCTCCCAACTCGCAACGCGCTGTAGCGAAAACCCCACCCCCAATCTGAAGCCTCGCGCCTCACTGAATATTCGGTCGTAGTAGCCCCCCCCGTAGCCCAACCGAATACCCTGATCGCCGCAGGCCAGCAGCGGCGCGATAAAAAGGTCGATGTCGCCCAGTGCCGCTTGCGGGCTAGTTGCCAGCGGTTGATTAACCCCACCGATCGTGGGTTCCAGCGGCTCTCCGCTATTCCATTGATGAAATGTCAGTCCGTTGTCTACGACGCGGGGGTAGACGATGATCGCGCCGCGTGACCGCGCATGCTGAATCAGGACCTGCGGATCAAATTCAGATTGATGAGGCAGGTAGCTGGCGATGGTGGCTGCTTGATTCCAGCTTGGCCATCGGGATAACAACGTGAGCGATTGAATTTCTGCCGCTTTCCGCTCGGCAAGTGGGATCTCATTTCTCAATTGGCGCAGTTGCTTGCGAGTGGAGGCTTTGTCCTTGGCTAACACGATGCTGACCGCTCAGAGGCATCGCCGCGCGAGGGCGGGTTTGTTTGACTCATGCCTGCGTCTCGCTCCCGGGACATATGGAGCCGATGCAGGGAGATGCATTGTTGGTTTGAAAGCAAAGGGTGAGAGAGGCCCGTGGCACCGCTGACGAATAAGCCCTTGAACCCTGCGGCTCAAGGTGGTGACTACCTCGCGGCTTCAGGCTTCCCGGTTCAGGCCAGGCTTGCTCAACCGCCGCGGAGGTACTCTCCGGGTACTGCATTATCGGCTCGAGGACAAATCGTCTGGCAAATACTTCAGGCCATCCACAGTATAGCGAATTGCAGCCGTTAGTTAATCTCGAGTTGCCGCAGCTGATACAGCACCTCATCCAACTGGCTGTTTAGCGCCGATAAACGCTGTTGGTCTTCACTGGTTTCGGCGCTTGCGCCGCCCTTGAGCGCCAATAGCTCGTGGCTGATGTTCAGCGCAGCCATAATCGCAACGCGCTCGAGTCCAATAACCTTACCGGTCGATCGAATATCCCGCATATGCTGGTCGAGGTATCTGGCCGCGCTGGAAAGCGCTGCCTCTTCATCCGGAGGGCAAGCAACCTGATATTCTTTGTCGAGAATATCAACGCTGACAGTGTTCGGTCGATTCATGTGCTGCCATCCAGAGATCGGAGTCTGGCGAGTGAGTTTTCGACATGCTCGCTCGCCTGCCGCTGCCGCTCCAACAGTTCTCGCCGCTCTCTCTGCAGCTCAGCCGCCCTGAGCTTGAGCGCGCGGTTTTCTCTGTTCAACTCGCGGCTCAGTTCAATGAGATCATTGATTTTTTTTTCCAGCGCCTGAATCAAGTTTTCGGCCACGGACGTTACACTGTGTCGGTTGGGAGTCGGCACTATAATGCGCGTCGTTTCGTTGGGTCAATGTGCGCGGTGGGCGCCCTATATTTAAAACGCGCTGTGTGCAAGCCGCGGACCAATTCCGCGGCAGCGGCGCAGCGTTGATGATGGTCAATAGGAGCACCCGCTGGTGTTATTGGATACCCTTGGCGCGTTTGAAGAGATGCCTTCTTGGGAGGAGGCATCGGAAGCCCTGTTTCATGCAGGGCATACGTTGAACCCCTCGATGCTGCATGGCGCGATGGTTGGTCTATTGGGAGCGGGCTTCAGCCCGCATAGTGAGCATCATTTCTCTGCCACGGTTGCGGCATTGGAA
Source organism: Luminiphilus sp. (assembly GCA_038112515.1). Taxonomy (GTDB): domain Bacteria; phylum Pseudomonadota; class Gammaproteobacteria; order Pseudomonadales; family Halieaceae; genus Luminiphilus. The sequence goes on from JAYNNB010000009.1 coordinate 10,420, forward strand.
AAAGCATTGGCGGTGGAATTTACCGGGGAATTGGTGGATTTCATCGCACGTCTCAGCCTTGCAACACTCTCCGCCATCGTCGACGCTGACTACACGTTTCAGCCGATGTTGCCACCTGATGATGAGGGCATGGAGGATCGGCTCCTGTCGATCTCGGAGTGGACAACGGGGTTTTTGTCGGGTTTCACCCAGGGCATTACCATCCGAGAAGCGGCCAGCGATCCGATCCCGACGTTGACAGCTGAGGCACTCAAGGACATGGCTGCCATTGCTCAAGTGGATACCGCTGAGGCGAGTTCTGAGGACGCAGAGCGGCAGCTCGAAGACATCATCGAATATATTCGCTTTGCGGCGATTAATATTGTGAATGACGCCCAGTCAGTACAGGAAACAACCGATGAAGATCTCTAAAGCAGAATTCGTGCGACGACGTAAGAAGTTAATGGCCATGATGGACCGGCACAGTGTTGGCATAGTGCCCGGGGCGAGGGAGGTAACTCGGAGTCGCGATACCGAGTATCCGTTTAGACAAAACAGCGACTTATTCTACTTAACGGGCTTTGAAGAGCCTGATGCGGTGCTGGTTCTCATACCGGGGCGTCGACAGGGTCAGGTGATCTTGTTTTGTCGTGAGCGAGACCCCGAGATGGAGTTGTGGAATGGTTATCGCGTGGGCCCCGAGGGCGCGGTGGCCTATCTCGGTGTAGATGATGCTTTTCCGATTGATGATCTTGATGAAATTCTTCCCGGTCTCATCGAAGGCACGCAACGCATCTATTACTCCATGGGTCATGATGATGTGTTTGATCAGCGGGTGATGGGCTGGGTCAATCAGATCAGGCGACTGGTAAGGACGGGTGCGGCGCCACCCGCCGACTTTACCGATCTTGCTTTTCTGTTACACGAGCAACGGCTGATCAAGTCTGCGGCTGAAATTCGCGTCATGCGCAGGGCAGGTGAAATTAGCGCTGAGGCGCATACGCGTGCTATGCGGGAGTGTCAGCCCGGGCGTTTTGAATATCATCTCGAGGCGTCGATTCAGCACACATTTGCCGAGTATGGTGCGCGCTTTCCGGCCTACAGTTCAATTGTCGGCTCGGGTGCCAACGCCTGCATACTGCATTACACCGAAAATAATGCACGGATGCGCTCAGGTGATCTCGTACTGATTGATGCGGGCTGTGAATTTCAGGGTTACGCGGCAGATATCACGCGAACGTTTCCTGTCAACGGTCAGTTCACCCCCGAGCAGCGTGCCATCTACGACCTCGTCCTCGAAGCGCAGCGCGCAGCGATTGCCAAAGTGAAGCCCGGCAATACCTGGAACCAGCCTCACGACGCTACGGTCAGAGTGATTACTCGGGGCTTGATAAAGCTTGGATTGCTCAAAGGCAATGAGCGCGATCTCATCAAGGCGGAGGCCTATCGCGACTTCTACATGCACAGGGCCGGACATTGGCTGGGGCTCGACGTGCATGATGTTGGCGATTACCGCATAGGCGGTCGATGGCGGCAGCTGGAACCCGGGATGGTGTTGACTATCGAGCCGGGTATTTATATCGCCACCGACAATACCCGGGTGGCCAAAAAATGGCGCGGGATCGGTGTGCGAATCGAGGACGACGTCGTTGTCACCGAGACCGGCTGTGAGGTGTTGACGGCAGATGTGCCCAAACGCGCTGACGAGATCGAAGCGTTGATGGCCGGAGCGGCATGACCGCTACTCAACATGTTTTGATCCTGGGCGGGGGCCTCGCCGGCCTTGCGTTTGCGGTGGCCATTGCCAGTGAGGGCGACGCGTTATCGGGTGAGGCCGTAAAGGTTACGTTGCTCGAGGCGCAAGCTTTCAAGGCGGGTACGCCCAATCCCCTTGATACCCGAGCGTCCGCCTTGAACTTACATTCGGTCACGCTGCTGAAGGATTGGGGCATCTGGTCGAAACTGGCGCCTGCCTGTGGCGTGATAAAAGATATCCACGTATCGCATCGTGGCCATTTTGGTAGCACCCTGATGCAATCGCGGGATCTGGGTACCGAAGCGCTAGGGTTTGTCTCTGAAAACCATGATCTGGGGCGTCACCTCCTTGCGCGAGCGCAAGCGTTGGGGGTAGACGTGCGCGCGCCTGTGCGGTGCACCGGTCTACGCATCGATCAGGAGTGCCCTGCATTGGAGACCGCGGACGGAGAAGTGCTGCACGCGGACCTCATTTTGCTGGCCTCGGGTGTGACACCCGAATGGTTTCATACTTTGGGTATCAGCATTAGGGAGCGGCCTACGCAGACACATGCGCTGGTGTTTAATGCCATTTTTCCGGGGCGACAAGCGGGTTGCGCCTACGAGCGCTTCACGCAGCATGGCCCCCTCGCTGTGTTGCCACTCCCATCAGCGAGTCGTCATGAGCAGCGCTATAACGTGGTGTGGTCCGTTTCGGAGGAGCAGGTCGAGTACCTCGCGGGCTTGAGCGATGAGCGGTTTTGCGAACAGTTCCAGCGTGCCTTTGGGTGGCGCCTGGGCGCCGTGGGCGCCGTCGGGCGGCGTAGCCAGTGGCCTTTGGTGCGCAGTTTGGCCTCTGAACAACTCCGCGCCGGGTTTTTGCTGGTCGGTAACGCCGCTCATACGTTGCATCCGGTTGCCGGACAGGGCTTGAACCTCTCTCTGCGTGAGGCCGATCTTCTCGCCAAAACGTTGTTAGCTGCCCTGGCACAAGGGCAGCCGTTGGCCCGCGTCAGTAGCTTGCGGGACTATATTAGTCGGGTGGGAGCCGAGCAACAGTTTGTGACGAGCAGCACGGACTTACTGGCAACGCTGTTTAATTCGCGAGGAGCACTCCTTGACGCCCCCCGCAACGTATCGCTCGCGATGCTCGACTTGGTGCCCGGTGCCCGGGCGCAGATTGCCCGTGTGGGCACGGGATATCGCCATGCATAGCCGCGATTCGGCAATCACCACTGACATACTGATTATTGGCGGTGGTATTGCGGGTCTCTCACTTGCGGTAGCGCTTGGGCGCGCGGGTTTCAACGTGAAAGTTATCGACGGTGCCAGCCGCCCCAAACCGCCACCGCCCGGGGATGAATTGGGAGACTGGGATCTTCGCGTGAGTGCGTTAACGCCCGCTTCTATCGCTTTTCTCGAGGACATTGGCGCGTGGAACGGAGCGTTGCTGCATCGTGCTGCGCCCTATGACGCCATGCGGGTGTGGGACGCCAACGGCAGTGGGCGGATTGCTTTTGACGCCAGTGAAGTGGATGCGCCTTGCCTCGGCCACATTGTCGAGAACCGGCAGATAGTGCAGGCCTTGTTGCAGTGTGCAGACGCCATGTCGGGCGTGGAAGTGATGTGGGAGCATGCCCTGGAGACAATGTCCCCCGAGAACTCGGGCTGGAAGATCGGCTGCTCTGCCGAGCGCCAGATTCATGCGGCCTTGGTGATTGGCGCAGACGGCGCTCAATCCAAGGCAAGGCAGTTGCTAGGTATGCCCACGCGGGAATGGAGTTATGCCCAAACTGCGATTGTCGCCACCGTCGGCTTGGCCTCGGGACATCAAGCCACTTGTTGGCAGGCTTTTCTTGAGTCCGGTCCTCTCGCGATGTTGCCCCTCGCAGACCCCCTCAAAGCGGCCATTGTCTGGTCCCTCGATGACGGTCACCATGGCCAAGTTGCCGGGTTGTCAGATTCAGCATTTGTCGCGGCACTGAATCGGGCAATGGGCCCCGCTGCCCCTGTCTCTGAGGCGGTGGGGCCACGAGCCAGTTTTCCTTTAGCGCAGCGCCATGCCACGGACTACTGTGACGAGAGCTTCGCTTTGATTGCGGATGCCGCGCACAGTATCCACCCCCTGGCGGGTCAGGGCATCAATCTGGGTTTGACGGATGTTGCCGTGCTGGCGGAAGAGCTGGTCGCCGCACAAGAAGGTGGTTTGCCCCTCTCCAGCGCGGTGCCCTTGAGGCGTTACCAGCGACGCCGGAAAAGCGAGAATTTAGCGATGATGGCAGCAATGGAAGGCTTCAAGCGTGGCTTTGGCACCCTCAACCCAGTGGCGGTGGTTGGCCGCAATCTGGGGCTGAGTCTCGTAGACCGACAAGGCTGGCTTAAACGGTGGTTTATGCGTCATGCTATTAGCTGAGTTTGTCGATGCAGCGTCAGTATCAGGGCTAATTTGAGCAGGAGACCGCCATGAGTTTGCACCCCGAGACGTTATGCTACGCCGACACCCACGAGTGGGCGCGGCGTGAGGAGGATGGAACCGTCACGGTTGGTATTACCGACCACGCCCAGCAGGCACTGGGTGACGTGGTCTACGTGGAGTTACCCTCTGTAGGTGCTGTGCTTTCTGCTGGCGCGCAGACCGGCATTGTTGAGTCTGTTAAAGCGGCTTCCGACATCTATGCGCCGGTGTCGGGCACGGTCGTCGCGATCAATGAAGCCTTGGTCGATGCCCCCGAGCAGATTAACGAGGATCCCTACGATAAAGGCTGGTTCTACAAGCTTATGCCCGAAGACCTGCAGCAACTCGATACCCTGTTAAGTGCTGCCGCCTATGAGGCGATGAACGCTTCCGCTAGCTAAGTCCTTGTGCTTTTTTTAGCGGAGAGACAGGATCGACCAGCCCGCTTCCTCGGCATGTCGTCGTAGCTGCGCATCAGGGTCTACTGCGACGGGATGACCCACTGCACTGAGGAGCGGCAGGTCGTTGTGGGAATCAGAGTAAAACCAAGTGTCTTGCAGATCGGGTAGATCGTGCCCCTCTGCGGCCCACTCAGCGCGCCAACGCTCAAGATGAACGACCTTCCCTTCTTGAAAACACGGTAATCCCTCTGGCGTGCCCGTGTAGGTATCGCGGTCCATGCCCACACCGCTACAGAGACAATGCTCAAACCCGAGTCGTGCCGCTACGGGTTCGGCGACAACGGCATGAGTCGCGGTCATTAACAGCAGGATATCGCCCGCGATGCGGTGTTGATTGATCAGTTCAAACGCACTATCCAACAGCATGGGTTCAATGCAGTCGCGGACAAAGTCGCGCTGCAGCTCTTGCACCTCCCGTCGGTCCTTGCCTTTCAGCGGCGCCAATACGAAGCCCAAATAGGCTGTCATATCGAGGGAACCCGTCTGATACTGGGCGTAAAACTGGTCGTTTTTGAGGCGATAATCCTCTGCCGATACACAATGCCGCTCGCAGAGAAACTCCCCCCAACGGTGGTCAGAATCGCCAGCCAGTAGTGTGTTGTCCAAATCGAATATAGCCAATGACATCGCTTTTCCTAAATAAACACCGCCACCCGAGTGCCGCCAGCGGGGATGTGTGGAAGAATACGGCTCGGGAGCTTGCGCCAAAAGTGGGCGCTGCTCAATCTTCTTATTAAGGTTTGCCAATTTGGATCCACAGACTGACAACGAGCGTGTCATCGACCGAGAGGGTTTCAGGCCCAACGTCGGGATCGTGATCTGCAATCAGCAGGATCAAGTCCTTTGGGGGCGCAGGATTAATGGCAAAGATTCGTGGCAATTCCCGCAAGGCGGCGTGCATCGCGACGAGAGTCCCGAGCAGGCGATGTACCGAGAACTAGAAGAGGAGGTTGGCCTGTTACCCGATGCCGTGAACGTTTTGGGAAGGACATCTGGATGGTTACGATACCGCTTGCCCAAAAAGTATGTCCGCAAAACCGAAGCACCGGTCTGTATCGGGCAGAAGCAAATCTGGTTTCTACTCCGATTGACGGCGCCCGAGAGCGATATCCGTCTTGATGCCCATGAGGACCCCGAATTCGATCACTGGCGCTGGGTGAGTTTTTGGTATCCAGTCACAGCCGTGGTTGATTTCAAACAAGACGTTTATCGACAGGCGCTCACGCAATTGGCCTGCCGGTTGTCACCGCCCCGGAGTGCCGCCAGAAAGCGCAGGCGGAGACGATAATGCTGGAGACGCTGCGCCGGCTGACTCAGGCCGTTAATGATGCGGATTCCCTCGATGAAGCTTTGGTATTGATTGTCGCGCAGGTGAGGGCGGCAATGAGCACCGATGTCTGCACGGTTTACCTGCATGACAAGCGCAGCCAGAAACTGGTGTTTCGCGCCACAGAAGGTCTTAACCTCGACAAGGTGGGGCAGTTTGGCCTTGCCTTTGATGAAGGTCTGGTTGGCTGGGTAGCGACTCGGGAAGAACCGCTGAATCTCGAGGACGCCAGCGCACATCCGCAATTTCAATTGGTTGAAGGGCTGGGCGAGGAGTCTTTTAGCGCATTCCTTGGCGCGCCAATTGTTCATCAGCGCGACCTATTGGGCGTGTTGGTCGTACAGCAGGGGGAGCGCCGGCGATTCTCCGAGGAAGAAGAAGCGTTTTTGATCACCGTGTCTGCGCAATTGGCCGGCTTGATTGCCCACGCGGAGTTGGCGGGAGCGATTGGCCAAGGCGCCTCGCGTGAGGCGCAGCCGGAGAATGTATCGGGCAGTGCAGCGCGCCTTTCGGGAGTGGCCGCCTGCTCGGGGATCGGTATTGGTATAGCGGCTTGGGTATCTCCATACGCTGATCTGCAAACGGTGCCTTCTCGTCAGTCCACAGATCGTCGAGGGGAGCTGGCGGCTTTCCGTCAAGCGTTGGCCGCTGTCCGGGCGGACATCCAGCAGGTCGCTGAAAATCTCAAGGGAGAGTTGGGGCCCGAGGACAACGCCTTGTTTGGCGTATACCTCAGTATTCTCGACGACTCCACGCTGGGGGGCGAAGTTGCATCATTGATCAAAGCCGGCGAGTGGGCGCAGGGCGCTCTCAGTCAGGTCATGCTGCGCCACATCCGCCATTTCGAGCGGATGGAGCATTCCTATTTACGAGAACGCGCGGTGGATGTAAGGGACCTTGGCACACGGGTCTTGGCTTACTTACAAGACGCTTCTCGTCAACAAGTTGATTATCCCCCACGGACCATCCTGGTCGCAGAGGAGTTGACCGCCTCTACTTTGGGTGAGATCCCGCGGGAACAACTTGCGGGTATCGTCTCTATGCGGGGCAGCGCTAACAGCCACACCGCCATTCTGGCCCGAGCAATGGGTATTCCCGCTGTCGTGGGTGTTGAAGACTTGCCGCTCAGGCAAATGCCGGGTCAGGCGTTGGTGGTGGATGGTTACAACGGGCGCATTTATGTGAATCCTCATGCGGATCTGCTGACGCGTTTCGAGGCTTTGCTCGCTGAAGATCAGGCCATATCAGCTGAACTTGCCCCGCTGGCCAGCCTGCCTGCAGCTACATCCGACGGTGTGGCCATTCCACTGTGGGTCAACACAGGCGTGGCGGCGGATGTCCAACGGGCGCAAGAATTTGGTGCCGAGGGCGTGGGACTTTACCGCACTGAGGTCAGCTTTTTGCTGCGAGACCGCTTCCCCAGTGAAGAAGAGCAGAGACAGCTCTATCGAGAACAGCTTGCTGCATTTCATCCACTACCCGTGACAATGCGAACCCTTGATATTGGGGGCGATAAATCCTTACCGTATTTCCCCATTGAAGAGTCGAATCCTTTTCTGGGTTGGCGTGGCATCCGGGTCACACTCGATCATCCGGAAATATTCCTTACGCAGGTGCGGGCCATGCTGAGGGCTAACGAAGATCTGAATAATCTGCGCATTTTGTTGCCCATGGTGACAGCCATGGATGAGTGGCGCGCGGCGCGGCAGCTCATCGCACGGTGTCACGAAGAGGTGCTAGCCGAGGGCTGCACCTCCCCGTTGCCCGCTATTGGCGTCATGATCGAGGTGCCGGCAGCGGTCTATCTAACGGACTCCTTGGCCGAGGAGGCCGACTTCTTGTCGGTAGGCTCCAATGACCTTACCCAGTACTTGCTCGCCGTAGATCGCGGCAATTCAAGGGTGGCGGGGCTTTATCAGTCTTTGCATCCCGCTGTTCTGGCCGCGCTGGCGCATATCGTTAAGGCAGCACACGCCCGTCAGAAACCGGTCAGTTTGTGCGGTGAGTTAGCCGGTGATCCCGTCGCTGTCCCGTTGCTGGTAGCAATGGGATTTGATCAGCTCTCCATGAACGCGGGCAGCTTGTTGATTGTGAAGCGAGTGCTGAGCGCCTTCACGCGGGAGGAATTGACCGCCCTGATGACGTCTTTGATGTCACTGCGTTCGGCTCAGGAAGTGACCCTGGCGTTGGGTGCAGCCCTCAGTGCACATGGCCTCGATAGCTTTATTCGGCGGGGAGGGCCGGCCTGAGTGTTGGTATATCCCGATATTGACCCTGTAGCTATCGCGCTGGGGCCGATCAAGGTGCATTGGTATGGGCTCACTTATATAGGGGGCCTCGCCTTTGCATGGTGGCTTGCCCGACGTCGCGCCATGACACAACCCCATTCGCCCTTGCAGCGTGATCAAGTCGACGATCTTATTTTTTATGCGGCAGTTGGCATTGTGTTAGGCGGCAGGCTCGGCTACGCGCTGTTTTATGGTTTTGAGCGACTCTCTGAGGATCCGCTGTGGGTATTCAGGGTCTGGGAGGGTGGCATGGCCTTCCACGGCGGCTTGCTTGGTGTTTTGGTCGCGATGGCACTGTTTGCGCGTCAGCACAGTATCCAGTGGGGGCGCTTGATGGACTTTGTCGCACCTCTCACCCCTGTGGGTTTGGCACTGGGTAGACTGGGTAACTTTATTGGTCAGGAGTTGTGGGGTCGGGCCAGTGATGTTTCTTGGGCGATGGTGTTCCCCCGGGATCCGCTCGCGCTTGCCCGTCATCCTTCGCAGCTGTATCAGTTCGCCCTCGAGGGCTGCCTTTTATTCCTGATTCTACTGGGGTTCAGCCGCCGAGCGCGGCCGACCTGGGCGGTTTCCGCCCTGTTTCTGCTGGGCTATGGCGTGTTGCGTTTTACGGCTGAGTTCTTCAGGGAGCCCGATGCGCACATTGGATTTGATGCGCTGGGGTGGCTCACACGAGGACAGATCCTCTGTATACCGATGCTGATTATCGGCGCCGTTTTATTTTACTGGGCTTATCGGCCCCTAAATCGATGAGGGTGTTATGCAGGCTTATCTCGACCTGTTAACCGATATTATGGAGCGTGGCGTTGACCGAGGTGATCGCACGGGCACAGGCACCCGCTCGGTTTTTGGCCGGCAGCTCAGATTCAATCTGAACGACGGTTTCCCTGTTCTCACGACCAAGCGGGTTCATTTTAAAAGTGTCGTCAACGAGTTGATCTGGTTCCTGAGTGGCGACACCAATACGCGCTGGCTAAGAGAGAACGGCGTAAGTATCTGGGATGAATGGGCCACCGAGGAGGGGGAGCTGGGCCCTCTCTATGGCGCACAATGGCACGCATGGCCAACCAAAGACGGTGGCACGATCAATCAGATTGATTACGTTGTGGACTGCCTGAGGCATCGCCCCGAAAGTCGAAGAATCCTGTTCCACGCCTGGAATGTGGAATACCTGCCCGATGAAACTGCCAGCCCGCAGGACAACGTGCGTGCCGGTAAAATGGCGCTGCCCCCCTGCCATCTGCTCTACCAATTTTATGTGGCGGGCGGGCAACTGTCGGCGCAACTGTATATCCGTTCCAGTGATGTTTTTCTCGGCTTGCCCTTCAATATTGCTTCAGTTGCCTTGCTGGTCCATATGTTGGCGCAGCAATGTCAACTGGGTGTGGGTGACGTCGTTATTACTTTGGGGGATGCGCACCTCTATAGTAATCACCACGAGCAGGTCGCGACCCAGCTTGAACGCACTCCCAAGCCACTTCCGACGCTGGATATCTTGCGTTGCCCCGACTCAATTTATGATTACCGCTTTGAGGATTTTACGTTGTCGGGCTATGACCCGGCGCCACATATAGCCGCGCCGGTCGCCGTCTGATGGGCGCCGATCGAACTGATAATGATGTTCCGGTAGTGCTGGTATTAGCGGCATCAGACGACGGTGTCATCGGTAAAGGGAACGCGTTGCCATGGGAACTGCCCGATGACCTGCTGCACTTCAAGCGCACCACCATGGGCCGCCCCGTCGTCATGGGGCGCAAGACGTTTGACAGCGTGGGTTTTCCGTTACCGGGCCGGCGCAACATTGTTATTACGCGCGACCGTGAATGGTCCCACGCCGGCGTGCTCACCTGTCATACGCTCGATGACGCGCTAGAGCGTGCGTTTGAACAGACCATGATCGATGGCGCAGATGCAGTAATGGTGGTGGGGGGGGCTGAAATCTATCGATTGGCGCTGCCGCGGGCCGATAAAGCGGTCGTAACGCGAGTGCACGGCGACGTGGCCGGAGACGTGCGGTTCGACCTGAAGGCTTTTGAGAATTGGCGCGAAGTAGCGTCAAGAAGATATGAGGCAGAGGGTGGTAACAGTCACGCTTTCACGATTGTCGAATTAGAAGCCCCTTGACGGTCCGAATTTGCCGCAATCTGGCTAGCAAACCATTTGCGTTGCTCAAACGTAACAGGTAAATTCGCTCACCCGAATGACGATGGCGACCATTACAGGGATAATAACGCCACTGAATCCTGCTTGAGCCGGCGCCTGTTCCGGCTCATTCCGAATTTGTTCTTGAGAGGAAGTTTCAATCCAATGACTACGACTCGACTGAAAAGTTTACTGTTGGCGATGTGTGTCAGCGGCACTGCGACCATTGCTGGCGCACAGTCCATTGACCCCATTATTGAGGTGGGTAAGCAACGCACCGTCGCTGCCAAAGCTTCGCAGGCCAAAATTGACCGGCTGGCAGATGAGACCGCCAGTCTGCTATCTGACTACAAAACGGTGATGAAGCAAGTCGACGGCCTGAAGGTTTACAACGCCCGACTCGAGAGACAGATCGCCAATCAGGAGCGCCGTATCAAGGATATCGACGAGTCGATAGCAGAGGCGTCCGTGATTCAGCGTCAAATACCGCCCTTGGTGGTGCGCATGCTCGATGGTCTTGAGCAATTTATTAATTTTGATATGCCTTTTGATCTCGACACGCGTCTGGGCAACATTGAGGCCGTGCGCGCTAACATGGACCGTTCGGATGTCACCTCTGCAGAGGCGTTCCGGCAGGTCCTTGAGTTGTACTCTATCGAGTTGCAGTACGGCCGCGGCATTGAATCCTACAGCGACACCATCATGCTGAATGGCACCGACCGGGAGGTCGACATTCTGCGAATTGGTCGTGTAGCGCTGGTTTATCAGAGCACCGATGGTGCCGAGACCGGTGCCTGGAACAAGGACTCCCAAAGCTGGGAGGAGCTCTCTGCGGGCGACTACGCCGCTGCAGTCCGAAAAGGTGTTCGTATCGCTAAGAAGCAGGCGACAATCGAACTGCTAAACATGCCTGTATCTGCGCCGGAGGCAAACTGAAATGCGTTCTCAACTGCTAAAAGTATCTGCCCTCGTACTGGCGAGTGCCCTTATTGCACCATGGTCTGTTGCCCAGGAAGCTGAAGCAGAGGCAGAGGCCCCGCCTCCCCCGACGCCTCAGGAAATCGCTGCTGAAAATCTTGACCAGTTGTTGCAGCTGGTGAAGCAAGGGCAGGCCCGCGCTTCTGCAGAAAATCAGGCGCGAGAGGAGCGGTTCTCTCGCGACAAGGCCAATCAGGCGGCCGCATTGAAGCGGGCCGAAGACGAGCGCACCCGTGAGGAGCGCCGTTCCGCGCGGCTTGAAAAGCAGTTTGAGGAAAACGAACTGTTGATTGCAGCCAAGCAGGAGCAGTTGCGCGAGCGGCTGGGCACGCTGTCTGAGTTATTTGGTCATTTGACCGCCGCCTCTGGCGATCTGGCGTCTAATATCGAGGTATCTCTGGTCAGTTCTGAATATCCCGGTCGAGAGGGTTTCCTGAAAGAGCTGATTGCCAAAATGTCGGGATCTGATCAGTTACCCAAGATTGGAGAAATCGAGCGCGTTTGGTTCGAGCTGCTGCGAGAAATCCGTGAGCAGGGTGAGATCAGTCGTTACACAGCGCAGGTCGCGACGCCTTCGGGCGAGTTGAATGAGCGGGAAGTTATCCGCGTGGGTGCTTTCAATATCATCGACAACGACGGTAACTATCTTTCATTCAATGTCGATCAGTTGGCCGAGCTGCCGCGTCAACCCGGTGGCGGCTTCAACGCCCAGGGACAGGCGCTGGCGTCTGCGCAAGCGGGGCTCACCCAGTTCGGTATCGACCCCACCGGTCCTACGGGAGGGTCATTCCTCGCCGCCATCATTGACAGCCCGACGATTTCTGAGCGCTGGCATCAGGGCGGCTACGTGGGCTACGCGATTACGGCTGTGGGCGCTTTTGCGTTTGTGCTCGCCATCTACCGGTTAATGGTGCTCACGCTCGTGGGTGGGAAGGTCTCCGCGCAGCTCAAGTCAAGCGCTGCAAGAGACGACAATCCGCTGGGCCGCGTGCTGAAAGTACACGAAGCCAACCCCAATATGGACCCGGAGACGCTGGAGCTGAAAATGGCCGAGGCGGTACTCAGCGAGACCCCCAAGCTCGAGCAGGGTTTGACGTTGCTCAAGATCATTGCTGCGGTTGCGCCGCTGATGGGTCTTTTGGGTACGGTGACCGGCATGATCATCACGTTCCAGGCGATTACTATTTTTGGTGCTGGAGACCCGAAGGCCATGGCAGGCGGTATCTCTTCTGCTCTGGTAACAACGGTGCTGGGTCTGTTGGTCGCGATTCCCACCGTGCTGTTGCATACAGTGGTCAATGGCCGCTCCCAGCGAATTATCCATGTGCTGAATGAGCAGGCTACCGGCATCGTGGCGGAACACTCCGAACGCGCCCATAACTGATTCCTCGAGGAGGCTAGCTGTCGATGGGTATCTTCGAGGTCATTCTTGCCTTTATGGAGAAGGGTGGGAACGTATTGTGGTTGATCGCCGCACTCGTTTTCTTTATGTGGACCCTAATCTTTGAGCGCGTCTGGTATTTCTCCTCAGTGTGGAGACAGGATCGAGCCGCCGTCATTTCCAATTGGGAGGGGCGGTCGGAGCGCAAGTCTTGGAATGCCAAAAAGATCAGGCAGCGGTTGCTGTCCGAGAGCCGTGAGCTAATTAATGACAACATGAACGTGATCGCTACGTGCGTTGCCCTGTGTCCCCTGTTGGGTCTGCTGGGGACTGTGACGGGGATGATCGAGGTGTTCAACGTGATGGCAGTAACAGGGGGTGGTGACGCGAAGTCGATGGCCGGTGGGGTGGAGCGATCCACGATTCCGACCATGGCGGGGATGGTTGCTGCCTTGTCGGGCCTGTTTGCTAACACCTACCTCCAAAGGATCACGGCGCGGGAGCAGCAGCTCCTCACCGACCAGCTGACGTCGGATCATTGATCTCGTTTAGGTTAAGGAACTCATGCGAAAAATAGCCAGAGAACAGGATCAGGGCGGTGCAGAGATTGATTTGACGCCGATGCTCGACGTCGTGTTCATTATGTTGATCTTTTTCATTGTGGTGGCGTCGTTCATTAAAGAAGCCGGCGTAGAGGTGAATCGCCCCGATGATAACCAGCCGGACGATCCCGAGGATTCCACCAGCATCGTGGTGGAGATCGCGGCGGACAACCAGATCTGGATGGAAAACCGACGCGTCGATATTCGTGCGGTGCGCGCCAATATTCAGCGGTTACTGGCCGAGGATCCGGAGGCCCCCGTTACTGTCAAGGTAGAGAAAGGTGCGGAGGCCGGTATCGTTGTCGATGTTGCCGATGCTGCGCGTGAGTCAGGCGTGGGCGCTGTCAACTGGGCCTCGGATCGTTAAAGGGTATTGCTATGAGTATGCGTGATCAGGCGAGGCCATCGGCGGACGAGGGAGCGAATCAGATTGATCTGACGCCGATGCTCGACGTCGTTTTTATCATGCTGATTTTCTTTATTGTCACTTCTTCGTTCGTCAAAGAGCCGGGAGTTGAGTTGTTCAAGCCACAAGCGTCAACTCAGGAGGCGTGTGAGCGGGGCACGATTATCTTTGCCGTCGATGCTAACGGCGACATTTTCTACAACAAGAACAAGCTGCCTATGGATCGCGTGATGCGGACTGCCGAGGCAGCGAAGAAAGAGGCGCCTCAGGCGAATATTGTCGTGCAGGTGGACCGTGAGACGCCGGCCTATGTGGTAGAAGATTTGATCGACACCGTGCGGCCTATCTTGACGGCGCCACCCTGCATTTCTACGGATGAAGAGGCCTGATAGTTATGGGTAGCTCAGCTCGTATTGCGGTCAGTGCTGCGCTCGCCATACCGGTGGCCATTGCGCTGTTTTTCATCATGCACAGCTTGGTGAGTCGCGATTTTCAGCAAGAGGATGTCAAGGCGAGAAAAATTGCTGACATCGTGGTCCCGGATAAGACCATCGAAACCAACCTCAAGGAGGTTAAGCCGGAGAAGGTCGAGGACCCTGAAGAGCCCCCGCCCGATCTGGAGCCGATTCAGTTTGATACGCAGCTCGATATGAATGTGGCAAACATGGCGCCCACCACCGGCATTAATTTGAATCTGAGCGCGTCGGGTATGTCCTCGGGCGACGGCGAGTACCTGCCCATTGTTAAGGTGGCGCCCATTTATCCCCGTCGTGCACAGACACGCGGCATTTCAGGGTACTGTATTGTCGAGTATACGGTGACGAAAACCGGGTCTATTCGCGATCCTTTCCCGGTTGACTGTCAGCCCAGCGGTATTTTTGAGTCGGCCTCGGTTAAAGCTTCTCTCAAGTTCAAATACAAGCCACGCGTGGTCGATGGTCAGCCGATTGAGGTGGCGGGCGTTCAGAATAAATTTACTTACGAGCTGGAAAACTAAGATGAAAGGTGCGGTGATGGCAGGGACCTCTTTGCTTCGCATTGCAGCGATGACGGCTTTTGTCGCGGCGTCAATTCTTGTTGTGGATCGCGTCGAGCCCGGATTTTTGTTGTCCGAGGCTGTGGCGCAAGACGCTAAGCCAAAAAAAGATACGAGAGAAACGCGTCGCACCCCAGCGCTGCGCAACAAGGTCTACGAGCGTCTGGCAGAGGCGCAGACGCTGGCTGAAGCAAAGGATTACGCCGGCGCTGCGGAGATCCTCAATGACATGATCTCTGAAGACGGTAAGCGCGCGCTCAACAGTTACGAGCTCGCCAACGTCTACAACCTCCACGCCTTTTTGAGCTATGCCAAGGAGGATTATCCTGGTTCTCTCAGATATTACGAAAAGGTAATCGCACAGCCCGATATCCCGCTGGCGATGGAGATCAACACCCGATTCACTATTGCACAATTATATTTTGTACAGGAAAAATGGCAGCAGGGTATTGATGCGCTTCTGGTGTGGTTTGACCTGAGTGAACAACCCAACGCTGATGCCTATGTGCTGCTGGCTCAGGGCTATTACCAGGTCAAAAAATATGATCTGGCGCTGAAGAACGTCGAAACCGCCATTTCTATGCATGAGACGGCGGGCAAGTTGCCAAAAGAGCAGTGGTACAACCTGGCAAGGTTCCTCTACTTTGACAAAGATGATTTCGATTCTGCGCTTGATGTGCTCAATACGCTGCTGATTTACTACCCCAAGAAACAATATTGGGTGCAGGCCTCACACCTGTATGGAGAAAAGAAGGACGACAAGCGCCAGCTGGCATTGATGGAGGCTGCTTATGAGCAGGGCTTCTTAGATCGCTCCAGCGAGTTGGTCTCCATGGCCTATTTGTACCTCAACGCTGAGGTGCCCTATTTCGCCGGCTCCGTGATGCAGCGTGGGTTTGAGGACGAGTTGATTGATGATAAATCCAAAAATTACGAGCTGGCGGGTAGCTCATGGGCTCAGGCGAGGGAAGTCGCGAAATCGATTCCAATGATGGAAAAAGCCGCCGCAAAATCTGACGAAGGTGAGCTCTACGTTCGCCTGGGCAATGTGTACCTTGATGGCGACCAGTTCTCAAAGGCCGCCGACTCAGTACAAAAGGGTTTGCAAAAAGGCGGCGTCAAGCGCCCTGACCAGGCACGGCTGGTTTTAGGCATGTCTTACTTCAATTTGGGTGAGTACGACAAAGCCCGCCGCGCTTTTAGAGAGGCGGGTAAGGACGAGCGCTCTGCTAAATACTCGCAACAGTGGATCAAATACATCACCAGTGAAGAAGATCGCCAAAGAGAGTTGGAGAAAGATATTTTCTGAACTGCAACAGCTATGCTTGAGCAGTGTCAAGCAACGACAAAAAAGGGCCCTGACAGGCCCTTTTTTTATTTCGTGTGATGAGGGTTACTCGAGCGCGCAATGGCGATCACTCACCTTCGATCATACTTGTACAGCAGTAAACACTCAGCGGGGAAAGCAATGGCTATTCTCCTGCTTGATCTGCAAAGGGCGTGAGGCTTATCAACCTGCGCACCCATGGCGGATGATGTTACTGCTCAATACCCGGCGACTGATAGTCTAGAGATAGTCTCGTTCTCGGACCTGCGGATCGCGTTGCCGCGACCCATCCGTTGACGACTAACACACCTATCTACCCCAGGACGCCCTTTTCAGGGCCCCCGGATTTCTACGTTGCTATCGCGAAGGGTGTTTACTGTGGAACGACGTTTTCCGCTTGAGGGCCTTTCTGGCCATCGGTGACGGTGAACTCCACTTTTTGACCATCGGTGAGGGTTTTGAAACCATCGCCCTGAATAGCGCTGAAGTGTACAAAGACATCCGGCCCATCTTCTTGTGCTATGAAGCCATAGCCTTTTGTCTCGTTAAACCACTTCACGGTACCCGTTACTGTTGACATGTTTATCACTACCTTTAATTACGATTGTTTCGCCCCGTGGGGCTGTTGCGCTTGATGGGAACAAAACCGAAGACCGAAGACTGCAGTGGCTCAAAAAAAAGCGCGCTGGAAATCCCAGCCCCCTCAGTGTAGCACTCTGAAGCAATAGCGCAGGTGAATTTTTTTGGTCACTAGTGGCCTAAATATGGGCGAAATGTGGCTATCTGACGGGCAAAATCTTCATTAAGTCCGTTTTACCGGCTTCGGCCTGGGCGCTGCCCATGGTGATCAGGATGTAATCGCCTCGCGTCAGAAATCCACCGTCGATCAAAAATTCAATGGTTCGCGCTTCAAGATCTTCTTGGGCGAATGCCGTGTAGTCGAAGAACAGCGGTACCACTCCGCGACACAGGGCCAGCCGCTGCAGGGTATCCGCACGTCGCGTCAGTGCAAATATGGGAAGTCCTGATGAGAGCCGCGACATCATCGTCGGCGTTGTTCCCCGCTCGGTGAGGCAGGCGATACCCCTCACTCCGGGAAAGTGATTGGCGCCATACATCGCAGACAATGCAATGGTCTCTTGAGCGCTGGAAAACTCCCTATCCAACCGATACCGCGAGGTTCTTGCCACCGGGTGTTGTTCAGCGCCAACCGCGGCATCTGCCATGGCGGTAACGACCTCGACGGGAAACTGACCCACCGCAGTCTCCGCTGACAGCATCACCGCATCCGTGCCATCCAATACCGCATTGGCAACATCGAAGACCTCCGCCCGCGTTGGCATTGAATTACTGATCATCGATTCCATCATTTGTGTTGCTGTAATGACCATGCGATCTCTTTTGCGCGTGGTGGAAATCAGGTTCTTCTGAATGCCGATCAGCTGGGCATCGCCCACCTCTACCCCGAGATCGCCTCGGGCTACCATGATCCCGTCGCTCGCATCGATGATGCTATTCAGGAGCTCCGTATCTGCGACTACTTCCGCACGCTCGATCTTGGCGATAATCGCCGGGTGTAGCCCTTGATCAGACAGCAACTTTCTCGCTTGCTCAATGTCTTCAGCGCTCGAAACGAAAGATACGGCGACGAAATCGGGCTTAATCTGGGGCATGGCAGCGATGTCGTCGAGATCTTTTTCGGTAAGCGCCGGGGCGGCTAGCCCACCGCCCAGCTTGTTCACCCCTTTGCGGGAACTGAGCCGCCCGCCGATCAATACCGTGCAGTCGACGGTCTGGTCGGAGACGTCGTCTACGCGAAGGCGAAGCTTGCCATCATCGAGTAGCAGAATATCGTCGGTTTTAACGCTGGCAGGCAGTGCCTCGTATTCAACGCTGACGCCGCGGTGATCACCTGCCTCAGCCGCGATGTCGAGGCTGAGTTGGAACGGGTCGCCCGCCTGCAGCACAACGCTTCCTTGAGCAAATCCACCGACGCGGATCTTGGGCCCCTGAAGGTCGGCCAGAATGCCCACATAGCGGCCTTGGTGACCCGCTTGCTTGCGGATAAATTGCGCAACCTGGGCATGATCCGACTGTGCGCCATGGCTAAAATTGAGACGAAACACATCCACACCGGCCGCGAGCAGGCGTCCGATCATATCCTGACTGCTGCTTCCCGGGCCGATGGTCGCGACGATTTTGGTTCTTCGCAGCGCGGTGAGCTTGGGTGAGGGGGTTGTCGTCACAAAGTCGCGAGCTCCGTATCGTGTTTTAAAGGTTGAATGTAGGGCTGTTAATCAAAGCCAGCGCAAGAGACTGATCTTGTTCCGGACGGTGACTGGGTTTGCTTGCTCGGAACGTTCATATTGCCCCGAGCGATCCATCTTAAAAATTCCAAGCGCGCTGATTGACTAAAGCCCAGCAAAGTATGGCAGGATCTTCGCTCCCGGTGCTATGACACAATACCGGTCTGGAAAGAAAATCGTTACCTAAACCCGCGGTGCCGCCCAACCTGATGTGATACCGAAATGATGACCCCCACTGAAGTAAGACGCCCCAACCCGCCTATGGGATACGCCTGTAACTGTACGATGCCGTTGTCCCGACAGATGGCGTTAGTTGCTGAGTTTTACGTGCACCGGATTCGCCCGTCCAGAATCGCCTATCGGTTGGGCATTGACATTGCGCAGGTTGAGGGCTGGTTGTCGGGTGAGCAAGATGGCGAGCAATTTCTGCGTCTAGTTGCTGCTTTTAAGAAGAAAAAGTATCAAACCCAGATGCGAAAGGCTGATCAGTTTCGGGGTCAACAGGCTTATGAGATGCGTTTAGCGGCGCACAATGATCTGCGCGTAGATCAGGGGACGCTCTAGGCTGGCTCTGGTCGGTCAATTGATGGGAGGTGCAGAGACGTTATGACGGAAGGTATCCATGAAGTGCTCGATAAATGGCATCAGGTGATGGCGAGCGGTGAGTCGGTAGATTTGATGGCGTTGCTCTCCCCCGACTGCACGTTTTGGTCCCCCGTGGTGCACACCCCACAGCGGGGGCGCGATATCACCTTCCTCTACCTGAGTGCGGCCAGTCAGGTTTTCGATACCGATTTCCGCTACGTTAGGCAGATTGTCGGGCAGGACTCGGCAATGCTGGAGTTTGAGTGCTCCATTGAGGGCATTCACATCAATGGAGTGGACATCATTCAGGTAGAGCAGGGCCAGATCACGGATTTTAAGGTGATGGTGCGGCCCCTCAAGGCGGTGCACCAGGTTCATGAGAGGATGATGAGTATGCTCGAGACGATGAAAGGAGCTTTGTCTCGGTGACGCGGTAGCGCTTGAGGGGAGCCTAAGCCAAAGCTACACTTTTGAGAGACTAGAAAAAGGAAAACCGACTATGTCGCTGATTGTGAAAACCACCTATCGGGTAAGAGATGCGCAAAAAGCCTCGTTTCTGGCGGACTTCTCTGTCGTCGCGCAAGCAACTATGGCAGCTCCCGCATGTGACTGGATCTATGTTGCCGAAGATCTCGAGGAAGACACCGTCGTCGCCATGTCCTATTGGCAATCAGAAGCGGGTTTCGATGACCACCTCAGGTGGCGCATTGGAACCAGTCGGTGGACCGAGATGGAGCAAAAGTATCTCGAGAGTGAGCCTGAGTACAAACTGATGCCGGTGATGTTTCGCTTTCGCGACCACGGATAACCACCAACTCGCTCTCTCAGTTGTTGCCCCCATTGATAAGGGGGGGCAACAGAGCGCCTAATCTGCGTTGAGGCGCTTTGTTTCGATTAAATGATTCGCGAGCTCATCTGCCTGCGTTTTGGATAAGCCCATGCGCTCGCGTAGCGCTTCAATTTCCGCGGCTTCATCAGCCGAAATGATGCCGTCATCCAGCGCCTCACGAACTTTTTGCTCGAATTCGGCGTACTGTTTGGACATTTGTTTAGAGAAGCCGGCCCCGACAATACCCGTGAGTAATGCCACGGTGCAGACGCCCATCATCGCGGTCATGGCGCCAATGATTTTGCCGCCGGCGGTTACGGGCGACACATCGCCATAGCCGACGGTGGTCAGTGTGACGATAGCCCACCACATGGTTTCAGGAATGGATGGGAAGGCGTCCGGTTGCGCGTCGCGCTCCGCAACGTAAATCAACGAGCTTGATAAAAACAAGGCGACGACCATGAGATAGAGCGCGGCGCCAAAGGCTTGCCTTTCTGAATGAATCGCGGAAACGAGATCCTCGAGTGCCGTTGTAAAGTGGCTGAGCTTAAGCAGTCGCGCCAATCGCATCACCCTGAGCAATCTGAGATCAGCGCCGACCCAAATGAATTGCAACAGCGTGGGCAGGATGGCGATGAGATCGATCAGACCCGTAAAGCTAAAAATGTAATTAAGCCTTTTGCCCAGCGCTGTCTTTCCAGTGAGATCACGATTATCAGGTGCGGACCAAATTCTCAGGATGTATTCAATCGAGAAAAAGATCACCGAAATAAATTCGAAGATCAGCAGCTCTGACGACCATGCCGCCTCAATGGAGGCAACGGACTCCAGTGTAATTGCGACAAGACTTAAAATGATGAGCAAAAAGAGGAATGTATTGAGTCTGCGGGCGGCGACTTTATGTTCGGATGATCTTTCGAAAAGTGACCCGATGTACTGGCGGCTGTTCAATGTGGCATTCCTTGAGCTTGTGAGTAAGGCCGATGTGCGGTTGCCGCTTTTTCAAGCATGCAGTATGTTGCCAGCAAGACGACCGTAAGGTAAGTGCCAAAAACGACGCACCACCTGGGGCTTATCAGATTATATTTTAACGTGAGAGTGGCACTGGGCTTCGTGAAAAATAGAGACAAACAGCGAATAGCATCATGAACCTGAGACTCGGAATGGTCCTGATAGTGCCGTTATTATCGACGCTGTCCCATGGCGAGCCTATCGTTAGTGCCTCTTATAAAGACGTTTGCCAGCAGATGGAGCAAGAGGGCGTCGCGAGCCGCACGCAATCGGCACCCGGGTCGGAGGCGGTCACAGAGAATGTGGTTGTCGTCGTCGGTGCGGGTACGCGAACCAGCCAGCGCCACAATCGACCCGTGTCGAACTCAGAGATTATAGTGGGCGCTAATATGACGCAGATCACCACGACCAACAGTGAATCCCCGCGCGGCGAGTCGGATGCTGTGCCCTCCTCCAATCCGTGTCGTTAAATTAGGGTGCATCACAGCAGATGACGTCTGAACAGCGACTGATCGGAAGCAGTGCGGTTACCCGAGAGCTTCTCGCTTACCTCGAAAAAATTTCCCCGACGGATGCGCCGGTATTGGTGCGTGGCGCGACGGGCGTGGGTAAAGAGCTGGTTGCCAGAGAGATTCATCGCCTTTCCGGCAGGGAGTCACAGGGACAATTCATTGCCGTTAACTGCAGCGCCATTCCTACTGAGCTCTTGGAGAGCGAACTTTTTGGTCACGAGAAGGGCGCCTTCTCGGGAGCTGTCAGCAGCTATCAAGGCAGAATGCGGCTGGCGGATGGTGGATCGCTGTTGCTGGACGAAATTGGGGATATGCCCGCGGACTTGCAGGCAAAATTATTGCGGGCCGTGCAGGAAGGGGTGGTGACCCCGGTAGGGTCCGGAAAGGAAATCCCGGTAGACGTGCGTATTATTTCTGCGACCCACAAACCGTTGGAGGAATTAATTGATCAGGGCCAGTTCCGCGAGGACCTGTTCTTTCGCCTGAACGTTATCCCCATTACAGTGGCGCCGCTACGTGAGCGACCCGAAGAAATCGTCGAGCTCTTTGATTATTTCAGCGACGCCTATGCCCTGCGCGGCGAGAATATCAAGCTCAATGCGCGCTCTATCAGCTTGCTACAAGCCTATCGGTGGCCCGGCAACGTGCGAGAACTGGAAAATTTCTGCAGACGACTCTCTGCGTTGTACCCGGGTGAGACGATCAACCTTTACGATTTGCCCGCTGACTTCCTACCCCCAAAGATGGTCACGTTGATGGGCCCGGAGCTTGCCGAGTCCGCAGGGTCATCGGGGGGTTCGTTTAGCGATGTTCAATCCCAGATATTTAATGACTTCAACGAGGAAGACGAAGACGGATTGGGCCGCGTCCTGGGCATTACTGCAGCTGAGGCCCCTGCGCAGATGGATTTAACTGAAGCGTCCCTGAAAGACCGCGTAAGTGAGTTCGAAAAGCAGCTCATCGAAAAGGCGCTGTCTGATGCCAATGGCAATATTTCCGAGGCCGCGCGGCTGCTCGGGGTTAAGCGAACCACTTTGATTGAGAAGATGAGCAGGCTGAGTATTACCAAAAGCTGACGATCAGCCGTCAAAAATTTGACAATACTGTCAATTTCCCGCGATTTCTCGCAGAATAAAATTTATAAGTTACTGAATTAAAAAATAAAAAAAATGCTGGCCCCGCCTTTGCTGTTAAGACCCTACACGCGTTGGGAAGCAGGTCAGTGTCAACAGACTCCATTGCAGATTCGCAGCTGAACGTACTGGCTGTCCGCGGAACCGGCTTTCCCGAGGAATGTCTGCACGCGCTCGGTGATAACCAACTGCTTATTACACAGGCCCCCGACACTTTTGCAGCGCGGGCCACGCAAGGTAGTGCTGCTTGTATCGCCGTGGGTCCTGCGTGGTCCCTCGAGGAGCGCTATTTGCAGCAGGTATTGCAGCAGGCTCCCGAAGGTTCGGTGCTGTTGAGTCCCGAGGGCGATGTCAAACTGGCGCATCTGGCCGGATTAATGCGTTTCGCCAGATTAGAAAGCTATTCCGATGGCGCGGACTGGCCCGATATCCTCGAGCGGGTGCGCTTGGCATGGAGCGACGGTGCGGCATTATCCGGGAATCCTGTTGATGGGACGGCACAGCAAAGTATTGCTGCACGTGGTCAGCGTAAACAGGTGGTATTCAGTGACCCCACCAGCAAGGCCATGCTCGCATTGGTGCAGCGCGTGGCGCAGGTCGATGTGACTGCCCTTCTGTCGGGGCCCTCGGGCGTCGGTAAAGAAGTGGTTGCCCAGATATTGCACAACGCTTCGAATAGAGCCTCAGGTCCCTTTATTGCACTCAATTGTTCCGCCATGCCCGAGCACCTGGTCGAGAGCATTCTGTTTGGACACATTAAAGGATCTTTTACGGGTGCCATAAAAGATCAGCCTGGCATCTTTGAAGAAGCCCACAACGGCACCTTGTTTCTCGATGAGGTTGGAGAGTTGCCGCTGCATATCCAGCCCAAGCTGTTGCGCGTTATTCAGGAGCGCAAGGCTGCCCGGATTGGCAGCACTAAAGAGGTCCACTTTGACGTTCGCCTCGTCGCCGCGACCAATCGCAATTTGGTGGATCTGGTGAAAAAGGGCGAGTTCCGCGAGGATTTGCTCTACCGCCTGAATGCTTTTCACATCGGCATACCGCCGCTAAAGGAGCGCCCTGAGGACATCCGTCAGTTGGCGATCACCTTTGCCGCATCAGAGCAGCTTGCTGGATTGAGCATGCAGATCGAGGAGGCAGCGATTCAGGCGCTGATGGCCCACGACTGGCCGGGTAATGTTCGAGAACTGGACAACGTGATTTGCCGGGCCAAGGTGCTGGCAATCCACAACATCATTCAGCCCGAGCATATTTATTTCGATGCCCTGGAATTTTCTCCCGACTCCTTGAGCGCGCCCTCCTCCGTTAATCCGACAGCGCCTATAGCAACACCGGCGGCGCCGGAGTTTGCCGTGCACTCAGATCAGGATTTGGTTTCAGCCAAGGAACAGGCGGAATGGCAGTTGATACAGGCGGCGTTGCAGGAAACCGATTCGAAAAAGGAAGCGGCTGAGCGGCTCGGCATCAGCCCCAGAACGCTGAGACATAAACTTCAGAAACTGAAAGCGTCTGAACCGGACGCTATGCAATCGATAGGTGCATCATGATTGACAGAGCCAATATGCAGGGCGTGATGAATGTGATTCGGCAGGCTGAGTTAGCGAACAGTCAGGCGGCCGACGCGTCTCTGCGCATCAGCAACGAGCAGCAGCAATCGCGCTTTGCGTCAGATTTGCTGGCCGCCATCCGGTCAGTTAACGCAACGCAAATGCAGTCCGCAGAGACAAAAACGAACTTCGAGGCGCGTGGCGACGTCAGCGTGACGGATGTGCTGATTGACTCGCAGCGCGCGTCGGTTGCCTTCGAGGCAACGTTACAGGTACGCAATAAGGTTTTAAAAGCTTATCAGGATGTCATGAGCATGCCGGTTTAATTGGCCGGGTGTATCGACACAGAGGTAACAAATAATGGAAGCAGCGCTCGAACAAAGACCCTTGATTGAGGGATCCGCCACCGAAGTGGACAGCACGGCTAATCCTCCCGCAGAGACTGGCAATGCAGCGGTTCCTGCTGAGCAGGGTGCGGGCGGTGCGGCCAATCAGGGGCAGCCCCTGCCCGCTGTGCGAGATGTGATGTCTCAGCCCGCTGTGAAGCGGGCGATGCCGGCCATCATCGGCCTGCTATCGCTTTTGGTGGTACTCATTTTCTGGTCCATCATGACTTCCACTCCCTTTCGAAGCGTGTCAGACGGGTTTGAATCTGCCGATGTGCAACTGGCGTTTGAGGCGCTGAAGGCGGCGAATTACGACGTCAGAATTAATAAATCTACAGGTCGTCTTGAGGTCCCCGAAAATGACTTCCAGGCAGCGCGGATCTTTCTGGCGTCCCAGGGTATCCCTCGCGCCGCTGCTGAGGGGGGCATGGGCACACTTGCGGAAGGTAGCTCCATGACCACCAGCCAGTTCATGGAGCAAGTCAAATACAACAACGCCATCGAGATCGAACTGGCGCGCACGATTACGGAAATCAGCACCATCGAAACCGCGCGCGTGCACCTTGCCGCGCCCAAGCAGAGCGTCTTTGTACGCGACCGGCAGCCTGCCAAAGCGTCAGTCATCGTAAAACCTTACCGGGGCCGGGTCGTTGACCCCGCTCAAGTGCTCTCAATCGTTCATTTGGTCAGCGCCAGTGTGCCCTACCTCGCGACACAGGATGTCACCGTTGTTGATCATTACGGCAATTTGCTGACTGGCAGTAATGCCGACAAGGATGGAACGCCGGCATTGAATAACGCCCGGTTTGAGGCAGAGCGCGAGGCCGAGTTGGCAGAGCGTATTCGTGAACTACTGATTCCTGCCCTGGGTGGCGGCAATGTGCGAACCGTCGTGAATCTCGAGATGGACTTCACCCAGCGCGAGACCACGCGTGAGCAGTACCTGGACTTTGAGCCAGAAAGACCAGAAGTCCGATCCGAAGTCATTACCGCTGACTCTCAGACGGGTATCGCAGCGTCCGGGGTACCCGGTGGCACCACCAATATTCCGCCCGACCAGCCCGAAGTGGTGCCCGAGGGTGAAGTGGCGGCTAACCCCACGAACACCCAGACGGCGACCACCGAGCGTGAGCAAACCACGCGCACTTACGAGCTCGACAAAGAGATTACCTTTGTCAAAGAGCAGGCGGGTCGCGTGGTTTCGATGACCGCCGGTGTGATTGTGAATGAGGAATCGCTCAGGGACTTGGCAAAGCGCCGGTATTACGCATCGCTTGACGAGCAGCCCGCACCCGCCGGGGACCTGCTGGATGAGGGTGAGGCCGAGGGTGAAGCTGAGGGCTTGGAGGGCGCTGCCGCGTCCTTGGCGCCAATTCCTGCTGCTGAATTACAGCGCTTTATGGCAGATGAGCTGGACAGGCTGCGTTCCTTGGTGCTGACGGCCCTGCCCTATAACGCCGCACGGGGCGATACCCTTACATTAACCTCGGCGCCGTTCTTTACTGATCCGCCCCAGGATTACCATTTGCCCTGGCACAAGGATCCCGCGATTATCGAATGGGGTCGTCACGGCATGACGTCGATCGGATTGATTGCCTTCTTCCTTCTGGTGATTGCACCGGTCTTGAGAGTCTATATGCCCAAGATAGAGGAGAACGAGGCGCTGCTGGCCGAGCAACTGATTGACGGTGAGCTCAGCGTGGCAGACAGAAAAGCGCTTGAGGAAGGCGAGTCGCTCGACGAGATCAAAGCCAAGCTCAAGCCCAAAAAGTCGGCAATTTCGGCAGATATGCTGGATACGGCAAACAGTTACGATGACAAAGTTGCGGTCGTGCGTTTACTCGTGGCAGAGGACGCCGGGCGTGTTGCTAACGTATTGAAGAAGATGATCAGGCCCGTTTAAGGGGGTTGTGCAATGGCTGAAGCAGCGAAAAAGATAGCGCCCGGCGAAGACGAGAAAGAACTGTCCGATATTGTTCGCGCCGAACTGGAGACCATGACCTCCACGGAGCGTGCGGCCGTCATCATGTTGCTGATGGGTGAGACTCAGGCCTCTGACATTATTCGTTACCTGAATCCGCGTGAGGTACAGGCGCTGGGTTCGGCCATGGTTGGCGTGGTGGACCTGTCGCAAGAGACCGTGAGCGCGGTGCTCGACGATTTCGTGGGCACCATTAAACAGCAGACCAACCTAGGCTTGGGCACCACTGATTACGTAGAGTCCGTGTTGAAGCGAGCGCTGGGAGAGGACAAAGCCAGCACCGTGCTTAGCCGGATTCTACCCGGCGGTTCGACAAAAGGGCTGGAGATCCTTCGCTGGATGGACGCTCGTGCCATTTCCGACATGATTATTAATGAGCATCCCCAGGTGATCGCCATCATCCTGTCTGTGCTGGAGTACGACGTGGCGGCAGATGTGCTCAGTTTTCTCCCTGCGGAAAATCGTGGCGAGGTCATGCAGCGTGTGGCGCGCCTTGAGACAGTCCAGCCCTCTGCGATGGAAGAACTCGAGAGAATTATGGCCCAGCAGTTCTCGAGTAACTCCTCTGCGCAATCCTCGAGTTTTGGCGGCGTGAAGACGGCTGCCAAGATCATGAACTTCGTCAAGGTTGATCTGGAAACGTCAGTGATGCAGGCGCTCACCGGCTTGGATGAGGACCTGACGCTGCAGATTCAGGACAACATGTTCACCTTTGAAAATCTCTCTATGGTGGATAACCGCGCCATTCAGGTCATGATGAGAAACATCGAATCGGATCTGCTGATGGTGGCGTTGAAGGGTGCGAGTGAAGAGACCCGCGACAAGTTCTTTGACAATATGTCGCAGCGCGCCAAAGCCATGTTCATTGACGACATGGAGTCGAAAGGCCCCATGCGTATTTCTGATGTAGAGGACGCGCAAAAGAACATTATGAGGATCGCGAGAAAGCTGTCGGATGCTGGCGAGCTGGTGCTTGCGGGCCGCGGAGATGACTTTGTCTAAAGCCAATGACACGGTTGTTTGGGAGCTCAATGAGCTGCTTGCCGCTGATCGCCGTGCCAAGGCCTTCAGTGAAGCGTCCGTGGCTGGAGAATTAGCGGAGCGGTCGCTGGGTTTTGAAACATCGCGTTGGGAAAAGCTTCGAGATCACTCAGACGCGGATGCCGAGGCCTCGGCTGAGGATGAGCAATCCCCAGAGGGAGCTGATGAGGTGATCGGCGGTGAGACGGACGATACCGTTACCGAAGAGGCGCCTATCGATGTAGATGCCCTGTTGGAAGCAAAGTATCAGGAAGGTATTGCGGAGGGGATTCGCCAATCTAATTTGGAAAATCAGCAGCGCGAGGCATTGGCGGAGCGTGTGGTAGAGGCCATCCAGCGAGAGATGGCAGCGTTGCCGCGCGTGTGGCCGGTTGTTACCGATCTTTCCCTCGACATTGCCAAAACGGTGTGCCTTAGCGCCTTGCAGACCGATGAATCCTTTTTTCGAGACTACCTTCATCGGGCGCTACAACAGGCGGAGTTACCAGAGGATATTCCGGTAGAGATTAAGGTCTCTCAGGCGATGGCCGCCTGGGTGCCTCAAGAGCGTCTTACGGAAATGCTCTCTGATCAGCCCGTCATACTGTCTATTGACCCCGCCCTGGCGGATGGAGACATCTCTATTCAGTACGAGCACATCGCGATCGAGCGGTTGCTTGAAGGAGAGTTCGATCAGCTCCGCGAGCAACTCGTCGCGCAGTTTCCCGAGCGACCGATAACGCAATGAACGACTCAGCGCTGCCGGAACAGCGGCCGTCAGCCGATGAAAATTGGCCTCACCTCGCCTCTCCGGAAGCCTGGCGTTGGGCCAAGATACGCCACGTTGCAGGCCATGTGGTGGAGTGCGAGGGTCTGCGGGCGCCTTTGGGTGCCATGTGTGAAATTGAAACAGACGACCCCGCGACCCCGAATGTGCCCGCAGAAGTGGTGGCGTTTTCGGATCAGACGCTCAAGCTCATCCCCTTCTCCGATACAGTTGGCGTATCTCGGGAGAGCCGTATTCGACTGGTTAATCGCCGTGTCGGGCTACCGGTGGGCCCGCATTTGCTGGGGCGCGTGATTGACCCCCTGGGCAATCCACTAGACGGACAGCCTTTGGCTCATCCTCGCTTCACGGCGCATTTTTTTGGTCGCTCGATCCCCGCTTTGAAACGAAAACCCGTGCAAACGCCTTTGGATGTCGGTGTTCGCGCAATCAATGGCGTGTTGACGCTGGCCAAAGGGCAGCGTGTGGGGCTCATCGCCGGTTCGGGTGTCGGTAAAAGTACGCTGTTGGGCATGATGACCCGACACACCGTAGCGGATGTGGTGGTGCTCGCCTTGATTGGTGAGCGCGGGCGCGAGGCGGGCGAGTTTTTGGCCGAAAGTCTGGGTCCCGAGGGTCTACGCAAGGCGGTTGTGATTCTGGCAACCTCCGACTGTGCCTCGGTCATGCGTCGGCAGGCCGCCGAAGTGGCTCACCTGGTTGCTGAGTATTTTCGCGATCAGGGCAATGATGTATTGCTTCTGTGTGACAGCTTAACGCGCATTGCCCATGCCCAGCGCGAAATTGGTCTCGCTACGGGTGAACCGCCTACCAACAAGGGTTACCCCCCGTCCGTCTTTAGTGATCTGCCAAAACTTATTGAGAGAGGTGGGCCTGGCGATGGCGAGGGTTCGATTACCAGTGTTTATACAGTGCTGTCTGAGCACGACGAAGGCATGGACCCGATTGTCGAAGTCGCGCGCGCGTCGCTTGATGGCCAGATCATGCTTTCGCGCGAGCTGGCCGATTCCGGGGTCTATCCGGCGATCAACCTGCGTGGCTCCATTTCCAGGTTGGCGGCGAAAGTGCTGAACCATCACGAGATCAAAATGGCCACCGACTTTCGGCGGCTCTGGTCGCTTTACGAGGCTAATCGCGATCTCATTATGGTCGGCGCTTACGAGCAGGGAACGGACCCAGAGCTTGATCGTGCGATCGCAATCAGGCCCATGATGCTCGAGTTTCTTCGGCAGGGCGCGACAGAATCTTGCTCAATGGACCAAGCCACGGCGGCAATGGCGCAAATAGTTGCCCGGGGGCAGCATGGCCACTAAGTGGGATCCATTGGTCCAAAAATACCAGCGGCGCCATCAGCAGGAGCTGTCGGGGCTGGCTGATTTGCGCCGCCATCTCAGGGAAACCGAGGCCAACCGCGATAAAGTCGCCGAGCGGCAACAGTATTTTCGTCAACAACTGGCCGTTAACACCCGACAGGAAATCACAGACTGGCGCGTGATGAAGTCCTTCCTCGCCGATTTGGATGGGCTCAGAAACAACTGTGAGGGCCAGCTAATGCAGCTCAGAGACCTGATTCAGCGCGCCCAACAACAGAATCAGAAGACCCTCCAGGTGTTGCAAAAGTATGAGCATTTGCAGCAACAGACGCTGAGCAACCGACGTGCCCATCGGGAGCGTATTGAAATTGACGCCATCGACGAATGGGCGGTTCAAAGTTATGCCAGAACAGACTTGGCACGCGACTTGCATTAACCCCTGTAGTGAACAATGTGACAAGCGATTGAACTGTGGACTCTCAGATCGGATCAGACATAGCCAAGCTGTTAGGAACCTTAGGAAAATCAACGGGTTCTGCCCCCCAGACGGCCTCAAACAGCGATGCGGGAACGGCGTTTAAGCGCGCGTTAGCCGCCTCCGAGCAGGCGCAGGCGGGCACCACTACCGGCAAGCACTTGCCGGCGGCATCAGGGACCGCTCAAACGGCTGCAGTCGCTACTTCCGTCGCCAGTGTCGCCAGCCCTAAGCGGCCCGATACTGAGCAACCAACAAGCCATACAGCGTTGCCCGGCTTCGACCTGCTGGTCGTGGGCGATCCGGCTGACCAATCCGCCATTCTGAAGTTTGCCAAGGCCAGTGGCCTTTCCTCTGCCGCTTTGGCGGAGCTATTCCCTGTCGGCGCCAATGACGCCGTAAACCCTGCTGCGCCTGAGGGTGCCTTGGCCCATGCGGTGGCGCAGGCTATCGCTGATTGGATGGCTGCCAATCAGGGAGCTCAAAGCTTTGGTAGCGTTGAAAAAACAGGAACCTCAGCCGGTGTTGTATCGGCTGGCCTTCCGGAATCCATGGGTGATGCGCTGAATAACGCGGTTATCGCCCTCATGCCGGCAGCCACAGAGAGCGATGAATTTTCCCTCGCTGGTTTGGCGCAAGCCGATGCGTTAGAGATCCAGCCGGTAATAGAGCGTTGGCAGGCTCAATTGAACTCAGTA
>JAYNNB010000010.1:0-20962 GCA_038112515.1 Luminiphilus sp.
GTATTAAACTTGGGTAGATTCGCCGAGCAATAGGCAATGATGTCGCCGATGATTCGCATGCTGGGTGCGGGCGGATAAATGTAGGTATTGCGCACCATGAATTCTTTCAGAATATCGTTTTGGATGGTGCCCGAAAGCGCGGCCTGAGCGACCCCCTGCTCCTCCGCTGCCACGATATACCCGGCAAGAACTGGCAGCACGGCGCCGTTCATTGTCATGGATACCGATACCTGGTCAAGCGGAATGCCATCGAATAGCACTTTCATATCTTCGACGGAATCAACGGCGACCCCAGCTTTCCCGACATCACCGGAGACTCTCGGATGATCAGAGTCGTAACCGCGATGAGTGGCCAGATCAAACGCCACGGAAATACCTTGCCCTCCGCCCGCCAGAGATTTGCGGTAGAACGCATTGGACGCTTCTGCGGTAGAGAAGCCAGCATACTGACGAATCGTCCAGCGGCGTCCCGCGTACATCGTCGCCTGCGGGCCCCGAATATACGGCGATATACCCGGGAGCGTGTTGGTATAGGGGAGACCCTCCAAGTCTTCCGCCGTATAGAGGGTTTTCAACGGAATGCCCTCAGGCGTATGCCACACAAAGTCCTCTGGTGTCAGACCTTTGCTTTGCTTTCCAACCAATTCTCCCCAAGCGGCCAAGGTGGATGAATCGGGATCATAGACACTCATGAGCATTCCTCTGCCGGCTGTGACAACTCGATCAAAACACCGTCGCAGCTTTTGGGATGGATGAAGATTACCCTTGAACCATGCGCCCCCGGCGTAGGTTCGTCTCCGATAAAGCGATAGCCCTTCTCTTTTAAACGTGCCACATCCGCATCAATGTCGTTCGTGCGAAAGCAAAGGTGGTGAATGCCACCCCCCCTTTTTTCAAGATAAGTCGCTATGGGGCCAGATCCGTTAAGCGGATGAACGAGCTCTATATGAGTCTCTGGCAGACTAAAAAACGCCGTCGATGTTTGCGCGGCCTCTACGATTTCTGTTCCGTCAAACTGCAAGCCGAAATCCTCAAGAAAGCGCGCTATGGAAGCCTCGAGATTCGGAACAGCGATAGCGATGTGATCAAGCGCAGTAATCATTGTGGTTATCCCTGAACATCCGTGGAAATGAAGCGACCTACCAGCTCTGCAGTGTGCGCTTTGCGTGCCGCAGACAGCTCTGCCTCCGACAACACCTCGACGACCTCATCAGGCGTTACCTTAAAAAGAGGCTGACCTTTAGTGATGATGGCACCGTCACCCTCAACCAGGACCTCCTCAACGGTCCCAGAAAATGGAGCTACCACCTTATTGAACATCTTCATGACCTCAACGATGTAGAGAGGGTCTCCCGCATTAAAATGGTGGCCCGCCTCCACGTACAAGGGCGCCTCTGGGGCCTCGCGACCGTAAAACATGCCTCCACTGGCTGCGACAATCTCATCTGATTTAGCCACTGGTGGTGGCGCGAGGCACTTAGCCATAGCGCCCTGGTGATCACGATCTAGCAGTCTCTCGGGAAAATGAATCGTCATATCCGGATTCACCGCCAAATCAAAAAAGCCGGTGAACCGGGCAATCGAGGGCAAAAGCTCTAGGATGTCTGCACCCGCCTGAAAACCAACGTGCGCCGCCTTGATGTCCCGCCACGCCTCTTGTCCGGTACCTTCGGGCGCATCACCCAAGAAGAACTGCTTCAACTCGTCCCATTGCTCAGGCCCGTAGCGTCGCGCGATCTCGCGATAAAAGTCCTCAGCATCATTCAGGATCTGCTGATCGTGATCCCAGATCATGTTGGCCGCGGGCAATCGATCATTCCAATCCAGCCGCAAAAAATGATACGTATCCGCCAGCACCTCGATGGGATTCTCTGCCCAAACGAAGTGATCATCTTCGAATTTAAATGCCTTGCTATTGAGGCTTAGCCACCCTGAAAGCAAGTGCGGCGACCTCAGTAAAAGCTTTAAAGGTCGGGTGAAAAGGCTCTCCTTGGCGGCAAGGACGGATGCCAGCGCCGGCTCGACTTCTGGCGCTCGCTCTCGCTGTGACTGGCAAATAAGCCGCCACGCCATATCAACGTCGACACGTCCGGCTTCCTGCGCCAGCTCTCCAACCGCAGTGAGGTAAGGCACAACAAACTGGGTTGTGGGTCTCGCGTTGACCGTGCGACCGAGGAACCAATGCACCAATCCATAATGAAACGCCAGATTGGTCTGCAGGTCCTTACCCCTGAGGCGCGTCGCCCGCAGCACCTCGGCCATTTGCTCATAAGCAGTTTCCCGACTGTCCCCAACAGTCAGCAACAGCGCAATATTAGAATCATAGGCCCCCGCAAGGGTGTAATTCATGAACACGTCAGTGTCGGGATTGTGCAGGCTGATACCCTGATCGTCTCTAATTTCACCCTGAATGGGGTCTGACCAAAACTCAACGATGCCACCGGCACTAGGCTGCAGGGCGTCATTGGTAGCGTTCAAGCGAGCTTCAAGACTATCCGGCAAACGCGGAATACGCTCAGGCTTGGGCAACCTGGGCCCATGGGCTGCGAGCAGGACCATCGCCTCCACCAAAGACTCCACCACAAAACTCTCGGCCGGATTTTCGGGATTGCTGAAACGGAGCGCATAACACAGCTCTGAAACACGGTGTTCCACTTGAATCCGGGTGTTCATTTCCATAAAGAAATGTTGATCCCGATCAACAATACACTCAAACGTCGATACCGAATCGAGGCCTACTGCCTCGCCAAACCGACTCGCCTCCTCCTCCATGGCGTCAAGCGTTTTGATATCTTGGGCGAGCACATCCGCCTCTGCAGTTGCACCAACGCCACGCGCTCTCGCCTCGGCTCCGGCGAGCGATTCTCTAGTTACCGAGACTTCGAGTAATTTCTGTTCATGCATTTGCAGAGAGCAATCCCTGCCTCCCAGCGTTAGACACCAGTCGCCGTTACCTATGACCTGTATCTCCTGGTGTCGCGTTGTCTCAATATTGAGCTCAACCAGTACATTCTTGTTGTCGCCCACGCCGGTGGCTTTTACCTCGTTGAGTATTTCCCTCACCAATTCGGGCGTCTTCGCGGCCTCACCAAGAGGAACGATTCGTTGGCCTTTGCCGCCACCGCCCCCAATGGCTTTCAACCTGACGCGATTTTGCGGATAGTCTTTAGCCATTTTCTCTACTGCCTCGGTGAGCGTCTCGCTCAACTCTTCGATGGTGTAGAGATCCAGGCCCCTTCGGTAACTGGCTAACAGAATCTGCTCCGCCAGAGACTCTAGGTCATCATTCGGGTTTTCTGTGCCCGCAAGCTCAAGCTGGTGCTCATTGGCTAGCGCCATCAGCGCTTTTTCGTCAGGATACTTCTTCAGCAGTGTTAAGGTGGTTCCATTGTCAATCCCGGGCGTGACCGAAACGCCTGCTCGCAATGCAGTGCGCTTCGCCTCGTCCTTCAGACCTGCCTGCCGCACCGTGCGAGAACAGGGCCCTATGAAATTAAGCCCAGCGGACTCCATGGCGGCTACCATCTGCTCATCCTCGGCCATGAATCCGTAGCCCGCAAAAACAGCGTTATAGCCCCACGTATTTGCAATATCGATAATGTCTTGTATGCGCTGCTCGCGCTCTTCCTTGGTGGCACCGCTGTAGTCGGGCACCCTGTGCACGCGGTCTGGGTCAGTGAGAGCACGCAACTCGGGAGCAAGGGCGCCCCGATACACGATGGAATCTTTCTCGGAGAGGAGTATTCCAAACCCGGTGATACCCATCTCGGCAAAGACATCCATGGCCTCTTTTCTTATGGGGCCACGACAGATGATCAGCGGCTTCAAATGCGCGCAGCGAAACTGCTCAGACCACTCTGATAGGCGCAGCTTTGCGCGTCTGTCAGCGTGAATTAGCGGGTTATTGAGATATTGATCTGTTCCCACTCGCGGGGCACTCCCATACGTTTTTCAGTGGAATTCTCGTTGGACTGATTTCATCGGCCCGGGCTGGTAATGTCGTAGGCAAAAAGCGAGCTGACGCGCGAGCACTCGACGAAGCTCCGAGGGCATAACGATCTCGGAAATTGAGCCAAGACTCAGCGCTTCCTCCGGGTTCATTATTTCCCGCTCATAACGCTGCGCTAATGCCGCCTCTTCAACCTTGATAGCAGCATCAACCGTCGAAGATGCTTCCTTACGCGCTTCGTCTTCCCCCATCCCGTTAGTCCTGAGTTCAGAAACAGCGCTTGCCAGTTTCTGTTCTCTGCTCCCACGGATCTTCTTCAATTCATCTTTATAAACGTACTCGACCCCGGCAGGCCCCATCACTGCTACGCGCGTAGTCGGTAGGGCGACAACAAAATCAGCACCGGTCGAATAGTTGTTGTAGGAAGCGTAAGCACCTCCAAATGCATTGCGAACCAAAACCAAGAATCGCGGGGTTCGTAAATCAACGATGGCATCCAACATCGCCCGCCCTGCCTGAACGATGCCGCGATGCTCTTGCTCTCTTCCGGGTAGAAATCCGGTGGTATCTTCAAGAAAGATCACCGGAATATTGTAGAGATTACAGAAACGGATAAATCGGGCATTTTTGTAGGCCGCATCGATGTCGATTTGCCCGGACGCCACCGCGGAATTATTAGCGACAAATCCTAAAACATGGCCTCCCATTCGGCCGAACGCGGTAATGGTATTGCGCGCCCTATCCGCCTGAGTCTCCAAAAAATCACCGTGGTCGCACAATTGCTGGATCATGATGCTGATGTCAAACGGCGTGTTAAATCCCGTCGGAGAGTTGAATGCCTTTTTCAAGAGAATGTCGACATCGACGGTTTGCCGGTCTACGGGGTCAGAGGTCTCCCGATAGGGCGCGAGAGAGGCGTTGGAATCCGGCAAATACCGCAACAGCTCGCGAACCTTCCTCAGGGCCGCTACTTCATCCTCAACAACAAAATCGGTCACACCCGTCTGACTATGAACCATGGGGCCGCCCAACTCGTCAGGGGTGATGTCCTCACCAAGAACACTCTTCACCACTCCCGGACCGGTCAGGCCAAAAAAGGTATCTTTTGGCTGGATGAGAAAGCTTCCCTGACGCGGCAGGTAGCTGCCTCCGCCCGCATTAAAGCCAAACATGCACATAATGCTGGGCACCACGCCACTGATTTTTCGCAGAGCGGTAAAAGCATCAGCGTAGCCATCCAGTCCACCAACGCCTGCAGGAATGTAGGCGCCTGCCGAGTCATTGAGCCCCACCAGAGGGATACGCCGCTTTGCTGCCAGCTCAAAGAGGCGCGCCAGCTTTTCCCCGTTGGTCGCATCCATTGAGCCTGCTCTGACGGTGAAGTCATGCCCATAAACAGCGATATCGCGGCCATCTACGGTGATGACCGCCGTAACAAGTGAGGCTCCGTCGAGGTTCGGGCCCCAGTTTTGGTAAAGCACATGGGGCTCATCATCGGCGAGGTACCGAATTCTCTCCCATACGGTCATTCTCCCCTTCAGATGCTGCCGCTGACGACTGGCTGTCCCCGCGGCAACGTAGGGTCGCTCGCGGAGCTCAAGGCCCCGTTGTAACGTGGCCTCATAGCGGCCCACATCAGTTTGCTCAGCCTGCTCGGCGGCAAAAGGGTTGGAAAGAGACACGCCCTCGGATGCTGGGTCGGCCCCTGCGGCACCATTTTTCATGGATAAACTCTCAGGTTAGATCGATTCGCGCGGTCTACGGTTCACCGCACTTGAAAACCCTGCACACTCCTCGCTGTGCATAGGGCGAGACATTACTTATCCTTACGCATTCCTGTCAATTTTACCCCTAACGCTCATAGGGTTATTTATGGTCTCCTCAGGCAGCGTCGTATCGCTTCCCTTCACCCTGTCTTTGGCTGATTGGGCGGATCGCTTTTCCCACCTGCCCGGATTTGTTTACTTGGACAGCGGCAACAAAGCCAATGGAAGTGAGCTAGAGCTCATTACGGCACTGCCCACATCAACCTTCTCAGCCAAGGATTATTCGGGCGACCTGGTCAATTGGATGACCGACATTGAGCAGGCGCTGGGGCACACCTATGAGGGCTATGACACGTTTGGCTCTGCCGACCTTCTCAACGGTGCTCTCGTTGTTGGCACGTTGGACTA
The DNA here is from genome assembly GCA_038112515.1 of Luminiphilus sp. Classification (GTDB taxonomy): domain Bacteria; phylum Pseudomonadota; class Gammaproteobacteria; order Pseudomonadales; family Halieaceae; genus Luminiphilus. The sequence goes on from JAYNNB010000010.1 coordinate 6,124, forward strand.
TGACACACCGGCCAGAGCTATGGCACGGCTCAGCGCAATTCCATCACAGTGCTACGCCGGACTTCATCACTGGGTGATGATTTCCCACCCCGGCAGCGGCACCACCGAAGTGCTCTACCACGCTCTCTGCCCTCCAGATACACGACGAGCAATCGATGCGATACTCAGCAATGAGTTTGAGGCAGTCAACGAACCCTTCCTGATTAAGCAATCCTTCTTGCCTGGCATCTCTAGAGAAGACTACCGGCACGCCATCGAGAGCATCCAGGACTACATTCTTGCGGGTGACTGTTATCAAGTGAATTTCGCACAGCGATTCCATGCTGTATTTGAGGGAGATTGCTGGGCAGGCTATCGGATTGCTCGTGAAAAATTGGCAGGCGGCTTTTCTGGATTCATGAGAGTGGACAGCGCACGTACCATTCTCTCACTTTCGCCCGAGCGTTTTCTTGAGATAAGCAACGGGCAGGTGATCACGCAACCCATTAAAGGTACCGCACCCCGCCACGCCGATTCGACAAGAGACAACGAGCTTGCGCAAGCGCTGATTCACTCAGAAAAAGATCGCGCTGAAAATGTCATGATTACTGATTTGCTCCGCAACGACTTAGGTCAGTTTTGCGAGGCAGGCAGTATCGAGGTCATCGAGCTTTGTGCACTCTACAGCTTCGGCAATGTGCACCACCTTATCAGCACCATCAAAGGCGACTTAAAACCCAACTTAACTCCGGGCCAGGTCTTACTCGCCACCTCTCCGGGTGGCTCCATCTCGGGGGCGCCCAAAAAACGCGCCGTCGAGATTATTGAAGAACTAGAACCTTACCCCAGGGGAGCATACTGCGGCTCGCTCTTTGTCATGGCAGGCGGTAACTGGATGCAGAGCAGCATTGCCATTCGGACGTTGGAGGCCGAGGGAAATGCGCTCTATTGCTGGGGGGGTGGTGGCATTACTGCGAGCTCTGAATGGGAAGCCGAATATCAGGAAACGCTGGATAAGGTGGGCCCCATCATGGCCGTCCTTGAAGCGTCCATTCAGTGCTCTGGCAGCGCGATACCTTCATAGAGAGCAACCCGCTCGGACAGTTTTGCGCGAGACAGTGCTTCTTGAACCAAGTCACGGCCCAGATGTGGCGCTAACTCATGAATAAAATCGTGCATAAACCCGCGTAAAAAGCTGCCCTTGCGAAAACCGAGGCTAGTGACAGAACTTGCGAACAGATGCGAGGCGTCGATTTTGATCAAATCGCTATCTAACTGCTTGTCGTAAGCCATGCCAGCAATTAAGCCGATGCCCAAACCGAGGCGCACATAGGTTTTAATGACATCGGAGTCCACCGCCGTAAACACGACCCGCGGTACCAATCCCCGGTCCTGAAACGCTTCGTCAAGCTTCGAGCGCCCTGTAAAACCCGTTGTGTAGGTCACTATCGGATGCTCTGCTATGGCCTCGAGTGAGCAATGCTCCAACGCTGCTAAGGGGTGATCCTTCGGCACCACGACACAACGGTTCCAGCGGTAGCAAGGCAAAGTTACCAAGCTCGAAAACTGATTAAGCGCCTCAGTAGCAATGACAAAATCAACTTCACCGTCTGCCGCCATCTGAGCAACTTGAGGCGGTGTGCCTTGTTTCATTACCAGAGAGACATCGGGATAACGTTCCATAAACCGCTGGATGACCGTGGGCAAAACGTATCGCGCCTGAGTGTGCGTGGTCGCGATAGAAAGGGTACCTGCGGTTTCATCAGAAAACTCCTGAGCCACCCGCTTAATGGAATCCGCTTTCCTTAGCATTTCCCCCGCCAAGTCGAGAATGACTTCGCCGGCGGGTGTGATATGAGTGAGGTGCTTGCCACTGCGAGCGAAGATCTCCACGCCCAACTCATCTTCTAGCAATCGAATCTGCTTACTGATTCCGGGCTGAGAGGTGAATAAGCTCTGCGCGGTAGCAGATACATTCAGATCGTGGTGAGCGACCTCCCAGATATATCTGAGTTGCTGCAACTTCACTGCGACGTGGGCCCTCGGTTGACTCGTTTGTATCGCAGACATTACTCCGGTTTTTCGCGGGCCACCACCTTTAGGTAATAAAATTCTCTATTTTTATTCGTTTTTACTCGGCATTGGCCACCCCATGGGGGACGTGACCCGTGGGAACGTGATCTCCCGCCGACTGACAATGGGTCTCCTGATCATCGAAGAACACATCAGCGCGGTAAGCACGCAGGAATTCAGTTTTATTAAGCCCACCAAGAAAAATCGACTCATCGATCCGGACACCCCAGGCTCTTAACGTCCTGATCACCCGCTCATGCGCGGGCGCCGAACGCGCGGTGACCAATGCGGTCCTGATCGGAGGATTTTCTGCGGGCAACGCCTGCTGCAACCGCTGTAACGACGCCAGAAAGTTTTTGAATGGGCCGCCCATCATGGGACGCTTGCGCGCCGCGTCTTCGTTGGCAGAAAAGGCATCAAGTCCCTGAGCCTTGAAAATCCGCTCCGACTCGTCGGAGAACAAGACCGCGTCACCATCAAACGCAAACCGTAACTGCGGATCATCGGAGTGACTCGCTACACTCGACACCAAGGTGGCGGCCGCTACGCCATTATCCAATGCCACACGGACATCACTGCCCTCCGCCGACAGGAAAAGCTGACATCCGAATGCCTTGATATATCGCCACGGCGCCTCGCCTCCACAGAACGCGGCGCGGGAGATGCCCAAACCGTAATGCTCGATGGAATTAAACACCCGTAACCCGGTATCCGCACTGTTTCTGGAGAGCAGAATAACGTCGATACCCAGCTGATGAGGAAGCATGGCATTAAGCGCCAACAGCTTTTGCACCATAGGGAAAGCCTGACCCGGAGCAAGCACCTCTTCTTCGTTGGCAATTTGATAGTCGGCGTATGCCCGCAGCCCCTGCTCTTCGTATATGCGATGTGCATCATCAAGATCAAACAGCGCTCGCGAAGAGATCGCGATCACCAGCTTTTCGCTCGACACCTCAGACATACAAGTCAGAGCGCCCTCTCGCCAGTTTCGCTACCGCCAAAATAGTCGCGGGACAGCTGGAAAACGACCGGCGACAGTAATAACAGTGCGATCAGATTGGGGATGGCCATAAAGGCATTCAGGGTGTCAGCAATCAGCCAGATCAGACCCAAGTCCGTGCCAGCGCCAATGGGAATGGCCAACACCCAAAGAATACGGAAAGGCATGATCCCTCGAGTACCCATCAAATAAACGACACAGCGCTCCCCGTAGAATGACCAGCCGATCATGGTGGTGGTTGCGAACAAAACAACCCCCACCGTTACGACGAGCTCGCCGCCCGGCAACGCGCTGCCAAATGCCATTGCAGTCAAACTGGCCCCGGAAATACCTGACTCCAGGACCCCGGTCAGCATAATCACCAGTCCCGTCATGGTGCACACCACCAGAGTATCGATAAACGTTCCCAGCATCGCGATCAATCCCTGCTCTACGGGCTCATTGGTTTGTGCAGCGGCATGCGCAATCGGCGCACTACCCAATCCCGCTTCGTTTGAAAAGATGCCACGAGCAACCCCAAATCGAATGGCTGCCCATACCGTGGCCCCCGCGAATCCCCCCGCCGCCGAGGCGCCGGAAAAAGCGGTGCCAATAATTTCGGACAACGCCGCAGGGATCTGTTCCCAGTGCGAACCGATGACCACGAGGCTCATCACCACGTATGCGACCGCCATGGCAGGCACCACCGCACTGGCCGTTGCAGCAATCCGCTTGATACCACCCAAAATAACGGCGCCCACCAGCAGCATCAGAACCCCTCCCGTCACGGCCCAAGGGATTTCAAATTGATCCGTTAATACCTGCGCCACCGAATTGGACTGCACCGTATTGGCCAATCCAAAGCCTGCCAGGCTGCCGAACAACGCAAAAGCGCCGCCGAGAATGGCAAAACGCGGACCGAGGCCGTTTTTGATGTAGTACATCGGCCCACCACTAAAGCCGCCGCGATCATCCTGCTCTCTGAAGCGCACCGCCAAAACCGCTTCAGCGTATTTCATGGCCATGCCGAACAGCGCCGTCAGCCACATCCAAAATAATGCACCGGGGCCCCCCAGCGTCATCGCTGTTGCAACGCCGGCAATATTGCCGGTACCGATGGTCGCACTCAGTGAGGTCATTAGGGCTCGAAATGGCGGAATGTCGCCGTCTCCGCGCCCATTTCTCCCTGAGGCCAGCATGCGAAACGCCAACCCGAGCCTGATCCAAGTGAGAAACCCCAGACCCGCAGTCAGAAAGATGCCGGTGCCCAGCAGCAGCACCTGCATGGGGACACCCCAGGCCCAACTGTTAATTTCCGTAACGATCGCTTGCATGAATTTTCCCCAATCGACCTTAGTCAAAGACGAGTGCGCGCACTAACCCCACACATCTTGAGCCACTAACCGTCCACGCACAATTGCACCCTGCGCCGGCAAAAGCCATAGGTCTCAGGTATTGGGGCGTTAGCAGTGTTCACGCCAATCCCAGCGTTGAGGATGCGTTAGCTGGCCGCATGGGTAAGCGGCTGGTCATGGGCAAAAAGGCCGAAAACACCCCCGGTATGAATAAAAATAATGTCGTCCACGCCATCAAAATAGCCGTCTTGAATATCCTTCAACAAACCATAAAAGGCCTTCCCCGTGTAAACGGGGTCTAGCACCACGCCCTCGAGCCGCGCCAGCTCAACAATCAGCTGATACACCTCAGGAGGCGCAATGCCATAGGCGGGCCCTGCACTATGATCCCGGGTGACGGGGCGCACTGTAACCGGAGGAAGCTGCGGCCAGCGACGCCGCGAAGCCAGCCAATCAGAAGTGACTCGCGAGTCAAACCACTCGGCATTGTCACACACCGCATATCCCGTTACCGACAGAGGCAAACCTGCGATTGCTACGCCCGCTGTGAGACCGGTCTGCGTGCCCGCAGAGCCAGTGGCGAGGACTACAGCAGCCTGTTGAATTTGCTGGGCAGCAACGTCTCGCCCCAGCTCCTCTGAGGCCAAGATGTAACCCCATATGCCCAACGTATCGCTTCCCCCCGTTGGGATCATCAGTGCGGGTTGGTTCAGCTCCAGAAAGCGTTGCTCAAGTCGCCGATAGGCCGATTGCAAGGCAGTGTTCCATCCGGCCGCCGGCAATATCTCATAGGAGGCACCGGCAATTTGATCAAGCAGGAAGTTCCCGGTACCCCGCTGCGCTGATCCGTCGTCTCGGAGCACGAGGTGGCAGCGCAATCCGAGCTGGGCTGCCACCAGCGCGGTCGCTCGGCAATGGTTACTCTGTACGCCACCGCAAGTAACGAGCGTGCCGTAACCATTCTCGATCGCGTGGGCCGCGATGAACTCGAGCTTTCTGACCTTATTCCCCGTAAGCAGGGTGCCCGTAAGATCGTCACGCTTAATCCATAAGCGCTTGCCCCTACCCCAGCGCTCCGAGGCGCGGCTCAAAGCATGAAATGGCGTGGGCGTCCTAGCTAGGCTCAGCCGCGATGGGTACTCAAGCGGATTCGACACCGACCGACTTCAAGGTGCCTTTCGGCAGAACCGAGGTGACGTGAATTTTCTGAAATTTAAGCTCCACATTATTACCAACTGACAGGATCAGGTAGTTGCTATCAAGCCCGCTGATTTTTCCCAACATACCTGAAGACAAGGCAACCTCATCACCTTTCTTGAGGGACCCAACCATCTCGGCATGCTCTTTTTGTCGCTTCCGCTGAGGCCTAATAGTTGTGAAGTACATGAATACCAAAATACCGATCATCATGAGCGGCAAGAACAGGCCACCACCTTGCGGTTGCTGGGCGGCGGTTTGGGCATACGCCTGGGGAATTAGCATGGTCTCTTCTCCTCGATACAGCGCGACACTCTAAGCCCTGTTCGAGTTGGCAACAATACTCTCCACGGTAAATCGGCTGGCTTGATTAGCCCCGAGACAAGTGCGAGGGACCGAGGAACGGTAACGCTCAAACCAGAGCGTATTGTTAAAGCTGAAAATCAATAGTGAGTGGCGCATGGTCGGAGAAGCGCTCATCGCGATAGATTGACTGCCGTAATCCCTTACCCGACAAACCCGGGGTCACCAGCATATAGTCCAGACGCCACCCCACATTATTAGCCCACGCCTGCCCCCGATTCGACCACCAGGTGTACAACTCCGGCTCGTCGGTGATCTCCCTGAAGATATCGACCCACTGTAGATCACCATAAATTCGGTCCAACCACGCACGCTCATGGGGCATAAAGCCGGAATTCTTCTGATTGGCGCGCCAGTTTTTCAAATCAATGTTTTGATGACAGGTGTTCCAGTCGGCGCAAATAATGAATTCGCGACGCTTGCGCCTTAGCGCCGCCAGATGCTGGTAAAAGGGCTCCATGAACGCGTCTTTGCGCGCCTGTGCCGCGTCGGACGCAGATCCCGAAGGTACGTAGAGTGAGACCACGCTGAGCCCCGGAAAATCAACCTGAAGATAGCGCCCCTCGGAATCAACAAGCTCCCAATTTAATCTTGACACGACGCGTTGAGGCTTTTCCTTGGTAAATACTGCGGTACCGGCGTAGCCCGGGCGCTCTGCTTCGTTGTAAAAACAGTGGTAGCCCTCCGGGTAGAACACCGAATCCGTCAGCTGAACCTCTTTTGCCTTGATTTCCTGTATGCAGACCACATCCGCAGATTGCTGGCTCAACCAGGCAAAAAAACCTTTCCGCGCCGCCGCGCGGATACCGTTAGTGTTGCAGGTAATAACTCGATACATGATCTTTCATCTGCCTGTTTGGCTCTCCCCCCTGACAGCGCCGGGAATTTCAGGAGGACCCCTTATCTCTGCGATATCTTAAGTCAGCAGACTCGGTGAACTACAGTATAGCCAGTCTGACATCAATCGTGTGGCACTCCATCGTGTTGCGAGCGCTGAGCCGGGCCGGTATGAGGTAACGTTCATCATCTCAGCAGCGCAGGAGCGTACTGACCGGATCTGCTGGAGCGAGCTTGGCGCGGCTTAGCCTCCGTCCTATGATGCCCTCGTCTCCTGATGCCGATGCTCTGAAGTTACCGTGCGTATCACATTTCTCGTCAATCTCGATCTCTATAGCAACTACGCGCTTAATTTGCTGCTACCTGCGCTGTCTGAGCATCACGAATTGACGGTGCGTTCTTCCAGTCACGTCGGAAGCGCCCACAAATCCAGCGCACTGGATCGATTGGCTTTTTTTGAGCAAACGCTGCCGAACCAAGTGATTTTCCCCATTCTCGATCGCTCCGAGCAGCGAGGCGAGCTGCTCACCTTTACCGGCTTGACCAGATACCTTAAAACGCCGATTTGTCCGCTCGAAGAGCCCAACACCGAGATTGGCCTGAGAGCGCTGCAAGCCACTCAGCCTGATCTCATCGTAAGCATTCGCTACGGCCGAATCCTGCACGCGGCTGCGATCGCAATACCAAGGCTGGGTGTTCTCAACCTTCACTCCGGCAAGTTACCGGAGTATCGCGGTGTCATGGCAACCTTTCGCGCAATGCTGAATGCCGACGATGAGATTTTCAGCACAGTGCATTGGATAACCGATGAATCGATTGACTCGGGACCGATTATTAGCCAGCAAGGCGTCTGGAGAGAGCCGACAAGCTGCTACCTGGGAAACGTACTGCGCCTTTACGAATCGGGGTGCCCTGCCCTCGCCCGAGCCATAACCGCCTTGACCCACAAGCAAACGCTCCCATCTACCCCTCCCTGCACGCAAGGCAGTTATTATTCCTACCCGACACAGCGTCTTATCGACCATTTTCAGTCGGCGGGGCACGAGTGGGCCGATCCGCGATTACTCACCCGCTTCTTAGCCCGTTATCACGCATTGTAGGTAATGAGTGAAGACCGCCACAGCTTGATGAGCCTGCACACGCGCAGCGAAACCAAGGTATTGCAATATGCAATATTCTAGCGAGGAGCCGACAGGGAGAGGAGCAAAAATCGACCCAAATTTTAGTAGTTATTAAATTAATATCAGTTAGTTAAGAATATTAACTTGGTTTTTTTGAAATTTGCTTTCAGGGTTGACTTATATCGCAAATTGCGAAATACTGGTCGCCAGCTAGGAGAGCAGTGCGTTACAGGCGGCCAAGGACGGCCTCACTACCCAGGCCTGAAACGGTAACTTCGGGGGCACGGATCGCCCCCTTTCTTTTTGTCAGCGCTTTTTGTCCCCACACCCAACCCGCCCCTATCCCGCTAATGGCATTTGACACTTTCCTGCCCTGAGACATACTGATTGGGCCGAAAGGCGCAAATCAAAAATACAATTTTAGGGGGAAGTGATGTCCGAATTAGACATGTGGAATATTCTCGCCGGCTTCATGTCGGGCAATGCAGTGTGGTTCCTAGGTTATGTCGTAGCGACTTGGCTTGGATTTCGAATGACCAGCAACATTTACCAAACCGGCGACGCACCCGTGGTGGGCAAGATATTGGTCAGCCTGTATTGCTTGAGCGTCAGCGCCTTCATGTGCACGCTAATGGTGAACACCAATGGACTGTTCAGAGATGTCGCCTCAGGCCTGACTACCATTGGACAGACGGGACAACTCTCTGGCGCTGCTCAAGCGTTCATCGAGCAGGCGAGTAACGTACCGTCTATGAATCCCATACAGATGGTGTTTGTAGGATCAATCATCCTTATGCAGCTGCTGCAGGTATGGATGAAGAAGCCAGTCTGAACGTGACTTGTTGAGGGAATCGCCAAGAGCGAACCAATAAACCCACGGGGCCTCGGCCCCGCTTTCTAAATCCAGCCCTCAGGCACCGTAACTCAAACGCGGTACCCTCGCCGGCCAGCACGGGAAAAAGAGAGGTGGGGTGGCTGACGGGTCTCGAACCCGCTACCTCCGGAGCCACAATCCGGTGCTCTACCTGGTGAGCTACAGCCACCATCAAGAAGCATGCGAGATCTGCATGCCTGCCTGAGGTACCACCCTTCCCCCTATGGCATAGCGGAGGAAAAGTGGTCGGGGTGGAGGGATTCGAACCCCCGACATCCTGCTCCCAAAGCAGGCGCGCTACCAGACTGCGCTACACCCCGAAGACGCGGGGTTCTCCCTCGCGCGGCGCGCAGTGTACCGACATTGCTAATATTGGGCAATGTCGCAGGAAAACACTTCCTTCCCTCCAGAGACTCTGCAAGAATCCCCGACTTTTTAAGGGGAATCATTCCGCATGTCTGCACTCATCCTTGACGGAAAACAGGTTGCTGAACGCTCTGAGGCAGAGCTATCCGCTCGGGTGGACGCCCTAAAAACTCAGTCTGGTGGAAGAACGCCGGTACTAGCGACCATTTTGGTCGGAGATGACCCCGCCTCGGCCACCTACGTGAAAATGAAGGGTAACGCGTGCCGCAGGGTGGGCATGGAGTCCCTCGCAATTGAACTACCCGCGAGCACGCGCACTAATGATTTATTGCGGGAGATAGAGCAACTCAACGAAAACCCGGACGTGCATGGCATTCTGCTTCAACACCCTGTGCCGGAACACATCGACGAGCGAGCCTGCTTCGATATGATAGCGCTGGAAAAGGACGTCGACGGTGTCACTTGCCTGGGCTTTGGACGCATGGCGATGGGCGAACCCGCCTACGGATGCGCGACCCCGCAAGGCATCATGCGACTACTAAACCACTATGAATTGAGCCTGGAGGGACTCCATGCAGTCGTGGTGGGTCGCAGTCCCATACTCGGCAAACCAATGGCTATGATGCTGCTTGAAGCCAATGCTACCGTGACGATTTGCCACTCTCGTACCAAGGGTCTCGATACGCTTATACGACAGGCGGATTTGGTCGTTGGAGCGGTGGGAAGGCCCGAATTTATTCGCGCCGACTGGATTAAAGAAGACGCGATTGTTATCGACGCCGGCTACCACCCCGGTGGCGTTGGCGATATTGAACTCTCACCACTGAATGGCCGAGTCAAGGCATTAACGCCCGTACCGGGTGGCGTAGGCCCTATGACGATCAACACACTGATTCAGCAAACGGTGCAATCCGGTGAAAAGGCGTTAAGCCAATGAGCCACCCCTCTAGCCGCGCGCGGCCTTAGTGACGCCGCCGCCACTTCGTGCCTTCTACGCCATCCTCGAGCACCACTCCCTGCTCATCAAGCAGGCCGCGAATTTCGTCGGCTCGCGCAAAATCACGGTCTCGGCGTGCCAAAAGGCGTTCTTCAATCAGGTTTTCTATCTGAGCCGCACTCAGTCCTGACGTGCTGGAACCCACGGCTTGAGTGAACCAGGTTTCGGGATCTGACTGCAGGATTCCAAGAAGCCCACCACTCACCAACAGATCTCCCTTTGCGGCAGAGATCTCCCGAGGATCCTCCGCCTTATTCAATCGCGTCGCCGTTGCGTGCAGGTTTGCAATGGCTTCAGGGGTGTTGATGTCATCCAACAAGGCGTGAAATACCGAAGATTCCCTGACTGAAACAGCATCGGGCTTGCAGTCCTCGTGTTTTCGCAGTGCCGCATAAAAAGCATCCAACTGCGTCTTCGCCGCCTCGAGCCCTGCGCGCGAAAAATCCAGTGGAGATCGGTAATGTGCGGATAAAAGAGAAAACCGCAGAACCTCGCCCGGATACTCTGCTAGAAGCTCTCGAACCGTGCGAACGTTCCCGAGAGACTTTGACATTTTCTCACCTTCCATATCGACATAAGCGTTGTGAACCCAATACTTCACAAAATCTCCGCCATAGCCACAGCAGCTCTGGGCTCGCTCATTTTCATGATGAGGAAATATTAGGTCGCGACCGCCCCCATGAATGTCAATCGCACGACCAAGATGGGCATCAATCATCGCGGAGCATTCGAGGTGCCAACCCGGCCGGCCCCGCCCCCACGGACTCTCCCAGCCGGGCTCAACATCGGCTGACGGCTTCCACAATACAAAATCCCCCGGATGGCGCTTGTAATCGGCCACCTCTACTCTGGCACCGGCCAACATATCCTCAAGATTTCGACCACTCAAAGCACCGTAGCCGGGCATGGACTCAACCGAAAACAAAACGTGCCCCGCGGATACATACGCATTTTGATTATCGAGGAGGCGCTCCGTCAGAACGATCATCTCTGCAAGATGCTCTGTCGCCAGAGGCTCAATAGTCGGCGTCAACGCGTTAAGCGCTCCCATATCCTGTCGATACTTCTCCGTAAATTCCTGACTGATCGTATCTATCGTGCAATTCTTCTCAGAAGCCGCCTGAATGATCTTGTCATCAATATCGGTGATATTGCGGGCGTAAACGACATTGGGATACAGCGCCCGTAGCACTCGGTACAGACAGTCGAACACGACCACGGGTCGAGCATTACCGATATGCGCAAAGTTATAGACGGTAGGCCCGCAGACATACATCGTAATACGATCAGGATCATTGGGAATGAAGCGCTCTTTTTTTCGAGAGAGCGTGTTGTAGAGCTGCAGTTCACTCATTCATTCAGACCAAGTATCACGAAGGCCGATGACCCGGTTGAACACAGGGTTACCCGTGGCGTGATCAAAACGATCGGCCACAAAGTACCCCTCGCGCTCAAACTGAAAAACGTCTTCGGGGTCTGCGTCACAAAGCGCAGGCTCAACTATTGCCCCCTCAATGACAGTGAGGCTTGCGGCATTGACGACGTCAATCAAGCTATCAGCGCGCCCCGGATCGGGCGTGCAAAATAGTCGATCGTACTGCCGCACTGTCGCTGGGACCCCCGCAGCCGCAGACACCCAATGAATCACGCCCTTTGGCTTGATACCGTCCTCGGGATCCAACCCCGGCTCCTGTGTCACGCACCGGGCATAAATAGCAGTCACACTGCCAGCCTCATCCTTGTCACAAGAATCCGCCTCAACCACGAGAGCACCTCTAAGCCGGACACGCTTACCCAATACCAAACGCTTAAATTGCTTGTTGGCAGTCTCGCGAAAGTCATCTTGATCAATGAACAGCTCTGAATCCATCGTGAGGTTGCGCTGACCGAAACTCGGATCTGAGGGGTGATTCGGGACGGACAAATGAAGCGGACCGGAAAAATTGGTTAACACCAAGCGGACCGGTGCCATTACGCACATCGCTCTTGGTGCAGATTTATTGAGATGGTCTCTCACAGCGCTTTCGAGCATCGCTACATCCACCACGCTATCAGAGCGCGAGGTGCCGATCTCCTCGCAGAAATGTCGAATCGCCCCGGCCGGATATCCGCGGCGCCGCAATCCAGCAATGGTTGGCATGCGCGGGTCGTCCCAGCCAGAGACCATGCCTTCATCAACCAACTGCTTCAATTTCCGCTTACTGGTGACCGTGTAACTGGTATTCAACCGTGCGAACTCGATTTGACGAGGCCTGTTAGGCACGGGCAAATTTGCAATAAACCAATCGTACAGGGGCCGGTGGTCTTCGAACTCCAGCGTACAAATCGAATGCGTGATTCCCTCGATAGCGTCTTCCTGCCCGTGGGCAAAATCGTAGGTCGGGTAGATCGGCCACTGGTCCCCGGTTTGGTGATGTGTCGCATGCCGAATACGATAGAGAATTGGGTCACGGAGATTGATATTGGGCGACGCCATATCGATCTTGGCTCTCAACACCCGCTCTCCGTCCGCGAACTCCCCGGCCCGCATACGCTGAAATAGAGCGAGATTATCTTCCCTACTGCGATCGCGATAAGGGCTGTCTCTTCCCGGCGCCTTCAAGGTGCCGCGATATTCACGCGCTTCCTCGGCAGACAAATCACATACATAGGCCAGCCCTTTATCGATCAGGTGAAGGGCCCAATCATAGAGCTGATCGAAGTAGGATGAGGCATAGCGCACCTCACCAGACCATTCGAAACCGAGCCAGCGCACATCCTCTTGAATCGAATCAATAAATTCCTGGCTCTCCTTTTCTGGATTCGTGTCGTCGAAGCGGAGGTGACAACGCCCCCCGAATTGTTCGGCAAGACCAAAATTTACGGTAATCGACTTGGCGTGACCAATGTGCAAGAAGCCGTTGGGCTCAGGTGGAAAGCGAGTGACCAACTCGGCGACCCGGCCGTTCGCAAGGTCGCTCTCAATCTGAGTGCGTAAAAAATTACTGCGCAGTTCCGCGGACATGCTGAAACCTGAATCCTGAATCGCAATCGGAGAGCGGCGTACTATATCAACTGGCGATCCCGCGTGGCACATCGGTGTGTTTAGTAACAGCAAAAAATTCGGGATCGTCAGAACCTCCCGACTCTAGTAGGATGCGCGCTTTCCCATTGATCACCTGAGGTTCACATGCCAGCAGCACAAGTATTGATGACGACCACCGTTGGGCCCATTACGCTCGAACTTGATGCAGAAAACGCCCCAAAAACCGTAGATAATTTTCTCTCTTATGTGACTGACGGCTTTTATAACGGAACCATATTTCATCGCGTTATCGATAACTTCATGATTCAAGGCGGTGGCTTTTGCGCAGATATGGAGCAAAAGGAAACCAAAGCGCCTGTCGAAAACGAGGCAAATAACGGCCTTAAAAATGATCGCGGCACGATTGCCATGGCACGAACACAAGATCCTCACTCCGCTACGGCGCAGTTTTTTATTAATGTTCAAGACAACGACTTCCTCAACCATACCGCTGAAAATATTCAGGGCTGGGGCTATGCCGTATTTGGCAAGGTCACCGATGGCGAAGATGTCCTCGATAAAATCCGCTGCGTGCAAACAGGCAGCCAAATGGGTCATCAAGATGTGCCCATGGAGCCCATTATTATCGAGAGCATCGCGCTCATCGGGGAATAGGCTGCGTCAATGCACAGGGTCTTTATCAGTGACCTGCATCTGAGCGAAGAAACCCCAAAAATAGAGGCGGCGCTATCAGAGCTCCTCTCGAGGGACCCCCTACCCGACTCAGTGGTGATTCTCGGCGACTTTTTCGAAGCCTGGGTAGGCGATGACGACGATTCGCCGCTTGCAGATCGGCTTCGGGAACTATTGTTTGCGACTTCTCGTAGAGGCTGTGAATTACTCATCGGCAGGGGCAACAGAGATTTTATGCTGGGCCAACGCTTTGCCGACGATGTGGGCGCGAAACTACTGAGCGACGAGACGCTCTGCGAGGTTGCCGGAGAGCGGGCAGTGCTGCTCCACGGAGACACGCTGTGTACTGACGATAAGGATTACCAAGCCTTCAGAACCATGGTTCACGATGTGGCATGGCAGACAGAGATGATGTCAAAGGATTTGGAAGAACGGCGAGAGCTCGCTCGACAGCTTCGCGCCCTCAGCATCGATGCCGCAAGCAACAAGCCCGAAGATATCATGGACGTGAACCCCGAGGCAGTAGACGCCTTGATGTCCAAATCTAACGCGAGAATCATGATTCACGGACACACTCATCGACCCGCCAGACATTCCTTACTCGCTGGAGAACGTATTGTGCTCGGGGATTGGAGCGAGAGTAGCGGATGGTTGCTGAGAGAAAAGGACGAGTCACTGACGCTCGAGCAGTTCCTGATACATTAACGCGCCGCGCTCGGGGCACCGCTGTGAAATCTGAACTCTGTGTCGGCGCCTTCGATTAATGCAACCTCTAAATTTTTGAAGTGCGCTAACCTGCCTGCCATCTCATTCGCGTCGCTGTGACGCTTCGCCAAATCAAGATAGTCAGTAAAATGGCGTGCTTCGCTTTGCAGCAACTTTTGATAGAACGCTCCTAGCGCGGGATCTAGCTCCGGGGCCAGTCGCGAAAATCGCTCACACGATCTCGCCTCAATCAATGCACCAACAATCAAGACATCAACCAATCGGCCGGGCTCATC
>JAYNNB010000010.1:20972-26007 GCA_038112515.1 Luminiphilus sp.
CGAGTCGTGACATTTTGCTCCGTAGAGAGAGATGAGAGGGATAGCGATGCATCAAGCCAAGTGCGGTTGAAGCGGCTTTTTTTTCACAGTTTGCATGATCGGTGAGCAATACCATTTCGTTTTCCGAGCAGCGCGCCATCTCGACCCAGCTATCCGGCGTGGGACAAGGCAGAAACGCCTGAACTCTTCGCAAATCGGCCTGCAAGGTCATCCGACCGCTCCAGAGTGAGAGTCAGCCAAAAACAGGTCACCGGTTGCGATGTAGCGATCATAGTGGGCCGCGGACAGGATCCAGAATTCTTCATCAATCTCGTCTCTCAGCAGGGAGAGCGCTTTATCGCGATGGGGAGGGAGAACCTCAAATCCATACTGCTCCGGCGATATGATTTGATTTGCACCCGCTTTCAGCAAAGCAAATACATGGCAATAAGGATCGTGTTGGGCCTGAATCCTGATCTGCTGGACCTCCAACTGCCACTGCAGTAAAGATAAATCAGTAATCCGGAATTTATTTTGCACGCACTTTGCGAGAAACGAATCCAGGCGGCTATCGATTGCACGCTTTTGTTCAGGAGAATATCCGTTCCAATCGATTACCTCATGCGCAAAACGCTTGCATCCGCGACAGACGAGGTCGCCCACGCCGGTTGAGCATACGCCGATACAGGGTGTTCTTACGGGCAACGAGTGGGACATTAGACCTCCAAGCGGCCCATTTTAGCAGTTTGTGATAGAGACCTACCTCGATTTTCGGGTAAGCCGCTGAAGTGGCATGCCCAAAACAAATAAGCTGTATTTCGTCGCGCGATAACGCCGAGGAGCAATGCCGCGGTATACTAGCGAGTCACGTTACGGCCCCCAATCACCCGATTTTTAAGAGGACTATTCCATGTTAGATGCCTATCGACAGCATGTTGCGGAGCGCGCGGCATTAGGCATTCCCCCTACTCCCCTGTCTCCAGCGCAGGTATCGGAGCTCATAGCATTGCTTAACAACCCGCCCGACGGTGAAGCAGAGTTTTTGCTAGAACTGATTGCTGAGCGAGTGCCTCCGGGTGTCGATGAGGCTGCATACGTCAAAGCGGGGTTCTTATCGGCGATCGCAAAAGGTGAAAGTCAATGCTCGTTGATCAATCGTGACATGGCGATCCAGCTACTGGGGAACATGCATGGTGGATACAACATCGGGACACTCATAGCCCTCATTGATGACGAAGCGCTCGGAGAGCAGGCCGCCAACCAGCTAAAGAAGACCCTTTTGGTATTCGATGCTTTTCATGACGTGGTCGAATTGGCGAACAAAGGCTCCCTTAATGCCCAATCGGTGCTTCAAAGCTGGGCCGATGGCGAATGGTTCACGTCGAGAAAGACCGTGCCTGAATCACTGAAAATGGTGGTTTTCAAGGTGACGGGAGAGACTAATACCGATGACCTCTCCCCCGCCCCGGACGCTTGGTCGCGCCCCGATATTCCACTGCACGCGCTCGCCATGTTCAAAATGGCCCGAGAGGGCATCGACCCCGATGAACCGGGAGTGACCGGTCCGTTAAAGCAAATAGAAGCGATTAACTCCAGCGGCCTGCCGGTAGCCTTTGTGGGCGATGTGGTCGGGACAGGTTCGTCGCGCAAATCAGCCACCAATTCAGTGCTGTGGTACTTTGGCGAGGACACTCCCGGAATACCCAACAAGCGCGCCGGAGGGGTTTGCATTGGTGGTAAGGTCGCCCCCATTTTCTACAACACGATGGAG
The DNA here is from genome assembly GCA_038112515.1 of Luminiphilus sp. GTDB lineage: Bacteria > Pseudomonadota > Gammaproteobacteria > Pseudomonadales > Halieaceae > Luminiphilus. Next base: position 22,723 of record JAYNNB010000010.1, read on the forward strand.
GACGCCGGGGCACTGGTATTTGAAGCCCCAGTCGACCAACTGAAAATGGGCGACGTGATTGAGATCAAGCCCTATGAGGGGAAGATCTTATCTTCATCGGGCGAGGTTCTATCCGAATTCGAACTCCGCTCGGAAGTGCTGCTGGACGAGGTGCGCGCCGGCGGGCGTATTAATCTGATTATTGGCCGCGGACTGACTGCGAAGGCTCGCGAAGCGCTGGGACTTGAGGAAAGCACGCTATTCAGAAAACCTGATCAGCCTGAGGCGTCTGATAAAGGCTTCACACTTGCGCAAAAAATGGTCGGGCGAGCATGCGGCGTCGACGGGATTCGCCCTGGCACCTATTGCGAGCCTCGCATGACCACCGTTGGCTCTCAGGATACGACCGGCCCTATGACACGGGACGAGCTCCAGGACCTTGCTTGCCTTGGATTCTCTGCGGATTTGACGATGCAGTCTTTCTGCCATACCGCCGCCTACCCCAAGCCGGTTGATATACAAACCCAACATACACTGCCTGATTTCATCATGACGAGAGGCGGCGTATCGTTGCGCCCCGGCGATGGGATTATTCATAGCTGGCTAAATCGAATGCTGCTACCCGATACCGTTGGGACCGGCGGAGACTCCCATACGCGGTTCCCTATTGGCATCTCCTTCCCCGCCGGATCGGGACTGGTTGCTTTTGCTGCCGCCACCGGCGTAATGCCACTCGACATGCCGGAATCGGTGCTGGTGCGATTTAGTGGCAACATGCAACCGGGCGTCACGCTGCGTGACTTGGTTCACGCAATCCCTTATTACGCTATCCAGCAGGGGCTGCTCACAGTAGAGAAAAAAGGCAAGAAAAACATATTTTCAGGCCGAATACTTGAGATAGAAGGTCTCGATTCACTCACGGTCGAGCAGGCCTTTGAACTATCGGATGCTTCGGCTGAACGCTCAGCAGCGGGTTGCACTATCAAGCTGAGCGAAGAAACCATCTCTGATTATCTACGCTCCAATATCGTACTGCTGCGCTCCATGATCGCTGAGGGTTACGGAGATCCGCGCACCCTCGAGCGTCGCGCACGTAGCATGGAGGCATGGCTGGCCCACCCAGAGCTCATGGAAGCCGACGAGAATGCGGAATATGCCGCCGTGATAGAGATCAACCTAAACGATATCAATCAGCCGATTGTTTGTGCGCCCAACGATCCTGACGACGCCAGATTGCTTTCTGAGGTACAGGGCGACACCGTGGACGAGGTATTCATCGGTAGCTGCATGACCAATATCGGCCACTTCAGGGCTGCAGGGCAACTGCTGGAGGCTCATGGAGCGCCCGTCTCGACCCGCATGTGGATCTGTCCGCCAACACGAATGGACGAACACCAGTTAATGGAAGAGGGCTACTACGCGATCTTCGGACGCGCGGGTGCGAGAACAGAGATGCCCGGCTGCTCCCTCTGCATGGGCAATCAGGCCCGTGTAGCGCCGCGATCTACGGTTCTCTCGACTTCGACGAGAAACTTCCCTAATCGGCTCGGCGAAGGCGCTAATGTATATCTGACATCGGCCGAATTAGCTGCCGTAGGCGCGCTCCTGGGTAAACTACCCACGCCCGAGGAATATCTAGAATACGCGAAGAAGATCGACTCCATGGCGAACGAGATTTATCGCTACATGAATTTCGATCAAGTGCTCTCGTTTCAGGAGCTCGCGAAAGACGGGGAGAGAATTGCAGCAACCATCATCGATCAGGTAGCGTAGTCTGGAGCTTCAGCAAGACGCCAACATTATGTTGCGGCAAAGGCGCACTAAGAAGCTTGCAAAGCCCCGAACCCACGGTCGCAGTCGGCTTGGAGATCGGACAGATCCTCCAGTCCGACGGCGATCCGTATCAAACCATCATTAACGCCCGCAGCCGCCCTCTGTGCCTCCGAGAGCCGACCGTGGGTTGTCGATGCCGGATGCACAATAGTCGTCTTCACATCACCCAAATTTGCAGTCAATGACATCATTTGCGTGTGATTCAGGAAGCGAAAAGCCGCCTCCCTGCCCCCTTTAATTTCAAAAGCGAGAACACCCCCGTAACCAGTCTGCTGACGCGAGGCCAGCTCATGGCCCGGATGCTCCGGAAGCCCACAGTAATGAACGGCCGTCACGCCGGGTTGCGACTCCAGCCACTCAGCAAGTGCCTGAGCATTGGCACAGTGCGCTCTCATTCGAACATCCAGCGTCTCCAATCCCTTGAGCATGACCCAGGCGTTGAAAGCACTCATGGTGGGGCCGCAGGACCGGTTGAATGCCACAATGGGATCTATCAACTCCTGACAGCCCACGACGGCGCCTCCGAGAACCCGCCCCTGCCCATCCCAATACTTCGTTGCAGAATGAGTCCCCAGGTCTGCGCCAAGCGAGAGCGGCATTTGCAGGACTGGCGTGCAAAAGCAATTATCGACCGCGAGAATCGCCCCCAATTCTCGGCTCAATGTGGCCATTGCCGAAATGTCCGCAATGGCATTCATAGGATTAGAGGGGGTTTCTAGGAATAAGAGCTTAGTGGCTTTCGTCGATGCCTCTCGCCATGCGTCAATGTCAGTTAACGGCACAAAACTAATATCGACGCCGAATTTTTTCAGCGTATTTTCAAATAAGCCGATCGTGGCGCCGAAGACATCACGTGAACACAATACGTGATCTCCTGCCTTAAGGTGTGCCATACAGACGGCCAAACTACCTGACATGCCCGAAGCTGTGGCGACAGCGCGCTCCCCCTGCTCCAGTGAGGCGAGGCGCTCCTCAAAACTACGTACGGTCGGATTGGTGTAGCGCGAATAGACGTTACCCGCGACATCACCCCCAAATTTGGCAGCGGCATCCTCAGCAGACTCAAAAACAAAGCTGGAGCTGGTGAAAATCGGTTCTGCGTGCTCACCCTCCGCAGAACGGCGAATACCAGCCCTTATGGCCCGGGTACGAGAACCAGCGGCGTCCAGCCAGTCCCCATCGTCATGGGTCATGAACGCACCTCCCCACGAGTTGCTGCAAAAGCATCAACCATCGTTATGCAACCCCACCACTGCGCCGTCACTAACACCGATACTCCGCGTACGCACTTTGACCTCGTCAGCGCGCGCCGCCTCTACCGCCTGAAGATAATGCTCATCAATGTTGCCGGCTAGGTACTTGCCGTCGAAGACCGAGGACTCGAATCCATCCACATCCGGGTTTCCCTCTCGCGAACATTCGATCAAATCGTCTAGATCCTGATAGACAAGCCAATCGGCACCTATCTCTTCC
>JAYNNB010000010.1:26017-39653 GCA_038112515.1 Luminiphilus sp.
TCCCTGATCTCCTCCACCGACCTACCGTGGGCGATAAGCTCTGTCGCAGCAGGCATATCGATACCGTAAACGTTCGGGAAGCGAACCGGAGGAGCAGCTGAAGCAAAATAAACTTGGTGCGCACCCGCATCTCTTGCCATTTGAATGATCTGTCCACAGGTGGTGCCGCGAACAATCGAGTCGTCGACCAGCAGAACAGTCTTGTCCTGAAATTCCAACGGCACAGGATTCAATTTTTGACGGACTGATTTCTTTCTTTCGCTTTGACCGGGCATGATAAAGGTTCGCCCAATGTAGCGATTCTTCATGAAGCCCTCGCGAAACTTTACCCCGAGCTCGTAGGCGAGCGACTGCCCCGCCACTCGACTCGTATCAGGAATGGGAATAACAACGTCGATGTCGTGCTCGGGGCGCTCTTGCAGTATTTTTCGTGCTAGCGCCGCGCCTTGCCGCATACGGGTTTTATAAACTGAAATGCTGTCCATTAGAGAGTCGGGACGGGCGAAATAAACATGCTCAAAAATACAAGGCATCAATTTTGGTTGCTTCGCGCACTGTTTTCGATGCAGCTCGCCCGTTTGTGTTACACAAATAGCTTCGCCGGGCAAAACATCGCCGAGCAACTCGTATCCCGCCACATCGAGCGCCACACTCTCTGAAGCAACCATATATTCGGGCCGGCCATCGCCACCACTGCGCTGACCCACTACCAACGGCCTGATGCCAAACGGATCGCGAAACGCCACTAAACCAAAGCCCGCAATCAGCGATACTGCAGCGTAGCCGCCCTCGCATCGCTTGTGCAGCGTAGACACGGCGGCAAAAATATCTTCGGGCGTCGGCGCTAACTTCCCCAACCTGTGCAGTTCGTGCGCAAACACGTTCAACAATACTTCGGAGTCAGAATCTGTGTTGAGGTGCCGTAAATCAGATTTAAATAATTCATCAGATAAAAATGATGAGTTTGTGAGGTTACCGTTGTGAGCAAGGGCGATACCGTACGGCGAATTGACATAAAAAGGTTGCGCAAGTGCGGTGCCCGAACTGCCCTGGGTGGGGTAGCGCACGTGGCCAATACCAAATCGCCCCTGTAACTGCTCCATATGGCTGGCGCGGAAGACATCGCGGACCAAGCCCTCTCCTTTGCGCTGCATCAACTTACCGTCAGCACAGGTCATGATACCCGCCGCATCCTGGCCACGGTGCTGTAGCATTGTCAGGGCGTCGTAAATATCTGCCGCGACATTTCTTGCGGCCACCATTCCAACTAATCCACACATACTGTGACCTCAGACCTAAAGCATCTCTGTGGCGTCAAGGGTTTCCTTTACCGCCTCTGTGGGCTCTGCCTCCAGAACGCGCTCAAAATTAGCACCTAACCATTCCGCCACCCAGTCGACCGGATTCATTAATACTGCATCGTTGATCAGGCCCTGCTCCTGAACGGGGACAATCGCACGGAGCACAACGCTAAGTAGCGCAACAATCAATACGCCTCTGGCAAGTCCGAATACCGCGCCGAGCATTCGGTTACCCAAATTGAAACCCGGTTGGCGCATTTGCCGCGACAGACCCGCGGCGATCAATCCAAAAACCAACAACACAGCGATGAACGTCAGCACCCAGGCGATCAGATAGCGGGTGGTGGGCTCATCTATTGCCCCCTGCATTACCTCGGCAACTGACGTCGCCAGCAGGTTTGCGCAAAAAAAAGCAGCAACCCATCCCATAACGGATAATACTTCTCTTGCGAATCCCCGGACGATGCCATAACCAGACGAAATAACCCAAACGACAACAATGAACCAATCCCAGGGATTGAATTTGGCCACGTTCGCCATCAACGCCTCGAGCAAGTCGGCCATGCTACTGGCTATACCTCAAGATTTGTGACTCCACGGCGATCGCTCGGTCAACCTCAGGTTTTATATTCTCCAGCCTCTGGCGCTCAACATTGGGGCCAATTTGAATGCGGTAAAGCGTTTTCCCCTCTTTCTGAAATTGGCTGGAAAAGGCCTTGTACTGACGCTCCCGCAGGCCGGATACCAATGCTTCAGCTCGGTCTTGACTGCTCACCGTAGCGACCTGCAACACCCAGAATTGCGCCAAGCCTTCAGCATCAATCAAGGGTTCCGTAGCAGACGGCACAACGCGCTCTGTCGACTCCAACGCGCCACTGAGCTGGGCTAGCCCATCAAGGTTATCCTCGGGAGCGGTCTCGTCTAGCAAGGTTATGTCATCGGCCAAAGACTGCTCTTCCGCTGACAGCACGGTGGTGTCAGGCAGGCTATCCTCCACCGAGTCACGAAAATCTTCAGGCGGGGCTATTGGTGAGCGGTCAATCTGCGGAGGGTCGGGCATGGGCCCTAACACGAGTGGCTCCCGGCTGCTCTCGGGTGGCGCAAAGATCAATGGCCAAAATACGATTCCCAAGGCCACCAGCACCAAAGTCCCTACCAGACGTTGTTTGAGCATCGAATCCAATGCGGCTATTCCTCAAATGCCTCGTGATTGGGCTACCGACTCCAAGGCCTCGCTGACCGTAAAGAATGACCCGAAAACCACAATGCGATCTCCCGGCTGGCTGCGACCCAACACATTAGACCACACCTCACAGAATGGGCCTGTCATCGCTACCCTCGAGGCGCCGATTTCTGCCACAAGGTGCTCTGCGGGCATTGCTCTGGGAACGTCGCGCAAATCAATCACGCTCCAATCCTCGAATACTCCAGCGCAGGCCGCGAGCATATCACGGACCGGCTTGTCTCTCATTACACCGAAGAGGGCGCGGGTCGGGGGCTGACTTGGATCTTGACGCAAAAATTCCACCAGCCGTTGCACCGACTCTGTGTTGTGGGCAACATCCAGAACCACGCGAATGCCATTGAGCTCAAGCTCGGTGAGGCGACCCGCCACGCTCGCAGTGCCAGCAGCTGCAAGCAATGCATCTGTCATCTGACTGACACCACTGGACTCAATCGCCTGCAATGCGGCACCCACATTGCTCTCGAGCAAGCCCGGCGGCCGCGGGAGTGGCACACTACAACCCTGAACCGTATTGAGTTGGCCGTTCATAATGCGCCAATCACTACCAATAAAGTAGCCGCGTGCGCCGCGCTCCGCTAACACACTCAACAGCGTATCGGGGGGATCCAACTCGGCAACGATACAAGGCCGACCACGTCGAGCGATACCGGCTTTTTCGACGGCAATCAACTCGCGGCTATCCCCCAACCAATCGGTATGATCAAGGCCAATGCTGGTAATCACGCTCACGTGGGCATCGATAATATTCACGGCATCCAGCCTTCCCCCAAGTCCCACTTCAAGAACCTGCTGCCCTACTTGCCGCTGGCGAAATATCCAGAGCGCAGCGAGCGTGGCCGTCTCGAAATAAGTAAGAGAAACATCCCGGCGAGCCAGCTCTATAGCCTCAAAAGCGGCAACGATGGAGGCATCATCCACCTGCTCTCCGTTAATAAGAATGCGCTCGTTAAATTGAGAAAAATGTGGCGAGGTATACGTCCCTACGGAGCACCCCGCCGCTAACAGGCCGGCCGTCAAAACCGCAGCGACTGAGCCTTTGCCATTGGTTCCAGCGATCGAGAAGGTATGGATACGCCCATCAGTAAGACCGAGTGTTTCCGCGACCGCCGCAACACGATCTAGACCAAGATCAATCTCTATGGGGTGCCTTGATTCTAGGCGTTTAAGCCACTCTTTGAGGGCGTTGTCAGGCATTCTCCGGCGAGGCACCGCGATTAGCTGCTGTGATCACTTCACCCTCAATCGGTCTCGAAACCGAACTCGGTGCGGCCAGGCCAGTAAATTTGGCCAACACCCGCGCCAACGTCTCACGCATATCATTGCGGTGCACGATCATGTCTATTGCACCATGCTCTAACAGAAACTCGCTCCGCTGAAACCCCTTGGGTAACTTTTGACGGATCGTTTGCTCGATGATGTTGGGACCCGCAAAACCGGCTCGAGCCTCGGGCTCCGCGACATTGATATCACCCAGTAAAGCGAGAGACGCTGACACACCGCCGTAAATGGGGTCGGTTAATACCGAGACATAAGGGATACCCTGCCCCTTGAGTCGTTCAATGACTGCAGACGTTTTTGCCATTTGCATGAGAGAAATGAGAGCCTCTTGCATACGCGCACCGCCCGACGCCGAGAAGCAGACTAACGGTGTTCGCGTCTCCAGAGCGACAGTGGCTGCTCGGGTAAACTTTTCGCCGACCGCATAGCCCATGGATCCGCCGTGAAAATCAAATTCAAAAGCCAATGCGATCACACTCACTCCGAGGATTTCTCCCCGCATCGCAATCAATGCATCCTTTTCACCGGTGCTTCGTTGTGCCGCAGTCAAACGATCACGGTACTTTCGTTTATCTTTAAACTTTAAGTGATCCACCGGCTCGATATCTGGGAATAGCTCCTCAGCACCGCGGTCCAAGCACAACTCTAGACGACGACGTGCGCCGATCCGCATATGGTGATCGCACTTCGGACACACCTCGGCGTTTCGCTCTAAATCAGGCTTATAGAGTATCGACTCGCACTTAACGCATTTCTTCCATAGCCCTTCGGGCACGCTGGTGCGATTCGCACTGTCGTCCTTGGTCACACCTGAAGGCAGAATTTTGTCAATCCAACTCATGGAATTCCCCAATAGCCTCGGACAGCAGTATAAGAGCGAGTGCGGTTTCTAGAAACGTGAAGAGTCCACACCAGCACGAATGCGCTCTAACAGTTGTACCGCGGCTTGATGGATCTGGATTTCCTCGGAACCGGCATCGGCCTGAGACTTTTTCACCATCTCGTCAATCAGAGCACTACCCACTACAACGGCGTCCGCCACCTCCGCTATTTGGGCAGCGCTCTCGGCATCCTTAATGCCAAAGCCGACGGCAACAGGGAGCGCCGTCAACTCCCGAATCATGCCTACGCGCTCCGCTACCTCACTCACGTCAAGTCGCCCGGAGCCTGTGACGCCTTTTACCGCAACGTAATAGATGAAGCCCCTCGCACGCGCGACGATCTTTTGTACACGCTCCCTCTCGGTAGTTGGAGAAATCAGTAAAATATTATCGATGCCAACGCGAATCAGGGCCTGATCCAGACGATCAACTTCCTCTGGTGGCAGATCGACCGTAATCAACCCATCGACACCAGCTGCGGCACTCGCTTCTGCGAAAGCATCGTATCCAAATCGCTCGATAGGATTGGCGTACCCCATCAAAACAACTGGAGTTTCCTCATTGTCTTGGCGAAATTGAGCGATGATGTCGAGCACCCCTCTTAGGGTCATGCCATTTGCGAGCGCCCGTTCATGACCGAGCTGAATGACCAACCCTTCAGACATAGGATCGGAAAAAGGCACACCTACCTCGAGGACATCTGCGCCGGCAGCTACCAATCTATGCATCAATGCAACCGTGCCTGATACGCTGGGATCACCAGCTACCACATAGGGAATCAGCGCCCTTTTATGCTGCCCATCCAGTCTTGCAAATAACCCTGATAACCGACTCATTTGACGCTCAGACCTCGATTCCCTCAAGCGCCGCCACCGTCAGGATATCCTTGTCACCCCGCCCCGAGAGATTAACGATGATGTGCTGGTCAGGGCTCATTTCGGAGGCCAGTTTCTCCGCATATGCCACTGCATGTGCCGTTTCAAGCGCGGGCATTATGCCCTCGATACGCGTGAGCCGGTGAAAAGCCGCGAGCGTCTCTTCATCATCGGCAGCGACATATTTTACGCGGCCAATGTCCTTGAGCCACGCGTGCTCTGGACCCACCCCAGGATAGTCAAGGCCCGCCGAGACGGAGTGTGTCTCCAGTATCTGACCATCGTCATCCTGCATTAAGTAGGTACGATTACCATGCAGAACGCCCGGACTACCCACCGACAAGGGGGCCGCATGCTGTCCACTTGCAAGGCCCTTGCCTCCGGCTTCGACGCCATACATCTCTACTCCCAGGTCCTGAAGAAAGGGATGAAAAAGACCAATTGCGTTGGAGCCGCCGCCCACGCATGCCACCAAGGCATCGGGTAATTTTCCGTTCTGCGAGAGCGCTTGAGCCCTCGCCTCTCTGCCAATGACGCTCTGAAAATCGCGAACCAACATCGGATAGGGATGAGGGCCAGCAACGGTACCTATAATGTAAAAAGTACTGTCGACATTGGTCACCCAATCCCGCATCGCCTCATTCATCGCATCCTTCAAGGTCCTTGATCCCGAGGTCACCGGCACGACCTCAGCGCCAAGCAATCGCATTCTGTAGACATTGAGGGATTGCCGGCGGATATCTTCCTCTCCCATGAACACGTGGCACTCAAGACCCAGTCTCGCGGCCACGGTTGCACTTGCGACCCCATGCTGCCCTGCGCCCGTCTCAGCGATTACCCGCTTTTTACCCATGTGCTTGGCGAGAAGCGCCTGTCCGATCGTGTTATTCACTTTGTGGGCGCCAGTGTGATTCAGATCTTCACGCTTGAGAAAAATTCTTGCGCCGCCAATCGCGTCTGACAGGCGAGCGGCCTCGTAAAGTGGCGAGGGCCGCCCCACGTAATGCGCCAGATCCCGGTCGAACTCTTGTTGAAATGCGGCGTCCGATTTTAAAGTGCCGTACAGAGACTCTAGATCGGCCAGTGCGGACATCAGTGTTTCGGCGACAAACTTGCCACCGAATTGACCAAATCTGCCATTCGCATCAGGTACGGAGGCGAATAGCTCGGGGGTAACTTCAACTGTCATATTGCAAGATCCTTTGCAGCTTGGCGGGCATTCGCGACAAAAGCCCGCATTTTTTCAATATCTTTGATGCCTTTTTGGCTCTCTACCCCGCTACTGACATCGACGGCACAAGGCTTTACCTGCCGGATGGCGAGCGCGACATTATCAGGAGTCAAGCCGCCCGCCAATATGATCCGGTGACGGAAATTTGAATCCACGGTTTCCCAGTCAAATGCCATCCCCGACCCGCCAAACTGACCTTCATGAACGCTGTCTAATAGCAGTGCATTGGCGTCGCGAAAAACCGCATCGCTGCGGGCAAGGTCTGTCTCTGTCGTCATGGGCACCGCTTTTATGTAGGGACGTTGAAACTGCGCGCAGAACTCCGGTGTCTCGGCGCCGTGAAACTGCAGTAAATGCAGCGGTACGGCCGCTAGCACCTCGTCGACCCAACGCTTGCTTGGGTTGACGAACAACCCGACGAGCATTCCCAAACCATTGACGGCACCGCTGATATCCCTCGCTTCATCGAGGGAGACACCACGTGGACTGCCATCAAAGAAAACGCACCCGACGGCATCTGCGCCTGCCCGCAACGCGAACTCCGCATCCTCACGACGAGTGATGCCACATATTTTTATGCGCACGTCCACAACCTGTCGGTAAAAGCTAAGTCTAGCAGATCGACGCCTGCGCTATAGGCAGGCGGACAGCAGCGTTGGACCCTCAGGGGTATCGGGTAGATTAAAAGCTTCAGGATAACGAACCTGCACAAGGTATAACCCATCAGCAGGTGCTGTTTCAGCGGCGACCGTTCGATCACGCCCCCGCAGCGTCTGACCCAACCACGCTGCTGGATATCTACCCGATCCAACCGCCAACAAGGAACCGGCAATATTGCGCACCATATGATGAAGAAAAGCATTGGCGACAATGTCAATGACAACATAGTCCCCCAAGCGCTTCACCGAACAGTGTGTCACCTCGCGAACAGGACTGGTCGACTGACAGCCCGCCGCTCGGAAAGCACTAAAGTCGTGCTCTCCGATGAGCGCGGTTGCGGCAAGTTGCATCGACTCCAGCTTCAGAGGCTGCCGGCACCAACACACCAACCCGTCTACAAGGCCTGACCGCACCGGCGTCGTCAATACAACGTAGCGGTAACGTCGAGACAGCGCACTGAAACGAGCGTGGAACTCCATGTTGACGGGGGTGACCCAATGCAGCCGAATGCTTCCCGGCAAGTGACGATTCGTACCCAGAGTCCAGGCTTTTACGCTGCGCTGGGTCGGCGCATCGAAGTGAATTATCTGACCGAAGCCATGCACGCCAGTATCTGTCCTGCCAGCGCAAACGGTGCGTACCGGCTCGTTCGCAACCCTGGCCAGCGCAGCCTCCACCTCCTCCTGAACCGTGGAGACGGGCAGGTGGGGTTGCGACTGCCAACCATGGTAGTGGCCTCCGTGGTACTCGACGCGCGCAGCAAACCGTTGCCCCGGGGGAAGCGCTTGGTCCGATAGTCTCACTAGGTCATCACACCTCGAGACGCTGCAATAACTCTCGAGCCTCCGCTTGCTGCGCAAGGTTGCCCTCTCTGATCACCTCGGCTAACACGGGTCGCGCACCCTCTTCATCTCCCATATCAAGATAGGCCCGCGCCAGATCCAGCTTGCTATCCACGGGATCAGTCTCCACACCGTAAATCGAATCCTCACCCAGCTGAGGCTCCCGCGGTGACGCTTCCTCGCGGCCAGACGAAGAGGCTGCCTCTGGCACATCGTTCACAGGCACCAGCGAGAGCCCACTATCTGCTGGCGTATCATCCTCAACGAAAGTATCGGCATCCTCATTACCGGGTGATGCTGGTTCTGAGGGGCGCAACTCTGCACCGCTTGGGGCATCCACACCAAGCATCTCTCTCGAATCATCTGGTCGATCATCGGCAAGATCGGTCTCAGCGGGGACGACTGCGTCGGCAACTTGAATTTGTGGATCTGGACGGCCGCTTGCCGGAACCGCCTCCACCGAGCCCGCCAGTTGAACCGAGGGGGTGTCGGCTTCTTGGTCGCCGAATTGAGCCAAAGCACGCTTTCTTTGGCTCCACCAAACCGCCAATGCGCCAGAGATCAGCACCCCTGCGCCGCCGAGTAGGACCCAATCCGGCAAACCGGTCTTAATCAGCCCGGTGGTGGTTGAGGCTTTATCGCTGCGGGATTGCTCCGACCGTACAGTTGCAGCCAGCAGCTGAGCGCGGAGTGCTGCCAGCTCCTCATCGCGGGCAATGAGTTGCTCCTCCATCCTTAGGAGAGTCCGCTCAAGCGCCTCTACCTTGCTCAGCAATGCATCAAAGTTTGCCGAGGACGGCACATCCAGTGGGGATGCGTCTGAGTCAGCCACTGCCTGATCGGCGGCGCCAAAATCATCAGGGGCAGAGAATTGCACCGCCCCACTCGCCTCCTCGGCAGGTAAAGCTTGATCAGGCACAGGGACAGGGACAGGATCTGCCACAAGCTTGAGTCCGGGTACTGCCTCCAATCTGGGGTCAGCCCAGGCTGCGTTTTGGCGCGTGACCTCTTCCTTGGCCTGCATTGGAGAAATAACGATCGCATCGGCGGCCGGCAGATTGAGGCTATACCCGGATTTCAGTCCGTTGACATTCTCTCGGTCAAAAGCCTCGGGATTGGCGCGCACAATACTTAACATTGCTTGCTCCATGGTGACGCCGGCGGGCCTTGCGGCAGAAGCAATACGCCATAATGTGTCTGAGTTCCTAACCAGATAGCTCCCGCCCGGATACAACCCGCTTTCAGAGCGATGCTGCGTGTCTAATGATGCATTCTGTTGTGGCATGGCGACGCTGGGGGCGAGCCCCGGAGACGCGGGAGAGGCCTCCCCCATCGCTCTCGGTGGTAAATCGATTAACAAGGTATATTCCCGAAGCAAGCGTCCGTCGGGCCATCGCGCCTCAACGACGAAGTTGAGGTAGGGCTCTCGCAAAGGTTGCTCGGTCGTCAGCAACGCTCGCATAGCAGCACCCTCTGGCCGAACATCGAACACTACTGTGTCGAGTAGCGATGTTCGCTCGACCCCTAAGCGGGCAAACTCCTGCTCAGACGCAAGTCCCAGACGAATATCGGCCCCGTCGAGCCCGTCCGTTTCGAGCAGCGTCAGCTCAGCGCTGAGCGGTTCATTGAGATAGGAGTAAAGCGAAATCTCCCCTAGGCCGAGGCTCCAACCGGTTTGAGTGAGCGCCGCTGCGAGCCCCGCAACAACGATCCGAAATCCTGTTCGCTTCATGAGTGTCGCCTTCCCTTCCTTTGGCCTGGCTTTAATACTGTCTTCGACGCCCGCTCCGTGGCGTCTGCTTTAGCTGCATCGCTTACCGCTTGCATCCTAGAGATGCGCAGACAGCAGTACCTCCGCAATCTGCACGCTGTTGAGAGCGGCGCCCTTGCGTACGTTGTCAGCGACAACCCAAAGATTCAAGCCCCTGGGATGTGAAATATCCTCCCGAATGCGACCCACAAACACCGGATCAGCCCCAGCAGCTTCACCGACCGGGGTGGGGTAGCCACCCGGCTCGTGCGCGTCAACGACAACAACACCAGCTGCCGCATTGAGCAAGGCGCGCGCATCTGCCGCTGATATCGCCTCTCTGGTTTCAATGTGCACCGCTTCTGCATGCCCGAAGAACACGGGCACACGAACACAGGTGGGGTTAACCTGAATCGATTCATCAGAGAGAATTTTTTGCGTTTCCCACACCATTTTCATCTCTTCGCGGGTGTAACCGTTTTCCTGAAAACTGTCTATGTGGGGAATCACATTGAACGCGATTTGTCGCGGATATACCTTTGGCGCCGCGTCTTTACCGTTCAGCAGCCGGGCGGTTTGTCCGGCAAGCTCCTCAATGGCCTCTTTTCCTGTGCCACTCACAGCCTGATACGTCGCCACATTGATTCGCTCTATGCCAACGGCGTCATAAATCGGTTTCAGCGCCATTAGCATTCCAATCGTAGAGCAGTTGGGGTTAGCAATAATGTTACGGTTGCGAAAATGAGCAATGGCTTCGGGGTTCACCTCCGGAATCACAAGAGGTATGTCCTCATCTCGCCTAAAGTGAGAGGTGTTATCAATCACCACACAGCCTTGCGCAGCGGCGATAGGCGCAAACTCTGCGCTCACGTCACCACCAGCGGAAAACAGCGCGATCGGGGTCTGAGAAAAATCGAATTCGCTGAGATCCTGTACCGTGTGACGCTTCCCTCTGAATTGCACAGACTTCCCCGCCGAGCGACTTGAAGCTAATGGAAAAAGCGTGTCGACCGGAAAGCCTCGGGACTCGAGAATTTCGATCATTGCTTCTCCAACCGCTCCCGTGGCTCCTACCACCGCTACATTTACCGCTTTCATAGGCCCTTACTGATCACTCCCGATTCAATGCGTCGACGACGGCGTCACCCATCTGGGTCGTCCCGACAAAGGTTATTTCATTTCCTGAAGCGTCGCTTCCAGCAATGTCACGCGTTCTGAACCCTTGAGAAATCACCGTCGCGACAGCTCTTTCTATTTGCTCAGCAACAGCATTTAGCCCCAGAGAGTAACGACACATCATTGCCGCAGAAAGTATGGTTGCGAGGGGATTCGCAATGTTTTGTCCTGCAATATCGGGCGCGGATCCATGAACAGGCTCGTATAATCCACGGGATTGAGCGTTCAGTGACGCAGACGGCAGCATGCCGATAGAGCCCGTTAACATCGCCGCAATATCAGACAAAATGTCGCCAAAGAGGTTACCGGTAACCACGACATCAAATTGCTTGGGTTCGCGCACAAGCTGCATCGCTGCGTTGTCGACGTAGAGATGACTCAGTTCCACTTCGGGATATTCCGGACGTAACCCGTCGAGGACCTCTCGCCATAGCATGGTGACTTCCAGCACGTTGGCCTTGTCGACAGAGCAAAGTCGACCATTCCGCTTTTTTGCCGCCTCAAACGCCAGCCGACCAATACGCCGGATTTCGTTCTCGTTATAACGATCGGTGTTGACGCCCTCACGAACACCATCCTCAAGCTCGGTGATGCCCCTGGGCTCGCCAAAATAGATTCCTCCGGTGAGCTCCCGGACGATCAGAATATCGAGGCCGGCCACTAATTCTGCTCGAAGACTGGATGCTCGAGCCAGTTCCGGAAAGAGCATTGCCGGCCGCAGATTACAAAATAGATCGAGATCTGAACGTATCGCAAGCAAGCCACGCTCAGGGCGCTCCGAAGCGGGCAAGCCGTCCCATTGAGGGCCGCCGACCGCCCCGAGCAAAATGGCATCCGCCTGCCTTGCCAACACCCGTGTACTCTCTGGATAGGGTGCGCCTTCATGATCGATGGCGACGCCACCGATGCGCGCATCATTAAAGCTAAATCCTAATTTATGCTGCGAATCAACGACGCTCAGTACACGGCGCGCCTGCTCGATCACCTCGGGACCAATGCCGTCGCCCTCTAGCAATAATAGCTGATGAGTCACAACACGAGATCCTCGAATAACCAGGGAAAGCGCTGGGCATGTTGCTCCTCGAAGCGGCGTATCGCATGGGTGCTCTCCAGCGTAATACCCACATCATCCAAGCCTTTAAGCAAGCAATCTCGACGAAAAGCATCCACTTCGAAAGACCAAATATCGCCATTGGGCAGCGTAATCGTCTGGGCATGCAAGTCCACTGTCAGCCGGAACCCCTCTTGAGCCTCTGTCATCTCGAACAGGACGTCGACTTGGGCATGGGACAGTGCTATCGGCAAGATGCCATTTTTAAACGCATTTGAGCGAAAAATATCAGCAAAGCTCGGTGCGATAACGCAGTAAAATCCATCGTCCTCCAACGCCCAAGCCGCATGCTCTCTACTGGAGCCGCAGCCAAAATTCTCTCTGGCCAACAAAATTGAAGCACCTTGATAGCGTGGCAAATTAAGCGCAAATTCAGGGTTAAGCGGCCTGCGGCTGCTGTCGGCGTCAGGAGCACCCTCGTCAAGATAGCGCAGGTCGTCAAACAAGTTTGGGCCAAATCCGGACCGTTTGATGGACTTCAAAAATTGCTTTGGAATCATCAGGTCGGTGTCGACGTTAGCCCTGTCCATTGGGGCGACCAGCCCGTCGAGTTGGGTAAACGCGCGCATCAGACACCTCCATCCGCAAGATCAGTGGCACTCGCCAAGGTATCAACTGAAACAAAATGGCCCATCACAGCGGCGGCGGCCGCCATGGCCGGACTGACCAAGTGTGTTCGTCCGCCACTGCCTTGCCTGCCTTCAAAATTTCGATTGGAGGTACTCGCGCAACGCTCACCGGGCTGCAGCCGATCTGCGTTCATGGCGAGACACATTGAACAACCCGGCTCGCGCCACTCAAGTCCCGCCTCGAGAAAAATCTGATCCAAACCCTCAGCCTCTGCCTGCGCTTTAACCAAACCCGAGCCCGGCACGACCAGCGCTTTCTTGATACGCGGCGATAGACGTCTGCCCTTTAAAACTGCCGCCGCATCACGGAGATCTTCGATCCGAGAGTTTGTGCAGGACCCGATAAAAATTGCATCGGGCTGAATGTCGGTGATGGCCATACCCTCGTCGAGCCCCATGTAATCTAAAGCTCTTTGCAACCCCTTTCGCGCAGTCTCGTCGGGCATATCGGCAAGCCTTGGTACCCGCCCGTCGATTGACGCCACCATCTCCGGCGACGTTCCCCAGCTAACTTGTGGCCTGATGTCGTCGCCATTCATTTCAATACGGCGATCAAAATCCGCTTCGTCGTCGCTTCGAAGGCTTCTCCACCAAGCCTCTGCGGCGGCCCATTGCTCTCCCTTCGGGGCAAACGGCTTGTTTCGAAAATAATCTAT
>JAYNNB010000011.1:0-39573 GCA_038112515.1 Luminiphilus sp.
AGTCAAAACCGTGCCGACTGCCTGGGTAGGGGAAGGCAAGAGGGGGCAGTGGCGTCGATGTGATCAAGCGGGTTTCTTTATGTCTGCTTGCTCAAGAGCGGCGTCACCCGTAAGGCTCAAGATCCCCGTCAGCATGGTCCGTGCGCCGTCGTCGAGCAGATCCTCGGGTTGAATAGACGCGTCAAAGAGATCCAGTATCTGATTCGCCTCGAGCGTGGCGATACCGTGGGCCATGGACCAAATCTGTGTGGCGAAATACAGTGCATCGACGTCTCCGCGACCTCGTTTTTCAAAAAATTTCTGCACCATGTTCACCAGCACTGCGAAGCCCCCGTATTTGGATTGTGCCTCGAGGCGCCGCTCGGCACTGTCACCCCGGTCTTCCCACATCAGCGAGAAAAAAGCGCGTTTCGACCGGGCGAAGGCCAGATAGGTGTGCCCCAAGGCCATCATGCCCTCCAGGGATCCCTCTTCATGCGCGTCCATCGCAGTGATCGCTGCCTGGTCAAGACCGAGAAACGCGAGATCACGCACACCGCGAAGCAGTTCTTCCTTGTCGGCAAAATGCCGGTAGGGGGCTGCCGTACTCACGCCCGCTCGACTCGCTGCCTCGGCCATGGAAAAGTCCAGCGTGCCGTCTCGCTCGATGAGCTCTGCGGCTGCAATAATGAGCGCGTTGCGTAGGTCTCCATGGTGGTAGTTACATCGCGCTTTGCTCATGCGGCCTCCTCGAACGTGACGCCCGTTTCCGCCACTGGATGCGAGTGAATTTGCGGCTTGAGGAAGTGTCGCCCGGGGTGCATGAGGAGGGTATACAGCGGCGGCACAAGATAGAAAGAGACAATCGTAGACAACAACACTCCACCCGCGATCGCCATGGCGAATGGGGGCCAAAATTGGCTCCCTTCCAATATTAGTGGCAAGAAGCCGCCGAATGTCGTGACCGTGGTCGAGACAATGTGACGGCTCGCGTCCAACACGACCGCTACAATCGCGTCGGGATCCCCGGCAGTAGCCCTATCGTCCAACCGCAATCCACTCAAGATGATGATGGCAGCGTTAATCGACACGCCGACTGATCCAATAACGCCAATCAAAGCCTGAATGCCCAGCGGATATTGAAAAACGGCCAGTGCCAATAAACTCAAACCAAAGGAACAACCTGTCACACCAAATGCAATGCCGGTAAGCCGCCAGGAATTGAAGGTCAATAGAATCGTCGCCAGCATGGCGGCGACAATCGTGCCGAGGGGTGCCATCAGGTCTTCAACAAGTTCCCCGCGCTCCTGGCTGTCGCCCCCAAACGCGAGCGAGTACCCGCTGGGTAAAGGGATTGGATTGGCCTCAAGGTCGGCTGCGAGCATCTTGAGTGCCTCTTCAGGCAGCACGCCGCGCTTCAAATAACCTTGAACATTGTTGAGTCGGTCGCCATTTTTTCGTGCTATCGGGCTCTCGTCGGGGATTAGGGAAACACTGCCCAACGCGCTTAGAGGCACAGCTGGAAGCAAGGTATCGCTACCCGCGTTTCGAATCGGGATACGGATATTGGTGAGGTCGTCGGTGCTGTCCCAGGCATCTCGCTGTAATATGGCGCGCACGGGCAGTCGTTCGGTACCCTCGAGTAATTCCCCGCCCAATCGACCTGTCAGCGCGCTCTCAATGCCACGCGCTACCTCTGTTTTGCTCAGCCCGGCGCGCTTCAACGCCGACTCATCGAGGTCAAACACCACTTTGGGCGGTGCGGGCGCCATGGAGACCTTGGTGTGTGTCACGTCGGGGAGGGCTGCCATCCGCCGACGGAACTGCTCGCCGAGATCTTTCAGCACGGCTGTGCTGGGGCCATAGAGCTCCACCTCCAGAGGCGCAGCCACTGGCGGGCCTTGATCGATACCGCGCACCAAAATTTGGGCCTGCGGGTATTCCCGGTCCACTTCTCGTTGCAAACGGCGAATCAGCTCGTCGGTCTGGTTTTCATCGGTCGTCAGTACCAGAGCGCGTGACCAGCTGGGCACACCTTTTACGTTGGCGCGCAGGTTGTAGTAGAACTCTGGTGGACTTTCGCCAATTGACCAGTCAACGCGGCGGACCAGCGGCTCGCCCCGCAGTTTTTCATCTAATTGAGTAACCAGCGCGAGGGAATCGTCGATGGAGGCCCCCTCAGGCAGTTTGACATCGAGGTACATCTGGTCGCGGTCGGTGCCCGGAAAAAATTGTAGCGTCAGAGTATCCAGGCTCAGAAAACCGATCATCGGCAGCGCCATAGCCAGTGCAAATGACGCCACAGGATTGCGGATGGCCCATTGCAGCGACTTCCGAAAGGCGCTTGTCAGTTGCTCGTTGTCCGCGCCAGCGCGCCACCAGCGTTTTTCGAGGGCAATACCAGAGGGGAGCCATCTCGCAGCCAGCACCGGCGTCACCGCGATCGCTAAGACGAAGGAGGAGACCAGCATCGCAATGACGGCAACGGCAATAGACCCCAGAAAGTCCCCCCCGGCACCGGGCAGGAGCACCAGCGGTATGAAGGCCAGAACGGTGGTCAGGGTGGAGGACATCAGCGGGATCCGCATGCGCGATACGGCACCTTTCATCGACTCGGTTGGCGAGAGTCCGCTTAGGAGTCGCTTGCGAATCTCATCGGTCATCACGATGGAGCCGTCCACCAGCAATCCCAGCGCAACGACCAGACCCGTGACGGACATGTGTTGAATCGGAATTTTGAGGTAGAAGAGTGCAATCATCGACGAGAGTGTGCACAGCGGAAGGATTACGGCCACCACGAGCGCGGCGCGCCAGCCGAGGGTAATCAGCAACACCGAAAGTACCAGCATGATACCCATCAGCAGGTTCTTGGCGACGCCTTCTAGTCGAGCGGTTGTATAGACCGCTTGATCGAAGGCCGTCTCGATACTCACTCCTGCAGGTGCGTTGGCGCGATAGTCAGCAAGAAACTCATCGAATCTCGCCCCATACCGATCCACCTGATATCCCGACTGCATCTCCGCGGCAATCAGCACTGAGCGTCGCCCATTTGAGAGTGAGAGACTGTTGAAGGGAGTCGTCTCGGTCTTGGTAACGTCGCCGAGATCCGCAATGCGGATGGCGCGACCGTCGGGTAGTCCTCTGACGATAACGTTGCGCACTGATTCCAGGTCAGTGAATTCGCCCGTTAATTCTACTGTTAGGGCCGCGCCCGCCCCGGTGAGTTGGCCCGCCGGTGTCCGCGCATCGGCGCGGGAAAGTGCAGTAGCGACCTCGTCAACCGAGATGCCGAGCATCGCCAATCGTGTTTCATTGAGTGCCACGCGCACTTCTTCGCTGGGCAGTCCGTAGAGCTTTACCCGACGAGTTTGCGGTACGCCGCGCGCCGCGTCGGCAAACAGCAGTGACTGGCGCCGCAGTTGCGCAGGGGGCAAAGCCTGGCCATCGCGGCCGCTAATCGAAATGATTTTGACAAATTCTGTCCAGATCTCATCGTCGAACTCAGGCGGAGTGGTTCCCGGTGGAAAGGTCAGCGCGACGCGATCAACAACATCTCGCAATTCAGACATGATTTGCTTGAGACGAGCGGGCGGTGCTTTGTAATCGACTTCAACGAAGATGAGTGACACGCCCGCTGCAGAGGTTCCGTCGACCTCCATCACGTCGGACTCTTCACGCAGCGCGTCGACCATGGGTTTTGTAATGAGCGCTTCTACGCGGGCAGGGCTGGCACCCGGAAAGAAAATTTGAACTTTTGCGAACCAGGGCGTGATGGCGGGGTCTTCTTTCCGTGCCATCCCGCTCATGCTGGTGTAGCCCACTACGACAACAGCGAGCACGACCAATGCGAGGTAGCGTGTATTCGCGTGCAGCAGTTTCGCTATCATGAGTCGACGCCTGTTGCGCCTGTGGCCTCTGTAAAAATGGGTTCAACCAGATCACCGGGGCTGATGCGCTGCAACCCTGAGGCTACTACCGGGATTTCCGGGGGCAGGGTGCCCCTCACGAATACCTCGTTGCCCCTGGTATAGAGAATCTCTACGCTCTCGCGAAGCGCACGCGTTTCTCCTTGCTCGTTGCTGGCGATGGTCAAAACGTCCCAGAGACCCCGTGGTGCCTCGAGGAGCGATGAGACGGGAAGCCAACCGCCCGGGGTATCTACGGTCTCTGCGATCTGTAGCACGACGGATTCGCCCACAACACTGTAGGTATCGCCCGGCAAGTCAAACACCGCACCCACGGTTAGCGTGGCAGCGTCAAGGTCGTTCCGGACCGAGCGGAGGGTTGCCATGACCTCCCGGCCTTGCAGTTGCAGTCGATGCGTGGAGCCGGGTCGTAACAGTCTTGCAACGTCTGCGGGAACGCCAATGTGGGCTTCCCGGCCGCTTGCGGTGACGAGTCTGAGTACTGGCGTTCCCGGCGCAACGACGGCGCCAGTTTGGACAAGACGTTCGGCTACAATGGCCGCATAGGGTGCCCTCAGCGTACTTTTTTCAAGTTCTAGTTGCGCTGACTGCCGCTGCGCCATTGCCGTGCTTTGTGCTGCCTCGAGCGCCTGCGCGGCGAAACGCGCGTCGTCATAGTCCTGCTGGGACGCCGATCCATCTTCCACCAGACGGGCGATGCGCTCGGCTCTCGCCTCGGCTTGGGCTCGCTCCGCAGAGACCCGCTGCAGCGTCGCCGCGGCGGCGTCCAATCTGGCCTGTTTGCGGTCAGTGCCTAGCTGCGCGAGCACGTCGCCCGCTGCGACGCGCAGCCCTTCGGTTGCCATCAGTGCCGTCAAGACACCTGCAACCTCGAATCCCACAGCGCTGTCTGATCCGGCGCGAATGATACCCAGATACTGAGCCTCTCTTATGAAATAGGGTTGCTGTCGATAAGCGACCGCAGCGACCGGCATGGGGGCGCGTTGCATAGAGGTGGTGGTGACCTTATTGGCCTCGATGAGGGCAGTACCGGCTATTGTCAAAACGACGGCCAGGGCAACGCCCCACAGGGATTTTAAGAAGTTGGGATTCACAGAGAGACTCGATAACGGCAGGGTGACTTTCGAGTTCAAATGTTAATAGTATTAACATCTAATGTAAATAGCATTAACATTGGCAGCGGTATGCCGGTGGCAACCCCCTTAAACTTGCGCCCAGTGGGGGATTTCGCGACACTACGGTCCCCGCTGGTTGGCGGGCTTTGTGGTGACTCGGATGGTCCCCTCGCAGCGATAGGTGATGAACCCCGCCAGGCCCGGAAGGGAGCAACGGTAGTTACTGACTCGGGTGCCGGGGTGTGGCTGTCCGAGTCGCCTCCCTATTCACGGATGGTCATGCATGTCTTATCAGGTCCTGGCCCGCAAATGGCGCCCCGGCACTTTCGCTGAAATGGTCGGCCAGCAGCATGTGCTGCAGGCGCTGGTTAATGCACTCGAGTCAGGCCGCTTGCACCATGCTTATTTGTTCACGGGTACCCGGGGCGTTGGTAAGACCACGGTGGCGCGCATTCTCGCTAAATGCCTCAACTGTGATCTCGGGGTCACGGCCGTACCTTGTGGAGAGTGTGGTGCCTGTGCCGAGATCGCCGAGGGTCGGTCGGTAGATCTCATAGAGGTCGATGCGGCTTCCAAAACCAAGGTTGAGGACACCCGAGAGCTTCTCGAAAATGTGCAGTACACCCCGACGCGGGCACGCTACAAGATCTATCTCATTGATGAAGTGCATATGCTGTCCAATCACAGCTTCAATGCCTTGCTCAAGACACTGGAAGAGCCCCCACCCCATGCCATGTTTCTTCTGGCAACGACGGACCCACAGAAATTGCCCGCCACGGTGTTATCACGCTGTCTGCAGTTCAACCTGAAGAACATGCAACCTGAGCAGATTGTGTCTCACCTTGAACACGTCCTCGCCGCGGAGGACATCAGTGCTGATCCGGATGCTCTGGCTCTGATAGCGCGGGCAGCCGAAGGGTCGATGCGAGATGCATTGAGTCTGACCGATCAGGCCATTGCCTACGGAGAGGGTCGCCTGCAAGGCGCTGACGTGGCAGAGATGTTAGGCACGGTTGACCGAGGTCGCGTATTAGACCTGATTGCAGCCATTTTGGACGAGGATGCCTCTGCTGTGCTGTCGTTGGTCGCTAATATAGCGGAGCACGCACCCGACTACGTCTCCACGCTTGATGAGCTCAGCAGTATCTTGCATCAAATGACCGTCGCTCAAATGGTGCCCGATGCCATCGATACGAGCTGGCCTGACCAAGCACGTATTGTCGAATTGGCGGCAAGAGCGACGATTGATGACACCCAGTTATTTTGGCAGATGGCGGTGTCAGGCCGCCGCGATGTCCATTTGGCCTCATCTGCTAGAGCGGGGCTGGAAATGATTCTTTTGCGAATGATTGCCTTCCGGCCCGCGACGGTGATTCATTCGGAGGCAGCAGCAGGGGCGCCCCCGGCAAAAAAGCCTGAGCCACCGGCGGCGCCGGTGGCATCCCGGGCCGAAAAATCCAGGCATTCTCCAGCGCTGACGAGCGTTCCGGCCGGTAAATCCAGTACGCCGCCCAAAGCCAGCCGCCGCCTGACATCGGGCAATAGCGAGTCTAGCGAGGCGCGCGCGGCCTCCATTGAGCCCGCGCCCGTCTCTCCTTCGTGCGCATTGACGGATCTCACTACAGATCAATGGCCCGCAATGTTTGAGCAACTGCGCTTCGGGGGCATACTGCATAACATTGCGCTGAACCTTGAATTGAGCGCGCGCTCGGAGGGGCAACTGCATTTTGCTATCGCGCCATCGGACGCCACCTTGCTCAATGAGCGACATGCCGCGCAGTTGACCCAGGCGCTCAGGCAGCAGGTAGATGCATCCATCGTTGCGACCATCGTAATCGACAGCCATCAGGGCCATACGCCTGCTGGACGTCGTGCGGCCCTCGCCGCTGCGAGCCTGGCGGACGCAGAGCAAGCCATTGCCAGTGACGACGCGCTACACACGCTGATGCGGGCATTCGACGGTGAAATCATCCCGGGTAGCATTCGCCCGGCGGCCGTTGACCTCACCCCCCGGGAAATAGATTCTGATCTCGACGAGGTTTCAGAGGCATGATTGCGTTTGCCATCCCGCAAAAGGTCATAGTTCTGGAGAGCCCGGTAATATGAAACTAAGCCCGTCCATCGCTGCACTGATTGAGAGTTTGCGCCATTTGCCCGGAGTGGGTCCCAAGTCCGCGCAGCGCATGACCCTGCACCTGCTTGAGCGCGACCGGGAAGGGGCGCAATTTATCGCAGAGGCGATTGAGACCGCATTGGCTAAGGTGCAGAACTGCGAGCGATGTCGCAATTTCACTGAGCTGACGGTTTGCGAAATCTGTGCTGACCCGAAGCGAGAGGCCTCGACATTGTGTGTGGTGGAGGCGCCAGCCGATGTGATGGCAATTGAGCAAAGTGGCGGTTTCCGTGGCCACTATTTTGTGCTGATGGGCCATCTCTCTCCCATAGATGGCATTGGACCGGAGCAACTGGGGCTGGATACCCTAAGTGCGCGCTTTGATGAGGGGGGTATCGAAGAGGTGATTTTGGCGACGAACCCCACGGTCGAGGGCGAGGCGACCGCCTATTTTATCAGCCAGAAAGCGAGGGACGCGAAAGTTAAGGTGACCCGTATCGCGCACGGCGTGCCGCTGGGCGGAGAGTTGGAATATACCGATGCCAGTACTTTGGCACATGCATTGAGTGGTCGAACGGTAGTCGGCGAGTGAATTGGGAGTGGGTTCAAAGCGCCGCCCAATTGGAGGCGGTGATGGCGCGGCACCGGGGTGCGGCGTCGGTCGCGATCGATACAGAATTCAGGCGACGGGATACGTTTTATCCGATAGTGGCCATGGTGCAGTTGTCATGGGGTGACAAGGCTTATCTGCTGGATCCGCTCAAGTTGGATGAAACCGGAGCGCTAGAGGCGCTTCTGAGCAACCCCTCGCAAATCAAATTTATCCACAGCGCCAGTGAAGATCTGGAGGTTTTTGCCCACTGGCTCGGGGTGCTACCGTCGCCGCTGTTTGATACGCAGCGGGCAGCCGCGCTACTGGGTATGGAATCGGGCATGAGTTATCGGGCACTGGTAGCTGACTTTTTCGATATTGAACTGCCCAAGGATGAGACTCAGTCGGATTGGCTGCAGCGACCACTATCGGACAGCCAAGCGGCTTATGCAGCTCAGGATGTGATTTATCTGCACCCCATCGGCGAGCAATTGCTGGCGCGGGCACATACGGCAGGGAGGGCGGCATGGATTTTGGAAGACGGTGCCCGAATGACGCCCGGGGGAAAAGCACCGGTCAGCAAGTTCAAGTCGGCTTACAAGCTCTCCGAGACGCAACAGTGTGCGCTGGTGGCAACCGTCGCATGGCGGGAGGCGGAGGCAAAAAGTCGCGATCGGCCTCGAAGTTGGATTCTTGCTGACAAGGCGGTCACTGCAATCGCTAGATCGATACCCCGCACCGTGCGCGAGCTCGGAGCGATAGCGGAGATTCCCGCTGGCTTGGTGCGCAGGGCAGGAAACGATTTGGTCGCGGCGATAAACGCCGCATTGGAAGGGGATTCAGACGCGCTGCGCGCACAAATTGGGCCCGCTCCCTTGCCCGGGGCACAGCGTCACAGGCTCAGCGCGCTTTCGGAACGTTTGGGTGTGATCGCCATGGAACTGGGTGTTGCGCCGGAAACGCTGATGCCCAAAGCCGACCTGGAGCATCTTATCCGTCAAGAAACAAATGCATCGCTCGATGACGCCACTGCTTGGACGGGATGGCGGAATCAGGTTGTCGTGTCTCCCTTGAAAAAATGGCTGGCGGACTCGACAGCGTGACGGCAGCTGCTGATCAGAATGTAATGGAGGTCGATGTCTACAAGACGGCGCGCCGACCGCAGACGTTTTTGTATGTCCCTCGGGGTTTGCCGCCCGATGACTGGCCCGCCGATCTTGGCGATTTATTTCGAGGGCCTGAAAAAGTCCTCTCAATGACACTCACACCTGAGCAGGCTCTGGCTGCGCAACCGGCAACAGTAGTCATGGAGGCGATTCGCTCGCGGGGTTATTTTCTGCAGCTGCCGCCGGATTTGCACGCCGGGCGTTAAAAGGGAGCGCTATATGCTGACGACACAGTCCTATCTTATTGCCCTTATGGTGTACTGGTTTGCTGCCATTGGGGGTGTTTGGCTGCTAAAGCGCCTCTGGTTTGCAGGCGACCTTGGCCGAGCGGGGGCCGCGGTGTTGGGCGGTGTGGCGGGACTGTTGTTGGTTCCCGCTTTTCCCGGCGAGGGTGTCGAGACGCTGGCGCCCGCACTGATTATCGTGATCTTCAACACCTTGTTTGGTGATGGTGTGTCGTCCGCAATAGGCCCGGGCGCTTGGCTCGGCGCTGGCGCAATTGCCGGGATCGTCGTCAGCCTGTGGTGGCGACGGCGGGGATTGCCCGACGCCCCCTGAGTGGTTTGTCTTTTGCACATCGGTTAGTCTCCCCGCCCACCGATCAATGAAACGAGAGAGCTCATCTATGAAGTTTGAAGGAACAGAACGCTACGTTGCGACGGACGATCTGCGTATGGCGGTAAATGCCTCCGTGGCGTTACAGAGACCCCTTTTAATAAAAGGTGAGCCCGGCACAGGGAAAACCATGCTCGCAGAGGAGGTGGCGGCGGGTTTAGGCAAGAGGTTGATTCAGTGGCATATCAAGTCGACCACTAAAGCCCAGCAGGGCCTTTATGAATATGATGCCGTGTCTCGATTGCGCGATTCCCAGTTGGGTGACGGCAAAGTTGAGGACGTCAGTCAGTACATCAAGAAGGGCAAGCTGTGGGAAGCGTTCACCGCTGACGAACAGGTTGTGCTGTTGATTGACGAAGTCGACAAGGCCGATATCGAGTTTCCCAATGATTTGCTGGTTGAGCTGGACCGCATGGAGTTCTTCGTCTACGAGACGGGTGAGACGGTGAAGGCCAAGCATCGCCCCATCATTATTATTACCTCGAATAATGAGAAGGAATTGCCTGATGCTTTTCTCCGCAGATGTTTCTTTCATTTCATCAACTTCCCCAACAAGGAAACGATGAAAGACATTATTGACGTGCACTATCCGGACATTCAGGTCAGTCTGGTTCAGGAGGCGTTGGAGGTCTTTTTTGAGCTGCGGGAGATTCCGGGCCTCAAGAAAAAGCCGTCCACTTCTGAATTGATCGATTGGCTCAAACTACTGATGGCCGACGATATTCCCGATGAGATCCTGAAGAACCGGGATCAGAGCAAAGCCATTCCTCCCCTGTACGGTGCGCTGCTAAAAAATGAGCAGGATGTGCAGTTGCTGGAACGCCTTGCTTTTATGCATCGACGCGAGGCGCGCTGACCCTTGCTGGTTAATTTTTTCCATGTGCTTAAGGACTCGGGGGTTCCGGTAACGCCCCGTGAACTGCTCGATCTACTGGAGGCAATGGAGCGCCGCTTGGCATTTGGCGACATGGACGATTTTTACGCATTGTCTCGAGCGGTATTGGTAAAGGATGAAAAGTACTACGACCGTTTTGATCGCGCTTTCGGCCTGCATTTTCAGGAGCTAGAGGCGCTGGATGATGTCATTGAGGCCATGATCCCCGATGATTGGTTGCGCTCGGAGTTCCTGAAACAGCTCTCGGAGGAAGACAAGGCGAAGATTGAAAGTCTCGGCGGCTTGGAAGAGCTGATTGAGCAATTCAAGCAACGGCTTGAAGAGCAGAAGAAGCGTCACTCTGGCGGCAATAAATGGATCGGTACCGAGGGTACGTCGCCCTTTGGTAACGACGGCTATCACCCAGAAGGCATTCGGGTTGGCGGCGAAAGCAAGAATAAACGGGCAGTAAAAGTATGGGACCGGCGGGACTTTAAAAATCTCGACGACAGCGTTGAGTTGGGCACCCGGAATATCAAAATTGCCATGCGACGACTGAGGAAGTTCGCCAGAACGGGCGCCACTGAGGAGCTCGATCTGGACGACACCATTAAGTCAACGGCGCGCAATGCCGGCTTGCTCGATATCAAGATGGTTCCGGAGCGGCACAATGCGGTCAAGGTGCTTTTGTTTTTGGATGTTGGCGGCTCAATGGACCCGCATGTGAAAGTCTGTGAAGAGCTATTCTCGGCAGCGCGCACCGAATTCAAGCATCTGGAATATTTTTATTTCCACAACTTTATTTATGAGAGCGTCTGGAAGAACAATATACGCCGCTTCAACGAGCGCACTGCGACGTTGGATCTGATGCACAAATATGCCCACGACTACAAAGTGGTATTCGTCGGTGACGCATCGATGAGCCCCTATGAAATTATGCAACCCGGGGGTTCGGTAGAGCATTGGAATGAGGAGTCGGGTGAGCTCTGGATGCGACGACTGCGCGAAACTTATGAAAAATGCATCTGGATTAATCCTGTACCTGAGGACGAGTGGGAGTACACCCAATCGATTGCGATCACACGACAATTGATGGACGGCAAGATGTATCCCCTCACGCTCCGCGGCTTGGAAGAAGGGATGTCATTTCTCTCCAAGTAGGTGCGCCCGCAGGGCCTTCCCAGATAATTTGGCAGCAGGTTTTGGTTACACTGTCGGTGTAGCGACCAATAAGAAAGAGGGGAACCCAATGAGAGTATTTGTCCGTGCAAGCACCGTGCTAATGGCTGCGCTGCTTGTCAGTGCCTGTGGATCCAAGTCGGACAACGAAGCCGTTGGGGACGCATCCGCATTGGCAGCGCGGGTCGATACCGCGAGATTGGAGAACGCGGCACAGGAGCCCGAAATGTGGCTGACCTACGGTGGGGGTTACGACGAGCAGCGTCACTCCGCATTGAGCCAGATTAACCGCGATACCTTGCCCGAGCTCGGGGTGGGATGGGTCTACGAAATGGCGAAGCCTAGAGGCGCAGAAGCGACACCGATCGTGGTAGACGGTGTGATGTATGTCTCTAGCGCGTGGTCGGTGGTCTACGCCATAGATGCAAAAACCGGCGAGGAAATTTGGGTATATGACCCGGAAGTCTCAGGTAAAGATGCCGCGAAGGGCTGTTGTGATGTGGTGAATCGCGGCGTTGCCGTCCATGCCGGCCGCGTATTTGTAGGCGTATTCGATGGTCGTTTGGAGGCACTCGATGCAGCCACCGGTGATGTGCTGTGGAGTGAGGTCACGGTGGATCAGTCCAAGCCCTATACCATCACGGGAGCGCCACGCGTTTTCAAAAACAAGGTGATCATTGGTAACGCCGGCGCCGAATTGGGTGTGCGGGGTTATGTGAGTGCCTACGATGTGGCTTCTGGCGAGTTGGCGTGGCGTTTCTACACCGTGCCGAATCCGGATAAAAAGCCCGATGGTGCAGCCTCAGACGAGATACTGGCCCAGTTGGCCAACGATACCTGGGGAGATGACGGTGCCTGGGTGACAGACGGCGGTGGTGGTACCGCTTGGGATTCGATTGTTTACGATACGGTTAACGATCAGATACTGATTGGCGTGGGCAATGGTTCGCCCTGGAATCCCGATGTCCGCGATCCCAATAGTGATGGCGATAATCTCTTCCTCTCTTCCATACTTGCCGTAGATGCCGATACGGGCGCATACCGTTGGCATTACCAAACCACGCCACGTGATCGATGGGATTACACGGCCACGCAACAGATCATGCTAGCGGACCTCCCGCTCGGAGAGAATGGTGCGTCTCGGCGCGTTGTGATGCAGGCGCCTAAAAACGGTTTCTTTTATGTGTTGGACGCGTCCGACGGGGAACTGATCTCGGCGACGCCCTTTACCAACCAGAACTGGACCACTGGTGAGTTCGACGAAAATGGTCGCCCTGTTCTGGTGGAGGAGGCCGTCGATCTCGCCTTGTATGCGGTCGTTCCCGGGCCGACAGGGGCGCATAACTGGCATCCGATGGCGTTTAATCCTGACACGGGGCTGGTGTATATCCCGGTCAATGAAATTCCCTTCTTCTACGACAAAACCCGTAATGTAAAAGAGAGTAAGTCTTTCTGGAACATTGGTTACGATGCCGCTGCGGGGTGGCCGGTCGAGTATCCTGCGGGCACGCTTGACGCTGTGTCCGGCCTTGATGGCGGCACGCTGCTCGCCTGGGACCCCGTCAAGGCTGAGCCGCGATGGGCCGTGCCCTTCCCGTTACCGCTGAACGGTGGAATCCTCAGCACAACGGCGGGTCTGGTATTTCAGGGCAACAAGTTTGGCGAATTTGTAGCGTACGACGCTGAAACGGGTGAGCGGCTGTGGTCTGAGAATTTGGTGGGTAATGCAGCAGCAGCGCCGATGACGTACGAGATTGATGGAGAGCAGTACCTCAGTGTCTTGTCCGGATGGGGCAGTGTCTCCAATCTGATTGCAGGTTTTACCTATGGTGAAGCCAAGTCGAAAGAGCCGGCGCGCGTGATTACCTTCAAGTTGGGGGGTACCGCGCCCATGCCGGAGCCCGTAACAGTAGCGGTCAGCGCGACGCCGAAGTCGGCTATGTTTGGAGAGCCTGATCAGCACACGCTGGGCATGCAGCGCTTTGCCGAGAACTGTCATTTCTGTCACGGCGCCTTTGCCGTGAGCGGCGGCGTCATTCCCGATCTACGCTGGTCCGCGATATCGGCTAATGAGCAGGCCTGGGATCAAGTGGTGCGAGAAGGCGCTCTGGAAAAGCAGGGTATGGTCTCCTTTGCGGGTCATCTGAGCAAAGAAGATACCGACGCCATCAGGGCTTATGTTATCCAGCAAGCGTGGCTGGCGGTGACCAACGGTGATGCGGCCGCGCCCGGTGGGCAGTGACAGGCGTTATGGCGACACCGCGGCGAGACGAAAAGCCACGAGCGCGGCGGCTACAGCGACATTGAGCGACTCTACCCCGTTTTTCATGGGGATGCGTACGCGGATATCAGCCACTTCAAGGGTTTGCTGGCTGATGCCTTCGCTCTCACTGCCGAGTACAAACACGGTGGGTGAAGCCGGCTGAAAGTCATACAGCGAGTCGTCCCCGCTACTGTCCAGGACAGCGATGCGGAAGCCGGCCTGTTTGAGTGCTGCCAGGGCGGTGCCTACAGCGTCGCAGTGAATAATGGGGGCGCGAAACACCGTGCCCGCCGAGGCTTTTATGACGAGCGGGCCCAGAGCGGCCACGCCTCTTGCGGGGTAAAGCAGTCCATCCACGCCTGCGGCAGTTGCGGAGCGAATGATCATCCCGACATTCTGGGGGTTCGTAATACCGTCCAATGCCAGTAACGTCTTGCCAGGGGTTTTTCGTATCAAAAAATCGTTTACCGAGCAAAAGTTTTCGCATCTAATATCAAGGGCAACCCCTTGATCTTGTTTGCTATTCTTTGATATTCGTGAGAGTGTCAGGCGGTCATGGTGACGCACTTCAATCTTGCGCTCGCTGGCGATTTTAAGGAGTTGCGAAATGATTTCGGACGGGCGGTTACTGGTGGCAAGATGCAAACAATGAACCGTCAGTGCTGGGTTCAGTAGTGCCTCCAAAGCGGGTTTCCGACCGTAGAGCGTAATGCCCCCTTGTGGGTTCCATCGCGAGGCTGAGGCTTCAGACATTCGAGGTATCGAGAGCGAAAAATGGCGACGTTAACACTTTACACCACCCCGGGGTGTCATCTGTGTGAGCATGCGGAGGCGATCCTTGAGGCCGCTCAATGCACTTTTGCCGCGGTCGATATTGCAGAGGATCTTGCGTTGCTTGAGCGCTACGGCGTTCGCATCCCGGTGGTCAGAGATGTTCGTGGCAGGGAGCTGGGCTGGCCTTTCGATACGCCTCAGCTGATTGCATTCCTGTCTGCGCCCTGACACAGCGTCTCGCCTGGCCTTACGCGTCGGCGTCTACCTTGACTGCAAGCACGTCGCACTCCGCGCTGTGCATGACGCCGTCTGTCGTGGAACCCAGCAGCAAGGCGAGACCCCACCGGGCATGGGTTCCAATCACGATCAGATCGCAGTCAATCGCTTTCGCCTGCGTGGAGATTTCAGCCTCCGGCCGGCCTGTAGCGAGATGCCGATGCGACGCTGGCACATCAATCGCATCGCACAGGCGATCTAGCTGATCCTTTGCTTGCCCTTGAATTTCTTCCTGAATGGCAGAGAAATCCATCGGTATATCGCCACCATAGGTGATTGCCAGCGGTTCGATTACGTGCAGAACGTGCAAGGTTGCGCGGTTCTGTTTTGCCAATTCCGATGCTCTGCCGGCAACCGTCTCGGTGGTGCTGCCCAAATCGACTGCCACGAGAATGTTTTGGTAGGGCATACTCTCCTCGCCAGTGGGTAGTTCATACGTAACCAATGTAGTCCAAAAAAACGGGCTTGTCTCGCCGGGGTAATGGCTTGGTTTATCTCTTCATTCTATTGGGTCTTGCGGTTGTCATTGCGCCGCTTTTGTCTGCAATGCCGAGCAAAGGTCAGCGCAGAAAGGCCGCCGTCCGCGATCAGGCGCGGCAATACGGGTTGCGGGTCTCCGTTCGGCCTCCACCGGAGATTCCTCCCCGCTTTCGCTTTGTCACAGACACCGAGCTCGTGTGCTACGAGAAGCTTTTGTCCAAAACGCTGCAGCTGGCCGGGCGCGAGGTTCGCTTTGTCCGTATCGGAGGTGTATGGCAGTCGATTTTGGATGAGCCCACCACGCCAGATTGGGTCTTACAATTGCCGGATGGGGTCCTCGTGGCCGAGCTATGCGAGCGCAATGTCAGTATTTTCTGGGACGAGCATAGCGGCCTTGAGGGCCTCGATCAGCTTAATCAAGCTATTGAATCAATTGGATAATTTCCATTAAGAGACTGTCGGGCGCCACTCTGACCAATATTACCGGCGCACTTGACCCCAAGGACAATCGCCCTTATAGATGCCCACCTTTCGGCGCGCCGTTCAAGCAGAGAGACGGCGCTGGAGCGCAGGCAAATAGGTTTTATGGGTAAAGCACTGGTAATTGTAGAATCGCCGGCCAAGGCCAAAACGATCAATAAATACCTTGGCAAGGACTTCATTGTGAAGTCCAGCGTGGGTCACATTCGTGACTTGCCGACCTCTGGAAGTGCCACGCCTGCGGATCCCAAAGAGCGGGCAGCGCAGGCCGCACTCACCCGCAAGATGGCGCCTGATGAGAAGGCGCGCTATCAAGCGCGCAAGAAGCGTGAGCAGCTGGTAAAACGCATGGGCATTGACCCGGAAAACGGTTGGCAGGCGCGCTACGAGATCCTGCCTGGCAAGGAGAAAGTGGTCAGTGAACTGAAGCGGCTTGCCAAGGACAGCGATGCCATCTATTTGGCGACGGATTTGGACAGGGAGGGGGAAGCGATCGCCTGGCATTTGCAGGAAGCGATAGGCGGTGATCTCAGCCGTTACCGCCGGGTTGTCTTTAACGAGATCACCCAAAAGGCCATTCAAGAGGCGTTCAAGAGCCCGGGCGAGCTAGACACAGCCAGGGTGCAGGCGCAGCAGGCGCGGCGATTTCTGGATCGAGTGGTCGGGTTTGAAGTGAGTCCTCTGCTGTGGGCCAAGGTTGCGAGAGGGTTGTCTGCAGGCCGCGTGCAAAGTGTGGCGGTGCGTCTGATCGTCGAACGCGAACGTGAGATTCGCGCATTTGTTCCCGAAGAATATTGGGAAGTGCATGCGCTGCTGGGTTCCGGCGACGTAGAACCTGTGCGCTTTATGGTGACCCACCGAAACGGTGCAAAGTTTGAACCGACGACTCAGGCAGAAGCCGAGGCCGCGGTGGAGGCAATGCGCGATGCCCCTTTTCACGTCACGGACCTTGAGGCGCGCAAGACCACCTCCAAGCCTTCTGCGCCATTTATCACATCGACCCTGCAGCAGGCCGCCAGCACCCGAATGGGCTTCAGTGTCAAAAAGACGATGACGCTTGCCCAGCGCCTCTATGAAGCGGGCTTCATCACGTATATGCGAACAGACTCTACCAACCTCAGCGATGAGGCAGTTGCGGCATGCCGTGATTGGATAAAAGGGAAGTTTGCTCCGGACTATTTACCCGAGGCCCCAATCCGTTATGGCTCCAGAGAGGGTGCTCAGGAAGCGCACGAGGCGATCAGGCCCTCTGATGTGAGGCTGCAGAGTCATCAGCTCTCGGGAATGGAGCCCGACGCCGAGCGACTCTACGATTTGATCTGGCGGCAGTTTGTCGCCTGTCAGATGACTCCCGCGCGCTATCTCTCGACAACGCTGGTCGTGTCGGCAGCGGACTGCAGGCTGACGGCGAAGGGCCGGGTTGTTGAGTTCGACGGCTTCACGCGGGTCCAGCCGCCCGCGGCTCGAAAGGGTGATGACGCAGTGCTCCCGCCGCTGGCTGTGGGTGACGCGCTGCAGGTAGCCAGTTTCGATCCGAAGCAACACTTCACCAAGCCGCCGGCGCGCTACGGTGAGGCGAGCTTGGTCAGAGAAATGGAAAAGCGCGGGATAGGGCGACCCTCTACTTATGCCGCGATCATCTCAACCATTCAGGATCGCGGTTACGTGCGGTTGGAGAACCGTCGTTTCTATGCGGAAAAAATGGGTGATATTGTCACCGAGCGACTTCAGGGAAGTTTTAGCGACCTGCTCGACTACGGATTTACGGCATTGATGGAAGAGCGGCTCGATGAAGTGGCGCAGGGTGCCTTGTCATGGACTGATCTGCTGAACGAGTTTTACTCCGACTTCAGCGGCAAGCTAACGCAGGCGGCTAATCAAGGTCCTGACGGTATGCAGCCTAACGACCCGACGCCGACGGGTATTCCCTGTGATGCCTGCGGTCGTCCTATGCAGATCAGAACGGCGAGCACGGGCGTATTTCTGGGCTGCTCAGGTTACAACTTGCCCCCGAAAGAACGCTGCAAGGAAACGGTGAATCTGATTTCTGGCGACGAGGCCATCAGTGTGGATGCTGATGACGAGGCAGAGTCGCGTCTACTGTTGTCCAAGCGCCGGTGCGGAGAGTGCCACACTGCCATGGACAGCTATCTGATCGACGAAGCTCGCAAGCTTCATGTGTGTGGCAACAATCCCGACTGCTCAGGGTACGAAGTG
Source organism: Luminiphilus sp. (assembly GCA_038112515.1). Lineage (GTDB taxonomy): Bacteria > Pseudomonadota > Gammaproteobacteria > Pseudomonadales > Halieaceae > Luminiphilus. Next base: position 18,050 of record JAYNNB010000011.1, read on the forward strand.
GAGCAGGGACAGTTCCGGATCAAAGGCTACGATGGCCCCATCATCGAGTGCGATAAGTGTGGTGCGGACATGCAGCTCCGCACAGGACGATTTGGAAAGTATTTCGGCTGCAGCCAGTCAGATTGCACCAACACACGAAAGTTGTTGCGCAACGGGGAAGTGGCGCCGCCAAAGATGGACCCGGTTCCCATGCCAGAGTTGGCGTGCGCGAAGGTCGACGATCACTATGTATTGCGTGACGGCGCTTCGGGAATTTTCCTCGCCGCCAGCCAGTTCCCCAAGCACCGCGAGACCCGACCACCTTTCGTTGATGAGCTGTTGCCTCATCAGGCCGAGATCGATCCTAAGTACCATTATCTGTTTGATGCGCCTCTCTCCGACGACCAGGGAAACCGGTCGCAGATTCGCTACAGCCGCAAAACGAAAGAGCAATATGTCATGTCGGAGCGAGAGGGTAAGCCCAGCGGTTGGCGAGCGCTTTTTGTGGATGGACGATGGGTGGAGGACGGCACCGCCAAGAAACCCAAGGCCAAGAAGAAAGCCAAGGCGAAACCGAAGGCTAAGTCTCGTGCCAAGGCGCCAGAGGCCGTCGATTGAGCCATCCTCTGGCGTTTGCGAACCAGAGTATCTATCACGGCAAGATCTTGCTTGCGGGTTGGCGCCTCTCCGAGGAGCAGCGGTCTCACGCCGTGGAGCAGGTCGCGCTGGCTTACGCGCCGACAGTTCGAGCGAAGTTGCTGGACGCCTACGGGTGGATTTTGCTCGCGGCATGCCGGATAACGCAGGCTCCCGAGCGGCCACCTCATTCTGTAAATGATCTGCCCCCCTTGCCCAAAGGCCTGGTTAGACCCGCAGAGGTCGACGCCTGCGCGGCGCTTGAGGTCGACGGTTGGATCGCCTTGCTGCAGAAGCCCATTACCCGCGCGGCAATCTCTGTCCGACCAGGACAGCTGGCATCAGACGTTGCTGGCGTTGAATTAAGACACTTTGAGGACTGGTTGCACCAACTCGAAGGTCTCTCGGAGGTGATTGCAGACGCAATTGACGAATCCTAGGGGCAGCCCGCCAGTAGGGCGGTTGACCCGAGTGGCAGATGTCCGTTGAGAGTGTTACCGTGGGGAATCGCTCGGTTGTTGTACGGGGCGGTCAACCAGAAAAGAGGACATTGAGTGTCTACATCCTTGCTCGAAATTGTGGATCTAGGTGATGGAGAAGTGGTGCTTCAGCGCGTCGAGGACGAGTCTGAGCCCCTGGTGAGTATCCAGTTTTCCGATGAGGCGAATGCCTACCTCATGGGGAATAATCTCGAAATCGCCCGAGTCATGATTCAGGCTGGCATCGAGGCGGCGGCGCGATTATCCGAGGTTAGCAACCTCGAGGTCGATACTGCTGAAATGTCAGAGAGACGAACGCTGCACTAAATCCTCGTTAGCGTTTGTTCACAGCGGGGCGATTTGCTCCGTAGCAAGCCCCCGGGAGCCGCCTAGGAAAGCTTCGGGTCACTCTCCCCCCAAATAAAGTCAATAAAGGTGATAGCGCGCCCACCGATTCGATTGCGCGTCGCATGTTGCCGATGCACAGGTCTCAGGCTGGCTACTGGGGCGCGGGTTGCAAGTAAGTCTTGGTGTTGGCGGCGGTGATCCACCTGGCCGCCGCTCCGAACGGGCAGTGCCTTCCTTAGAGCTGTTGGCGAATCACGCCGACGCTGACGCCCTCTATTGCCACCTCAGTCTGACGCAGGTCCACGACGATGGGATCGTAGTCGGGGTTCTCGGGAAGCAACTTCAGCGTGTATTGACCTGAGCGCTTGAGCCGCTTGACCGTTACCTCATCTTCAATGCGCGCGACAACAATCTGGCCGTCTCTCGCGGTTTGCGTGTTGTGAACGGCGAGTAAATCACCGTCGAGAATGCCCACGTCCCTCATGCTATCCCCCGTGACTCTCAGGAGATAATCGGCGCTCGGGGAAAAAAAGCCGGGTGAGAGTTCGCAGTAATCCTCGATATGTTCTATTGCCAGAACAGGGGACCCTGCCGCGACGCGTCCAATAATAGGGAGCCCGCTGCTTTCGGTCAGGCGAATACCGCGGGAGGCTCCCGCGATCATCTCAATGGCGCCTTTTCTCGCCAGCGCACGCAGGTGCTCCTCGGCGGCATTCGCCGACTTAAAGCCGAGTTCCCGGGCAATATCTGCCCGGGTCGGTGGATAACCCGTGTCGGCAACATATTCGCGAATCACGTCGAGTACTTGCTCTTGTCTGGCGGTCAGTTTCATGGTGTGGGCTCCGTATAGTACGCTGATGTTATATACAGACTGTGTTTTTGTACAGCATCGGATTGTGCCGGGTGATACAAGCTGAGTTAGGATAGAAGTTCTATTAGGGAGCGGTGTTGCCCATGTTGTTCTTGAGAAACCTTGTGGACCCTATTGCCACGTTGTTACACCTGCCGACTGACAGCGCCGTGTTTGCGGTTTTGCTGTTAGCGGGCGTTGTGGGTCATTACGGTATTTATCGGATAGTCAAAGCCCTGACGGTCGCCGCAGATCGCACCGATACGCGCTGGGACGATGTGTTTCTCTACGCAATTTTTCCGCCCATCCAATGGGTGATGTGGGTGGTTATCGGGCTGCTTTCCCTGTCGTTATTCAGTGTGCTGGATGGCATTCGCGAGGCGCTATTGACGCTCTCGGATACCGCAATTTTGTTGCTGGTGGGTTGGCTGGGGCACCGTCTTAGTCGCGGTGTAGAGGAAGAGCTGCTCGGGGAGCACCGCGGTGCGCTCGAGTCAGGGGAGCGCGCCACCATCAGCGCAGTGGCGCGCCTTAGCAGGATCGTGCTGTGGGTGATCGCCGGTATTATGATCCTGCAGTCGTTGGGGGTGTCGGTGTCGGGCTTGCTTGCCTTTGGCGGCGTAGGCGGCATCGCCGTGGGCTTCGCCGCCCGGGATTTGCTTGCCAACTTTTTAGGCGGTCTCAGTATATTCCTCGATCGACCCTTTGCAGTGGGCGATTGGATTAGATCGCCTGATCGCGAAATTGAGGGCACCGTAGAGGATGTTGGGTGGCGCGTAACGCGTATCAGAACGTTCGATCAGCGACCGCTCTATGTCCCCAACTCGGTGTTTTCTACGGTTGCCATCGAAAACCCCTCACGCATGCGCAACCGCCGAATCTACGAGACCATTGGTGTGCGCTACAGCGATGCAGCGGTAGTGGCTGACATCGTCGCCGAGGTTGAAGCGATGTTGCGAGGGCATGATGCCATTGATCAATCTCGGACACTGATCGTGAACTTCGTCTCTTTTGGTGCCTCGTCTCTGGATTTTTTCGTTTACACCTTCACGCGCACCACCGATTGGGTGACTTATCATGGCGTTAAGCAGGAGATCCTGCTTAATATTTTGGCAATTATCGATCGTCTGGGAGCTGAAATTGCGTTTCCAACACGGACTGTTTTACTGGATCCCGTAAATCCAGAGTCTGACGCCGGTTAATCAGGCGGGCGCGCCTGAGCAAACCGGTCGCTAAGGAGCGTCGTGGGTCTGCTGTTGTTCGTGGTCTCTCAGCGTGGCGCCGCGACGATATAACTCATACCAACTGAGCTCGCGCCAAATCGCCAGGACTTTAATCACGGGATGATCGTAGTACCGGAGTCTGTTCTCCGTCAGTGGGACGGTGTCTGCGATATGGATGACGTGGCGCCAGGGCCACTCAGGTGGCGGTGCGACATCGACGCCGTAAGACCCCAAATTGACGTTAACCCCATCCTCTTGTGCGGTTGGTTCTCTGTCCCCGCCAACGGCCCTAACCGCGTCGGTGTCGAGAGCGGCGATCTTGCTTGCGTTCAATGACGTCTGGGTTGGATCCCCAGAGGCACTGGGTATCGGCGACGCGACGGCGCGTGGTTCCGTCACTCTTGTGATGCGCGGAGGTGAAGGGGGCGGTGGTTCCATGCGGAAAATATCGGGGAGATATTCGCCCTGAGTGTTGGCCCAAACATTCATACCAAGACGCCAACTGTTGGCTCTGGGTAGCACTTGAATAAATCCCTGTGCCTGCGGATAGCCATTGAGACTGTCGGGTTCAATCACAATGGGAAGATTTTCACTCCCCGGTCCCTGTAACCATGCTGTGGCAGCAACAACACTATCGTTGCTGTTTCTCCGATAACGATCCAGCCCAGGCGCCAGTGTGGTCAGAGGGAGTTTTTCAAACGTCGCCGGAAGCGGTATCGGCGCTGCGAGGACTTCAATGGGAGCCAGCTCCGCGCGCAGCTCGAGAGGGGCGAAAGGCACGCTCACACTCGGCTCGACAGTATCGCTACCGCCGTCTGCGACCAATGATTCCAGCGATAGCAGGGGGGAAGCTGGGGTGTCTGGTGCGTTTGCTTCAAATGGGAGTATCGGGTCGGTATCGAGTGTCTCGAGCGGTAATGCAGCGATCGGGTCTTCAGGTGGAGGTCCTTGCCGATCCGTTGGGGTCGATCCCATGCCGAGGTCAATGAGTTCGTCGATCAACGCGAGATCACCTTCGGTCAGGATCGAGTCTGAGGGTACCCAACGAGCGGGATCGGGCTCTGGCTCATTAATCATGATATGGCCCGAGAGGCTCTGCCGAATTCTCGAGTGTTCCCGCGCCGATATCGCTTTCAGGGATGGTGCGCTGTCCGATAGCCACCGCCACCGGCTCGGATAGCCGGGCTGGGGAAGCAGTGGCCAGGTTTCGCTCGCCAATACTTCCGCGTCAGCATTGACCAAAACAACGACTTCAAATTCATACCAGCCTGAATGATCAAACCCTCCCGGCAGTGGAGCGGCCGATAGCCCGGCGCCGAGCAGCAGCGATGATAACGGGAGGAGAATGCGTTGCATCATGCGGCTTTCAGCCAGGGGTTGATGAGGTTTTCGACAAATTCTGCTCTGGAGATCAGTGTGGGAAGATTTTTTTTCACTCGGAGCTTTCCGTTCGCACTGAGGCTGTAGCACAGGGGCTCTGTTTGAATCAGCTTCACAATAGCGGCAGGCTCCACGGCGGTCGACGACTTGAATTCGATGCTACCACCCTCGTCAGTCATATCGATCTCGCTAATGCCCAGCTTTTGCGCGCTTACGCGCAATTGCGCACAGGTAAACAAATTCTTGACGGGCTCGGGAAGCAGGCCGAAGCGGTCAATCATTTCCACCTGTATCTCACGAAGCGCGCTGTCACTTTGTGCTTGCGCGATTCGCTTATAGAGTACCAGTCGGGTTGTGATATCGGGCAGGTAGGACTCGGGAATCAGTGCGGGGACATGTAGCTTGACTTCCGTGCCGCTGTCCAGCGGCTGATCAATATCGGGTATTTCTCCGCGCCGTAAGGCGCCTACCGCGCTATCCAGCATCTCGAGATAGAGGGTAAAGCCGACCTGATGTATCTGCCCGGACTGCTCTGCACCGAGCAATTCGCCGGCACCTCGTATTTCCATATCGTGCGAGGCTAACTGATAACCCGCGCCGAGATCGCCTGCCGCCTCAATGGCCTCTAGTCTTTTCTGCGCGTCGGCGGTGATCACACTGCGGGGTGGACTGAGCAGATAAGCATAGGCCTGATGGTGGGATCGGCCTACGCGACCGCGCAGTTGGTGGAGCTGCGCCAATCCGAACCGGTCTGCACGCTCTATGATGATGGTGTTGGCATTCGGAATGTCGATCCCGGTCTCGATGATCGTCGAGCACACCAGTATGTGATGCTGTTGGTGATAGAAATCCTTCATGACCCGTTCCAGCGCCTGTTCGCGCAGCTGCCCATGAGCGACGCCAATCGACAATTCGGGGAGTAGCTGGCCCAGTTTGCGGGCCGTTTCCTCGATGGTTTTCACCTCGTTATGAAGATAGAACACCTGTCCGCCGCGGAGCGTCTCTCTTAAAACTGCCTCTTTGACCAAGGCAATACTGTGCTCCCTGACAAACGTTTTGATCGACAGACGACGCGCGGGCGGGGTGGCAATGATAGACAGATCGCGCAATCCTCCCAGCGCCATGTTCAGCGTCCGCGGTATCGGAGTTGCGGTCATGGTGAGGATATCCACTTCGGCGCGTAAGGCCTTGATCGCCTCCTTCTGCTTCACCCCAAAGCGGTGTTCCTCATCGATGATCAGAAGGCCCAGATCTTTAAAACCAAAATCGCTTTGCAAAAGCTTGTGTGTCCCCACCAAAATATCGATTTTTCCCGCGCGGACTCGCTCGACAATATCCTGGAGATCCTTGCTCGATTTAAACCGGGATACCACCTCTACCGTGTAGGGCCAGTCGGCAAAACGGTCACGAAAGTTGGCGTGGTGCTGGTTAGCCAGCAGTGTGGTGGGCACCAGCACGGCGGTTTGTCTGCCATTGTGTGCCGCGATAAATGCAGCGCGCATGGCGACCTCGGTCTTGCCAAAGCCCACGTCGCCGCACACCAGACGGTCCATTACCTTGGGTGCGCACATGTCTTGCTGCACGGCTTGGATGGCGGCGGCCTGGTCGGGTGTCTCCTCGAAAGGGAAAGCCTCACAGAACTGCTGCCACTTTTGCTCATCCAGGGCGTGCGCATGACCTTCACGCGACTCTCGCCTGGCATAGACTTCCAACAATTGCGCGGCGACATCTGCTGCCCGCTCCTGTGCTTTTTTACGAGCCTTTTCCCACTGGTCGCTACCCAAGCGGTGAAGCGGTGCAGTATCGGGGTCGCCGGCGGTATAGCGACTGATCAGGTGCAGTGAGCCAACCGGTACGTAGAGCTTGTTGTTTTCTGCATATTCAAGCAGCAGAAATTCGGCGTCGTCTCCCTCAATTTGGAGCACCTGCAGTCCAAGATAACGGCCTACGCCATGCTCGATATGGACCACCGGTAAGCCCACGCGCAGTTCGGTGAGGTCGCGGATAATCGCATCTGTGTCAGTCTCGTTGCGCGTTGTTCGCCTTCTGCGCTGCGCTACCCGTTGGCCGAATAACTGTGATTCACAGATCAATGTTGGCAAGCCCGGGCCGGCATAGAGCCCGCGGTCTACGGGAGCCACGACGATCCCGAAGCCTACCTCGCGCAGAATAAAATCATGCCAATTTGCAACGGGCTCCGGTCTCAGATCCGCTTTCTCCAGACTTTCGAGGAGAATCTCCCGACGGCCGGCGCTCTCGGCGCACAACAGCACCGGACCCTGATGGTCGGTGATAAAGCGCTTCAGCAAGTCCTGATACGCGTCGGCGGCGGAGAGTGCGGTGAGCTGCGGGGGCGATTTGAAAGTTGTCGAGACGTGGGCGGGCGCCCCCTCGGAGGTCTTAAGTTCGAGTACCGCGAGCTGGCCCAGTTTGGCGTAAAGTTCCTCCACCGGCAGAAAGCCACGGGTCGGAGGAAGCAGTGGCCGTCGGGGGTCAATGCCGTATTCCTCAAACCGCGCCGTTACCTCCGTCCAGTAACGCTGGGCAGCCGTATGATGATCGCCCATGAGGGTGACGACTGCCTTCTCCGGGAAGTAGTCGAAGACAGAGCCGCACTCCTGAAAGAAAAGCGGCAGATAGTACTCGGCGCCACCCGGAATGCGCCCGGCACTGATTTCACTGAACATGGGACACAGGTCGGCGTCGCCTTCGAACGCGTCAAACCAAGCCATCTGGAAACGGCGAATGGCGTCAGCGTCCACGGGAAACTCCCGAGCCGGCATCAGCTTGATGCGAGCAACTTGATCAACCGTGCGCTGCGTTTCGGGATCGAAGGTTCTCAGCGTTTCTACTTCATTATCGAACAGATCAATGCGATAGGGTGATTCGCTTCCCATCGGGAAAACATCGAGTAGCGCCCCTCTCACAGCAAATTCGCCATGCTCCATGACGGTTTCGACCGCCCGATACCCGTTGAGCGTCAAGCCTGTCGTAAAGCGCTCTAGATTGAACTGGTCGCCCGCGCTCAGATCGAGCGTGTTGCCCTCGACGAAGTAGGCGGGTGGCGTGCGGAGCATCGCCGTGGTAATCGGCAGAATGACAATGCCGTTGGTGAGGTTAGGGAGTTCGTAAAACGTTCTCAGGCGTTGCGACACAATATCCTGATGAGGAGAAAAGTGATCGTAGGGCAATGTCTCCCAATCGGGCAGCGTGTGGATGGGAATATCCGATCCCAGAAAAAGCGGTAGCTCACGCGCCAGCACCAGCGCCTCCGAGGAGTTCGCGACTAGCGCGATTAGGGGTTGGTCGGCAGTTGCTAGCTCTGCGACCGTCGCTGAGCCCGCTGAGCCGACTAACGGCCCTATGGCGGTTCGGGAACCCGCTACGTGGGGCCACGGGGTATCTGCAAGGCGATCTTTAAGCATGGTGGCGGTCTGACATGATGGCGCCATTGTAGGGGGCGAGACGCTTCACAGCCACGGGAATAGTGCTTTTAAGGTTGCCTCGCGGCGGGCGCGACTCGATAATGGCGGCCGCTGATGTGACCTAGCCAAACTTGCGCCGAAATCAGCTCAGATTGCAGGCCACATGTACCCATTATCCGACCATATCCAGGAGTTGCAGTGACTGAAGAACGTAAGCGTCCCAGACCCGATGATTACTTCGCTGACTGGAAGCAGCGGGAGGCACTTGCCGAATCAATGATTCCTCTGGTGGGCCGGCTGTCTCGCGAACGCAACGTCAAGAGCTATATCTACGGAAGATCGCTGGTGAATCAGTCGGTGCTTGACATCATGAAGAGCCATCGCTGGGTGCGACAGATGGAGGGCAATGAGCTTTCGGAGTTCGAGACAACGCCTGTTCTTAATGCGGTCAGTGCACTCGATTTGGGGCCTTGCCATTTGGATATCGGGCGCCTCGCCGTTGCCTATTTTGATAAAGGTGCTGGTGTAGGACTTTCCGTCGAAGAATATGTGGCTCAAGAGCTCGAGTATCTTATCGGTTCCACGCATAAACCCGTCGATGCGCCGGTGGATGTGGTGCTGTACGGTTTCGGTCGAATTGGCCGGTTAATGGCGAGGATCCTCATTGCCAAAACTGATGGGGGCGATAACCTTCGCTTACGCGCAGTGGTCGTGCGGCGAGGTAAAGCTGAGGATGATCTGATGAAACGGGCTAGCCTGCTACGCCGCGACTCGGTTCATGGCGTGTTTCAGGGGACGATTCGGGTTGATGAGGAACGCCAGTCTTTCGTGGCAAACGGCAATGAAGTCAGAGTGATCTATGCAGATGCGCCTGAGGAGATTGATTACACCGAGTATGGCATCGACCGGTGCATTGTTGTGGACAACACCGGGGTCTGGCGCGACCGAGAGGGTTTGTCGAGGCACCTGCAGGCCAAGGGTGTCGCGAAAGTCATTCTGACTGCGCCGGGCAAGGGCGACATCAAGAATATTGTTGCCGGCATTAACGACCAGGAAGTTGCGGAGACAGACGACATTCTCTCGGCGGCGTCATGCACGACAAATGCCATCGTCCCGGTGCTCAAAGCTGCTGACGATGAGTATGGAATCGTCGCTGGGCACGTGGAGACTGTGCATGCCTATACCAACGATCAAAACTTGATTGACAACTATCACAAGGCAGAGCGTCGTGGGCGCAGTGCGCCTTTGAATATGGTGCTAACTGAGACGGGTGCAGCGAAGGCGGTTGCCAAGGTGCTGCCGAGCTTGGAGGGTAAGCTCACCGGTAATGCCATCCGGGTTCCGACTCCAAATGTCTCCATGGCGATTCTCAATCTCACGTTGTCAGAACCGACCACTCGTGAGGCGCTGAATGAGTTCATGCGCGAGACCGCGCTTCACTCTAAGATGAAAAAACAGATCGATTACTCTAACTCTCCGGAGGTTGTCTCCAGTGATTTTGTGGGGTCCCGGTCGGCCTGTGTCTTTGATGCCAAAGCAACGATTGTTAACGGCAAGCAGGCAGTTTTGTACCTCTGGTATGACAATGAGTACGGATACAGCTGTCAGGTTTACCGGGTTTTGGAGCGGATGGCGGGTATTCGCTACCAAACCTACCCGGCAAACGGGGTCTTTCCGACCTAATCAAGAGCGTCACTTGCATGGGTTGGCCTTGTTTGGCCAAGTCGAATAGAATGTGCGCGACCGATGAGAGCCCGCTGGGCCCGGCCATCAGAAGCCTCTGGTCCTTTATAGGAAATACCACTGTCTGGGGGGCTACCCCGAAATGACCAGCGTCGATGTTGCTCGCGATCGGGCAACGGGATCTCCTGTGTCATGTTCAGGCCCACAGCTCGGTAAGGCGAATGAGCATTGAGATGATTAAAATCAAACGCGGTTTGACGCTACCACTGGCGGGAGCGCCCGCGGCAGAAATCGATACCTCCTTCAATTCCCGAGCAGTTGCCTTGGTCGGCCCCGACTATCACGGTATGAAGCCGACAATGGCCGTGCAGGTGGGCGATAAGGTCAAGCGCGGTGAGCTGCTGTTCACTGACAAGAAGTGTGAGGGTGTGCGTTATACCGCTCCCGCTGGAGGTCAGGTTACGGCGATTAACAGAGGTGCCAAGCGGGCTTTTCAGTCAATCGTCATCGACATTGAAACCGACGACGCTGTGGCGTTTCAGCAGTATACGAGCGAACAAGCCAGATCTCTGCCTGCGGAAAGCATCAAAGAACAGCTGCTGCTCTCCGGGCAATGGACGGCACTGCGTGCGCGCCCCTTCGGCCGAGTCGCTGACCCGGCAACGGTCCCGACAGGCCTATTTATTACCGCTATTGATACGCAACCACATGCGCCTGACCCGGCGTTGGTGATTGCCCGCGAGGCCGAGGCGTTTGTGCTCGGGCAGGAGCTGCTGGCGATCATGGTAGCGTGCCCTGTGTATTTGTGCGCGGCCCCCGGCGCGGACATTCCTCAGGGCGGGCATGAAAGGATCACGCGGCATGACTTTGGCGGTCCGCATCCCGCAGGCTTGGCCGGCACGCATGTGCATTTTCTCATGGGTGCGTCGCTGTCGCGTATCGCCTGGACCATCGGCTACCAGGACGTGATTGCAGTAGGCCGTCTTTTCCTTGATGGCGCGCTGTTCGCGGAGCGGGTGATATCGCTTGCTGGGCCGTCGGTGACGCGTCCGAGAATGATTTTGACTCGACTGGGCGTGGATCTGCAGGCGTTGGTCGCAGGAGAATGCGAAGGGGGTGAGAGTCGCTTGATATCTGGTTCGGTGCTGGGAGGGAGAGGCGTTCAAACTGATACCGCCTACCTTGGGAGATACCACCAGCAGGTAGCCGTTTTACCGGAAGGCCGGGATCGCGCGTTATTCGGTTGGCTATCGCCGGGCGTTAACAAGCACTCCGTTCTGGGTATTTACCTGTCCAGCTGGTTTGGCCTGAAACCGCAGGCGATGTCGACAACCACCAATGGCTCGGAGCGGGCGATGGTGCCGGTGGGTGCCTATGAAAAAGTGATGCCCCTGGATATCTTGCCGACGCAACTGTTACGCGCCTTGCTGGTGGGTGATACCGAAACGGCACAAGCGCTCGGTTGTCTGGAGCTGGATGAAGAGGATCTGGCGCTGTGCACCTATGTGTGTCCGGGCAAATATGAGTATGGCGAGATTCTCAGGGATAACCTCACCCGAATCGAAAAGGAAGGTTGATAAATGGGATTGCGACAACAACTCGACGCAATGGAGCCGCACTTTAAGCCGGGTGGGCGATTTGAGAAGTGGTATGCGCTCTATGAGGCCGTCGACACCATTTTCTATTCTCCCTCGAGCGTAACGCGCTCGAATGCACATGTTCGCGACGGTGTGGATTTGAAGCGAATCATGATTACCGTGTGGTTCGCGACTTTCCCGGCCCTGTTCTATGGCATGTACAACATCGGTTTTCAGGCCAATGAGGTGTTGGCTCTGACGGGCGGTGTGCTGGAAGGTTGGCGGGGCGGTGTTGTAGCGGCGTTGGGTGGGCACGATGCCGGCAATGGCTGGCACAACTTGCTTTACGGGCTGGTGCATTTCTTGCCTTTGTACCTCGTCACTTTCGTCGTCGGTGCATTCTGGGAAGTGCTCTTCGCTATGCGGCGTGGGCACGAGGTCAATGAGGGATTCTTTGTCACCTCAATTTTGTTTACGCTCACGCTACCTCCCGACTTGCCGCTGTGGCAGGCGGCGCTGGGCATCAGCTTTGGTGTGGTTATTGGCAAAGAAGTTTTTGGCGGCACCGGTAAAAACTTCCTTAACCCGGCGCTGACCGGACGCGCTTTTCTGTATTTCGCCTATCCCGCCCAGATTTCTGGGGACGCGGTATGGACTGCGGTCGATGGATACTCCGGCGCAACGCCTTTGGGCATTGTGGCGGCGGAGGGTATGCCTGGCCTCGTTGAGAGCTATACCTGGTGGGATGCTTTTGTTGGTGCGATACCCGGATCGATCGGCGAGACATCGACCCTGATGATCATGATTGGTGGGATCTTTCTCCTGGTTCAGGGAATCGCCTCATGGCGCGTGGTGGCGGGGTGCTTCGTCGGGATGATTGCGTTCAGTCTGATGCTTAACAGCATCGGCTCTGACTCCAACCCGGCTTTTGCCATGCCATGGCATTGGCACATGGGGGTAGGAGGGTTTGCGGTTGGCGCTTTTTTTATGGCGACCGATCCGGTGTCTGCGGCAATGACCCATTCTGGACGCTGGGCTTATGGCATTTTGATCGGCGTGATGTGTGTGCTGATTCGGGTTGTGAATCCGGCGTTTCCCGAGGGAATGATGTTGGCGATCTTGTTTGCCAATCTGTTCGCGCCGCTGTTCGATCATTTTGCGGTCAGTGCCAACATCAAAAGGAGACTTGCTCGTGTCAGCTAACGGAGAAGGCTTGGGGCGTGTTCTGACGGTTGCGCTTGGCCTGTGCCTTGTTTGCTCGGTCGTGGTCTCTGCGGCGGCAGTCGTATTGAAACCAGCGCAGGAAGCCAACAAAACGCGAGATTTGAAACGCAATATTTTAATGGCAGCTGGATTGCTCGATCCTGCGCTCTCGATCGAGGAGCAGTTTGAGCAAGTTGAGACCCGCGTTGTGGACTTAGATGCGGGTGAGTTTGTTGACGGCGTCGATCCGGCTACTTTCGATCAACGAGAAGCCGCGAAGGATCCGCAATTGTCTCGGGCCATCCCCGGCGAGCGGGACCCCGCCAAGTTGGTTCGCAGAGAGCATCAGGCGCTGGTGTATCTGGTGCGGAGCGAAGCGGGAGACCTCGACAAAATTATCCTGCCCATTCGTGGCTACGGCCTCTGGTCGACCCTTTATGGGTTTATGGCTCTGGAGGCCGACGGCAACACCATTGCCGGTTTGGGGTTCTACGAACACGGGGAAACGCCGGGGCTGGGTGGCGAAGTTGATAACCCCAGGTGGAAAGCCATTTGGTCTGGCAAGCAGGTATACCGCGCTGATCAGGTCGCTATTCAAGTGCTAAAGGGTTCGGTGCCCGCCGGATCTGCTCAGGCGCAGTGGCAGGTAGACGGTCTTTCGGGAGCGACGCTAACCACAAAGGGTGTCGATAACCTTGTGCGTTATTGGTTGGGCGAGCAGGGGTTTAAGCCCCTTTTAGATAACTTGCGGCAGGGAGAAGTTTGATGAGTATGCGCGACACCCTTGCGGACCCCATTTTTAAGAATAACCCCATCGCGCTGCAGATACTGGGTATCTGTTCAGCATTGGCGGTGACTACGTCGCTTCGAGTCACCGTGGTGATGTGTATTGCGCTGACACTAGTCACGGCGTTCTCGAGTTTCTTTATATCCAGTATCCGGCAGTTTATTCCTTCGAGTATTCGGATCATCGTGCAGATGACCATCATCGCTTCACTCGTGATTGTTGTTGATCAAGTGCTCAAGGCCGTTGCGTACGACATCTCAAAGCAGTTGTCGGTATTCGTTGGCCTGATCATCACGAACTGCATCGTGATGGGCCGTGCGGAGGCCTACGCGATGAAGAATCCGCCCATCCCGAGTTTTATTGATGGCATCGGTAACGGCCTCGGCTATTCCTTTGTCTTGCTCGTGGTTGCCACCGTGCGAGAGCTCTTCGGCACTGGAAAATTATTCGGTATTGAAATTTTGCCTTTGGTAACCGAAGGGGGTTGGTATCAGGCAAACGGTTTGTTGCTGTTGCCACCTAGCGCCTTCTTCCTGATTGGATTACTGATCTGGGCCATCAGATCTTTTAACACCGAGCAGGTGGAAGCGCCTGAGTTCAAGATCGCCCACCATAATCCCGCGGAGGAGAGCGCCTGATGGAGCACTATCTGAGCCTTTTTGTCCGCGCGATCTTTATCGAGAACATGGCACTGTCATTTTTCTTGGGGATGTGTACGTTTCTTGCCGTCTCTAAAAAAATCCAGACCGCCGCTGGTTTGGGTGTGGCGGTCGTGGTGGTCTTGTCCATTACGGTTCCCGTTAATAATTTGATTTATCAAAACTTGTTGTCTGACGGGGCGCTAGCCTGGGCGGGCCTGCCGGAGGTTGATCTCAGTTTTCTTGGCCTGCTGAGCTACATCGCAGTTATCGCCGCTCTGGTGCAGATTTTGGAGATGTTCCTCGATAAGTACGTGCCGGCGTTGTACGCGACCCTGGGCGTCTTCTTGCCGCTGATTACCGTGAATTGCGCCATATTGGGCGCGTCGCTGCTGATGGTTGAGCGGAGCTTAACCTTTGCCGAGAGCGCGGTCTTCGGTGCGGGATCAGGGATCGGATGGGCGCTTGCGATAGTGGCGCTAGCCGGCATTCGCGAGAAATTGAAATACAGTGACGTGCCCGATGGCCTGCAGGGGCTGGGCATTACTTTCATTACGGTCGGCTTGATGTCGCTGGGCTTCATGTCCTTCGGCGGTATCGATATTTAGACTAATACTGGACTGAGAGAGAAGCCCGAATGGATATGACGATCGTTTATGGTGCTGGGATGTTCACTGCGATTATCCTCGCTCTGGTCATGATCATTATTGCCGCCCGCAGTCGATTGGTTTCGAGCGGCAATATCAGTATCGAAATTAATGGTGAGCGAACCATAGAAGTGCCGGCAGGTGGCAAGCTACTGCAGACCCTGGCAGACGCAAACTTGTTTCTGGCAAGTGCCTGTGGCGGCGGCGGTACTTGTGCTCAGTGCAAGTGCGTGGTCGAAGAGGGCGGCGGCGCAATGTTACCGACGGAGGAGGCGCATTTCACTCGCCGGGAAGCAGGTGAGGGTTGGCGGCTATCGTGTCAGACGCCGGTCAAGCAAGACCTGAAGATTCAGGTGCCCGATGAGGTGTTCGGGGTTAAGCAGTGGGAGTGCACGGTTGTCTCTAATGAGAACGTCGCAACGTTTATTAAGGAATTAGTGCTGAAGCTGCCGGAAGGGGAGAGCGTTGATTTCCGGGCGGGGGGTTACGTGCAGTTGGAATGCCCGCCGCACGCGGTCAAGTACAGTGATTTCGATGTGGAAGAGGAGTATCGCGGAGACTGGGAGCGGTTTGGCTTCTTCAATCTGGAGTCTGCCTGCGCCGACACCACGATCAGAGCTTACTCCATGGCCAACTATCCGGAAGAAAAAGGCATCGTTAAATTCAACATCAGAATCGCAACGCCGCCTCCCGGAAGCCAGGGCATCCCTGCCGGCATCATGTCCAGTTGGGCATTCAATTTGAAGCCGGGCGACACAGTGAATGTCTACGGGCCGTTCGGCGAATTCTTCGCCAAGGACACTGACAACGAGATGGTGTTTATTGGCGGTGGCGCGGGGATGGCGCCCATGCGTTCCCACCTTTTCGATCAGCTCAAACGCCTCCAGTCCAAGCGCAAAATCAGCTTCTGGTACGGCGCAAGATCGTTGCGTGAGATGTTCTACGTAGAGGACTACGACAGCCTCGACGCTGATAATGATAATTTCGAGTGGCATGTGGCATTGTCAGATCCTCAGCCAGAGGATAACTGGGATGGTCTTACGGGCTTCATTCACAATGTGCTCTATGAGCAATACCTAAAGGATCATCCGGCGCCTGAGGATTGCGAGTACTACATGTGCGGTCCGCCAATGATGAACGCTGCCGTTATCAATATGCTGTTGGAGCTTGGCGTAGAGCGGGAAAACATCTTTTTGGACGACTTCGGGGGATGACGCTGGTGTCGCTTGCTGCGATGAGAGGGCCAGCACTTGTGCTGGCCTTTTGCTGTGTAGTCGGTTGTAGTCCCAGTGAGCGCGCGACGCATCTTGGGGGGAGTGTTTTTGGCACGACCTGGTCCCTGACGTATCTGGGGGCGCCGATTGGCGTCACTGAGGCCGATGTGCAGGCCGGTTTGGACGGTGCATTTGCCATCGTGAACGAAAGCATGAACCACTACGACCCTGAGAGCCTGATCAGTGTTTTTAACGGGTTGCCCGCCAATGAACCTATCGAGGTGGATTGGGATTTTGCTTATGTGCTCTCGGCTGCTCTGGCGCTGGGTCAGGCTAGCGGCGGGGCCTACGATGTCACCGTGAGTCCCTTGTCTGCCCTTTGGGGATTCGGTCCGTCAGGTCCGACTGCGTTTCCGGACGAGGCGGAGATTGCGTCGGTGCTGCAGCGCGTGGGCGCGCGTCATTTGCAGTGGCAGCCTGAAATAAGGCGCCTGAGTAAACTGACTCCCGGCGTCGCCTTGGATTTTTCCTCTCTTGCAAAGGGTTATGCCGTCGACCTTGCAGCCGATACGTTGGATGAGTCGGGAATTGAGCACTACATGTTGGAAATCGGTGGCGAGGTGCGGGTTCGTGGCAAAAGTCCCCGAGGCGATGCCTGGCGAATTGCGATCGAGCGTCCGGAGCCGGGGGTGCGCGGTGGTGTTCAAGCGGCGCTGGCCTTAATTGACACGGGGGTCGCTACCTCCGGGGATTACCGCAACTTTTTTGAGCATGAAGGAGATCGCTACTCACACTTGATTGATCCTCGTAGCGGTTATCCCGTTCAGCACGATGTTGTATCCGTGACAGTTGTACACGGCTCTGCGATGATGGCAGACGCTTGGGCGACGGCACTCACGGTCATGGGATCCTCGAGTGCCATGGCTTTAGCTGAGGAGCGCGACTTGGCGGTGTACCTGATTACCCAGTCTGGGGAGGACACTCGCGCCATTGCCAGCTCTGCCATGGAGACACTGCTGCTTGATAGCGGCCACTGAGCGTTTGACCGCGGGCGAGGAACGTAATGACATTTTTAATAGCGCTTATCGTTTTTGTGATGATTGTCGCCGCCATGTCCGTTGGGGTGATATTTGGTCGTCCGCCGATAACCGGTTCCTGTGGAGGCCTCGGTGCAGTGGGTATCGATCAGGAGTGTGAGATTTGCGGCGGCAATCCGCAGCGCTGCGAGGCGCTTTCCGAACCAGTAGCGGTTCGGGAATACGATCCTCAGGCGCCAGACCGTTGATTTGCCGTCGGTTCGCATGGGGCTGGCGCCGGCAGTTCCTCGGTTAAACACCATGCGGCTCCTGTGGGCACTGATACTGCGCTTTACTTTGGGGGGCGGTCAGCGGCGCTTTACGCGTTTTGTCGCATTGGCTTCGCTGTTGGGCATGATGCTGGGCGTTGCCGTATTGATTGTGGTCCTCTCGGTAATGAACGGTTTTGCGGCCGAACTGCGCCAACGATTGTTGTCGACCGCCCCAGACCTGGTTTTAGAAACAGGCCCCGTCTCCCCTGACTCTCTCGTGGAGCTATCCGAGCAGCTTGTGGTGCACCCTGATGTCGTGGCAGCCAGCGCGCTGCATCGGGGAACCGTGCTCGTGCGCAGTGGCGCTCGCAATCGTGGCATGAAGCTCACTGGAGCGCCGGAGTCGGGCCTCTCCACGGTCACTCCCCTCACCGAACATCTCGTGGTGGGCAGCTTGGAAACGTTATATGCCGAACCCTTCACGGTCATTTTAGGCGCAGATATGGCGCGCTTGTTGGGAGTAAGTGTCGGCGACCAGGTGGAGGTGGTGTTGCCAAGGCTGACGATGACGCCTTTGGGTGTTTTTCCCGTCTCACGTAAACTGCGGGTAGTGGGGCTCTTTGAGGTTGGCGCACAACCGGATGCTTTGGAGGGCTTTGTGTCGTTCAAAACGGCGCAGCGGTTATTTGCTGCTGCTGGACAAAGAGGCGTGCAAGCGCGGGTGCGTGACAGAGAGCAGATCGAAGGGGCGCGGGCTTTTTTGGAGTCTGTAGACACGCAGGGCGGTCGCGTAAGCGATTGGCGCAATTCGCAGGGCTCTCTCTTTACTGCAATCCGAATAGAAAAAATCACGGTTGGTGTCCTACTCGCCTCCGTGATTCTCGTGGCCGCGTTCAATTTGGTCTCCATGCTGACCATGTCGGTCACAGAGAAGCGTTCGGATATCGCCATTTTACAGGTACTTGGATTGTCTTCCGGGCGTTTACTGGCGGTCTTTTTGGGGCATGGGCTAATACTCGCTCTGGCCGGTATCGTTACGGGAGCAGCGTTAGGCATCTGGGCTGCAGTCTCGGTAGCCGATTTATCGATTTGGCTTGAGCAGACGCTGGGTTGGGTCTTGTTCGACCCGGCGGTGTACTACATTGCGGGACTGCCCTCGTTACTAATGTGGAGTGACGTGGTGGCCGTAGTGGTAACAGCCATGGTGCTTAGTATTGGCGCCAGTGTGTATCCCGCTTGGCGCGCAGCTCGCGTTCCGGCGGCGGAGGCCCTCAACTATGGCTGACAGTCCTGTGCTTTCAGCGCACAACGTGGCCAAGCACTACAGCGACGGACGACAGGCTATCGCGGTACTGTCGGGGTTGGATTTAACCGTCAATGCAGGGGACTGGCTGGCAATAGTCGGTGCCTCGGGGTCGGGTAAATCCACGCTCCTGAATCTTCTTGGTGGACTGGATATCCCGAGCGCGGGAACGATCAGCGTGTCTGGACGGTTGTTAGAGGACATGAACGAGCGCGAAAGGAGCCTTTGGCGGAACCAACATTTAGGTTTTGTGTTTCAGATGCATCATCTACTGCCTGAATTTTCCGCGCTCGAGAATGTGGCGATGCCCGCGCGGATAGGTGGCCTCAGCAGGTCCGGGGCTGAAGAGAAAGCCCAACAGTTGCTAGATCAAATGGGCCTGTCCGACCGCCTTTCTCATCGTCCGGCGGCATTGTCCGGGGGAGAACGTCAGCGAGTCGCCATTGCTCGGGCACTGGTTAACGAGCCGTCTTGTGTGCTGATGGATGAGCCCACCGGTAATCTGGATCCTGCCACAGCAGAGCAGGTCCTGGCGGCAATGCAGACGCTTCGCGTCTTCGAGACGGCTTTTGTTGTGGTCACTCATGACCCTGTTATTGCGAGCCGAATGGATCGGCAGCTATCGCTGGTGTCTGGTCGGCTCGAGCGTCAGTGATGTCCTGGCGGTTACGCTTGATCATTGCGTTGCGGCAAACGCTGGATCCGGGCCGGGGGCTGTCGTCGTTTCTCTCTAGAGTGTCGATCGTCGGGATGGCGCTGGCTATCGCCCTGCTACTCACCGTGCAGTCGGTGATGAACGGTTTCGATCGCGAAATGCGGGAGCGGATTCTTTCTTTGGTGCCCCACGTACTTGTTACCGGCCCTGCCGCCGCAGAGGCTTGGCCTGGCTTGAGTTCCACGCTGTCGCAGCAGCCGGGCGTTGAGAGTGTGAGAAGCTTCAGGGCGATTGATGCACTCTTGATGCGCGGGCGCGAAGTATTCGTGACTCAGCTGATGGCGGTGGATGGGGCATCTCTCTCGCACTATGCGCCACTGATGACGCCCGCGCTGGAAAAAATCGTCGAGCAGGACCTGATCTTGGGCAAGTCACTGGCTGCTCGGCTTTCGCTTGAGCCGGGTGACGCCGTGACAATAATTATCCCCTCCAACGAGGGTGATCGCTATCTGTCGATGAGTGTTTTTCTGCGCGGTATTCTTGAGTCAGGCACTGAATTGGATGAGAGTCTGGCGATCATAGATCGACGAGCGCTACCTCCCTCTGACGTCCTTCCTAGTGGCGTTGAGAGTCTTGCGGTTGAATTGGACGACGTCTTTACTGCCTCCGGGTGGCGTTGGGAAGTCATGCAAATGGCGCCATCCCATTTTCGGGTAAGTGATTGGCGTTCTACTCATGGCAATCTGTACTCCGCAATCCAGTTGTCGCGTGACCTGATAGCACTCATTCTGTTTTCGGTGATTTTTGTTGCGGCATTTAACGTGGTGTCTTCTCTGATGTTGGTGGTTACCGACCGGCGGAAAATTGTCGCTATGTTGATGACTATGGGAGCAGTAAAGCGCGATATCGTCGCGATCTTTTTCCTGCAGGGCGCCGTGATCGGCACGGTAGGCACACTGATCGGCTTCGTTTTGGGATGGATGCTCGCCGTAAGCACCCCCGAGGCGGCGCTGCTATTGGAGCGTTTACTGCAGACGCCATTGTTACAGACAGATGTCTACCCTTTGTCTTTCATTCCGGTTGATATGCGGTGGCAGGACTTTGCGTTTACCGGCACTGTTGCCATTGGGTTATCTGTATTGGCAGCTTCCGCCCCCGCGGTTCGTGCTGCAAGACTTCCTCTTGCCGACACGCTGAGTCACTGACGGCGTCTTTGCTGGCGGGCATGCCACTGCCTGCGTATCGCGGCCCGCCAAAGGCCGTCGATGAGTAAATAGCCGAGTACCGCGAAAAGAATCCCCAGTACCTGAGAGCCAATGACCAAGGGTACCCAGATCTCATCGAGGCTTTGTGTGAACCAGGTCCATGAGGCCTCAAATTCAACTTCCATTGGATGCGTTCCCATGAGCCATGCCCCGAGCTTATAGGCGCCATAAAATATAGCGGGCATAGTCAGCGGATTCGTGATGAAGATGAGCGCGAAACTCAACGGCAGGTTGGCGGTGAAAATAATTGCCATGGCCACGGCTATAAACATCTGCCCGGGGATGGGCAGCATTGCACAGTAAAGACCGATAGCAAAAGCTTTCGCAGCGCTATGACGACTCAATTGCCATAGTCGGGTTTCCTCAACCCAGCTGCCAAAGACCTTGAGTGTTCGATGCTGTCGCAGTTTGCTCGGCGTTGGGATCCATTTACTGAGGCGTTTTTTGAGCATTTGCGCGGTCTGCGATCGGCATCGTGGTCAGGGCGCCTATCATAATCCTTTGTCGCACCAATGTGACCAGTGATGTTCGGCGGGGTGTAATGCCCCGCTTAACTGATGTCCGTTTATCACGAGTCATACCGTTTGCTCCGCCTCACCGTCTTCGACTTCCAGAGTGCCTCTTGCGATCGCTGAGGACCGGGACTCTTTTGGCCCTGATGGTGGGCGTCATTTTAAGTCTTGCATTGCCCGATCCTTATTGGGGATTACTGAGTTCAGGTTTATTGCCCCTTTTTTTGTACCGGCGTCAGCTTGGCTTGGTCGCGGGTCTTCTTGGTTTCCTGCTGGGCTCGCTGAATGGCATTCTGTGGCTCGACACGCGATTACCCGAGGTGTGCTCTGGAGAGTCGATGTGGTTAACAGGCCGCGTCGATAGCCTGCCTCATATTGCACCAGCGGATTGGGGCGGTTGGCGAGTCACCGCTGTGTTGGGTGGGGTTGAGC
>JAYNNB010000012.1:0-36728 GCA_038112515.1 Luminiphilus sp.
TCATCATGTGGAACATGTTTTTGAGACCTTCGTTTTCCTCGCCCACGAGGTAGCCCAGGCAGTCACCGCCTTCGCCGAAGTTGAGCAGCGTGTTGGTGGTGCCCCGCTGCCCCATCTTGTGATTGAGGCCGGCAAGCGCAATGTTATTGGGTTCACCCAATGAGCCATCTTCCTCGACGCGGATTTTGGGCACCAAAAATAGCGAGATACCTTTCACGCCCGGAGGCGCGTCCGGGGTTCGGGCCAGCACCATGTGCACGATATTCTCCGAGATATCCTGTTCACCGCCCGAGATCCACATCTTGGTACCAGTGAGTTTGTAGCGACCGTCGCCAACGGGCTCAGCCATACACCGGATATCGGAGAGCGAGGACCCTGCATGCGGCTCCGAGAGACACATGGTGCCAAACCATCGACCCTCAACGAGTGGCGGCAGGAAGCGTTGGCGCAAAGCTTCACTGCCGCAGGCCTGCAACATGTGAGCGTTGGATGAGGTCAGAAACACGTATCCTACAGCCGGCGCATTGGCTGCCTGAAACATGCCTTGCATAAAGTTGGCGACCATCACGGGTAGTTGCATACCACCCAGATCATGGTCAAAAGTCGCAGTGGGCAGGCCCGCCTCAACAAAGGTCTTCAGGCAGTCCTTCAGCACATCGGGGGTAATCGCCTGGCCGTCTTTGAATACGGGCTCGTTTTCGTCGAGCTCGGCGGCACAGGGGAGGAACTCCTCTTCAGCCATAGTCTGGCAGAGGTCCAGTATGGCAGTAATACTCTCCGCGTCGTGTTCACTGTAGCGATCGCTCGTCAGCAAAGATCCCAAATCGAACATTTCGTTGAGATAAAAATCGACGTCACGGCGATTAACAATCATGGACATAGAGCGCCCTTAGCATTTTGCGGAAGGAGACTGAGAGGCGGACGTTACTGAAGTGCCTTTTGCCAATCAACTCTGAGATTCGATGCTAAAAATAGCATCAATGAATAAAGGCACAGCTACCATGGCGTTCAGTCCGATGGCATCGGTCCAGTCACGAACTGTCGGGTAGCTAGTCGCCCTGATTGCTGGAAAGTTGACGCGGGCCCACCATCTCCGGCCGGATCGGAGTCACATTTTCGGCCTCGAGCGACCGCCGCACACGCTTGCCGACACGACCTTGTTTTACCCAAACATAATCATGCCTGGGCTCATGCCCGGAGAAGCCAATCACATACTCGGTCAGTATCGCCGTGACTTCGTTGAGGTCCATATCAGCGCAAGCGCGTAGCAACCGATGAGCGGCATCTTCGATGACCTCGCAATCAAATGCCTCCTCTTCCGCTCGCATGATCATCGGGTGCCCGGTTCCCGTCACCGAAGTACCCAACAGCAGCTCTTCGTGCAGCTTCTCACCGGGTCGCAGACCGATATATTCAACATCGATGTGCTCGCCAAACACGTTATCACGCTCCACATCGTAGCCGCTGAGGTGAATCATGCGCTCGGCGAGTTCCACGATACGGACTGGTTCGCCCATATCCAGGACGAAGACGTCACCCCCGGTGCCCAGCGCACCCGATTGCAACACGAGTTGGGAGGCCTCACGAATACTCATGAAGTAACGTGACACCTCAGGGTGGGTAACCGTAACGGGTCCACCCGAACTGATCTGCTCTCTGAACAAAGGCACGACGGAACCTGAGGACCCCAGCACATTGCCGAATCGGACAATACAAAATCGGGTATTTGTCTCTGTCTGAGAGAGGCCCTGAAGGATGAGTTCGGCAAATCGCTTGGAAGCTCCCATCACATTGGTCGGTCGCACCGCTTTGTCTGTCGACACCAGGACAAAAGTGTCCACTCCGGCACGATGGGCTGCCCAAGCCGCACTCAAAGTCCCGTGCACATTATTGGCAACACCCTCAGCCACGTTATATTCGACCATCGGCACATGTTTATAGGCTGCTGCGTGATAGACCGTATCAACTGCAAAGGTTCTGAATATCGACTCCAGTCTCTGCTCGTCGCGAACACTGCCGAGTAAAGTCACCACGGGGAAACGTAACCCCTGGCGTTGGCACAGCGCCTTGATCTCGCGGTCGATGCTGTACAACGCGAACTCAGAAATATCGAGTAATACCAGTTCTTTGGGAGATGAAGCCAAGATCTGACGACACAGCTCTGAGCCGATGCTTCCTCCGGCCCCGGTCACCATCACTACTTTATCGGTGATACAGCGATCGATGAGCTCCGGATGCGGCGGCACGGGCTCTCGCCCCAGTAGGTCGTCGAGGTCCACATCTTGAATCTGATTCACTAGCGCGTTGCTGGAGATCAACTCAGATATCTTTGGAATCGTCCGGACCCGCACAGGGAGATCAACCAGAGAATTAATAATATCCCTTCTACGTTCCTGCGATGCTGAGGGAATTGCTAAAAGCACTTGGCGCACCGCGTGTGCAATCACCAGCTCCGAGATATTCTCCACCGCCAAGACGGGACGACCGTTGATGACCGTGTCATGCAATGCCGGATTGTCATCAACGAAAGCAACAACACGATAGTCTGACCCATGATTCAAGGCGTTCAGCAACTGTCTACCGGTATCCCCGGCACCATAAATGATGACCGCGCGCACGTCCGATTGATCGCTGATCTGATGAAGCCCTCGGGAAACGAGCCGCAAACCGCCGACACCAAAAAACAGGAAAAGCCAATACATTATTGGCACTGATTTGGATAGTGGAGCCGATGTCAGAAACATCAGTGCGCCCAAGACCAGCGTTGAAAGACTGACCACTTTCACCAGATCCCATACCGCTTGGTGACCCATATATCGGATAACGGAGCGGTAGAGACCGTGCGAAATGAATATCAGGGCGGTACCGACAAGCAGCATAAGCATTATCGGCAGAGAAATTGCGTCGGTGACTGATGCCGCAGGATCACTCCCGACCTGCACCGCGCCGACCAAAGCGGCACACACAATAGACAGATCCAGAAGGACCCAGCCCACAAGACGATAAGAGTTTGGTAGCGATCGCTTTGCAAAGAACCAAACAACGCCGAAAAGAGAGCTGTTACCCAAGGAGCGAAATCGCGACGCAATTTTCTTAACCATAAAACTCTCTATACAGCGGTCGAACATTCACCGCGCGGGGGCCCTCTGCGCAGACCGGAAAGTTTACTGCCTCGCGCGTGAGTACACTACAACCAATATGGAAGGAATGGCTGATAAAAGTACCACAAGCGGTGGGAATAATAGGTTATTCACAGACGTCACCGCCAACGGAAACTGCCATATCACCTGCAATGCCATCAAGCCGAGGGTGACGGGTAACGGGCTACCCATCCGCAACGCCAACCGCTGATATGCATGGTCCCTGTGGGCAACATGGGGTGGCTCGCCCGAGAATAAGCGCCAGGAGAGAGTGAAGCCGGTATCAACCAGAAACGGCATCATCAACACACACCACGCCACACCAAGTGAGATATCTGCGTAGGCAGCCAAAGCGCCCAGTACCGCCAGAAAAAAACCGAGTGGAATAGCTCCCGCATCGCCCATGAAAACCTTGGCGGGCGGCCAGTTAAAAACAAGTAACGGCAGGCAGCTTGCAAAGAGCAAGCCACAGCACCAGACAAGCTCCTGAGCAGGCACCGATCCAAATGCCGCGATCAGGCCAAGTCCCAGCGACACGCTGAGCAGCTGCATCGTCGCGAGGCCATCCGCTCCGTCCATAAAATTAAACAGATTGATACACCAGGCTACGGCGACTCCCATGAAGAGGAGCGCAATGAGCGCAGTGAGAGATAGAAAGGATTCCGTCGGAAAAATAAGCAGGGGTAGTGCAACGCCAGCAAAAAGGTAACTCGCGAGTCGCGGCGCACTGGGTAGGCCCCATCGATCATCACTCAATCCGATCAGGCTTAGCATCAGCAGTAACCCCGCAACACCCTGTGCACCCGGGATCGGGATAAGACCCAGCAAATATCCGGCAATAAGTATTGCAGGAACGACGCCGCCCCCAACTGCTGTGGGCGCACTATGCATGCTGCGGTGATTCGGTTGGTCTAATAAGCCCAGCCGCGGAGCCAGCCTAGTGAATATCCAGAGGCCAACCGCAGACCCAAGGCTTATCACAGCCAGCCCCAGCATCCCCTAGCGTTCCCCCATTCTGGTTTTCAGGGTGAGAGATGGCCGCCAACCGATCACTTCTCGCGCAGTTCCGCACCAGTGCTCCGCCGACAACGCCCTCCAGGTTGAACCCCATGACGAACCACGGTACCAATCCAGCAGACCGCAGGTCAGCTGGCAAAGCCATTCGGGAAGCACGAATGCACTGCGATCACCTCCCAGCTTGCCGACACCGAGCGACCGGGAGATTGCTTGTGCGCTATAACAACCGCCATCTGTGGCAGCCACCACAGGCTGCCCGGTAGGCGCGCCCGCGTTACCGTCGACGCAAGCCAGAATCAATTGCACCACGTCGGACCGACTGACCAGACTGCGACGACCCTTGTCTGGCAGCAGAACAGGCAACCATCTTAGTGCCCGCTCCAGAGTTGCCAGATTAGCCGTGAGGTCTTGATCAAACATGAGGGCGGGACGAATGACGGTCAGAGCCATCGGGTAGCCTTCGCAGCCTTTCTGCAGAGCGATTTCTGCCCGCTTTTTGGATAGTGCGTAGGGCTCATCTGGATCTGGCAGTGACTCTGAGAGAACGGTGGGATCAGCGGCCGCGGGAGGGACAACATTGAGGGAACTGATGTAAATAAAATGCTGCACCCCCGCCTCGGCCGCCGCCGCTGCCAACTTCTCGCTTGCCCTTACATTGACTTGCTCATACTCGAGCGCGGAAGCCATCCGATGTGCGACACCGGCGCAGTGCACAACCGCACTCACGTCAGTAAAAACCCCGCCGTCGATCGGCTCCGCCGTAGACAACTCCCATGGAATCCAAGGAACATCCGCAATGGGCAGGTTACCTCTACCAAGACAGCGAAACTGCTCTCCCCGCGTCGCGAGGGCGGCAGCAACGGCGCTGCCCAGATAGCCCGTGGCGCCTGTTAGCAGCAACAAGGCGCCTTTCTCCTTTGCGCCCTATTGAAGGCGAATAACGTCACGGTTTTTCTCCACCGTATCGAGCCCGATACCTCGCACTGCAGCGAGTTCCTCAATATGTTCAAACGGGCCATGCGCCTCACGATATTCAATTATCCGCAGCGCTTTTGCTTCACCAACACCTTGCAGGGCCTCAGCCAACACCTCGGCACTGGCCAAATTAATATTGACTGGCTCTGCTGCGGTTGCAACCGATGATGTCAAAGCCATAGTCAACAGCCCGATACTGAACATACCGGCCTTCAGATAACTGCTTACCCGACGAATGCAATTTGCGATTTGTCCGGCAATATCCTCAACCAATAACGATTTGCGAAAACTCAGTTTTTTCATTGATATTGCTCCACTGTTGAAAAGAAACGTGATCCCTTCTTCTGGATCACTGCTCACTGTGGAGAGGTTGAAGTCCCCATGACACATCAGGGGCCTTCGCCGAGTCCTAATGGTCAGCAATGCTGTCAAGAGAAGCCAGTATTTCATTCACTTTTTGCGCTGGATCCGCGGCGGCGGTAATAGATCGCCCGATCACCAGATGCGTCGCACCAGCGGCGACGGCTGCCGTCGGCGTCACTACGCGTCGCTGATCCCCCACGTCATCACCCGCCAGACGAATACCCGGTGTGACGAGACAAAAATCGTCGCGATGCTGCTCTGATAAAATCGAAGCCTCGGCAGCCGAGCAAACGACACCATCGAGACCCGACGCGGCGGCGAGTCCTGCAAGATGCACAACACGATCGATAGGTGAGGCATCCCAGCCCAGTTCAGCAAGGTCCTCCTGCTGCATACTGGTCAATACGGTAACAGCGGTTAACAGAGGTCTCTGCGAATAGCTGAGCAGCGCCTCCCGAGCAGCCAGCATCATCCGCGAGCCGCCGGTCGCATGAACGTTGACCATCCACACCCCCAGGTCTGCGGCGGCTGCCACTGCTTGAGACACCGTATTGGGGATATCATGGAATTTGAGATCGAGGAACAATTCAAATCCTAAATTCTGTAACTCACGCACGACGTCTGGTCCCGCTTGCGTGAACAACTGTTTGCCAACTTTGAGTCGCGCCGTCCCCGGGTCAAGCTGCTCGGCCAGCTGCAAAGCCTCGCGACTCGAGGAAAAATCCATCGCAACGATGATTTGCGGTCCCGAATCACGCACCGGGATGCTCCAAGGCAGCCCCGAGATAGTGAATCGAGTCCCAGTGTCTGCAGCCCGGGCAACGCCAGTGCCGCAACTTGCCCGCGAAACCACAATGATCACAGCGATAGCCCGCATCTGCGCTGGCAAATTGCTCGAGAATGTCCCGCTCTAAACAAGGCGGCTGTTGGGCCGTCTCACCCAGTAACAACGAGGCCGCGATGGCGGCCGAAGGCTTATCCGCCAGCGTTGATCGCAAAAACGCTTGCGCACGCTCTGTACCCTCTTGAATCTGCAACTGTTGCGCCACAGCCCGAGCGAGCAACGATGAAGGCTGTTTGGCGTGGTAACGCTTCAGGTAACTGAGGTGTTGTTCGGCATTGCCTTGCCGAGCGCAAATATCCGCGAGAAGCGACAGTAAATCAGGCGCGCTTGCCCGACCGCTTTCGATGATCCGCCCAAAATAGCTTAGCGCCCCATCAGTATCCTCCTCGGACAAAGCCAATCTGGTAAGACCCATGAGTGCTCGCAGTTCCTCGGTGTTGTCGCGCAGTGCGTCTTCGAAAAATGGGCGGGCCGATTGCGTATCTCCGCGCTCCAGTGCCGACTCCGCCTGTTCGCACAGGTAGTGACTTCTGAGTTGCTGAGCCGCCTGACCCTGGGACCCAAACACCCACTCATCTCCTTGAGAGACCTCAATGAGCGCTTCGGCGATTGAAACTGCCGATTGCCAGTCCCGCTGAGCCTCATACACCTCAAGCAAGTGACGCTGCGCGGTTTGACCAAGATCAGAAGACTGCGTAATCAGGTCAAGCAACAATTTTTCTGCGCGGTCGTATAGTCCCGCCGCAATAAAATCTCTGGCCAGCTCAAGGTGAGACTGGTGTAACTGAACTTCTGTAAGCTGCGGTCGGGCCAGTAAATTTTGATGAATTCGGATTGCTCGATCGACTTCCCCTCGCTTTCGCAGCACGCTACCGAGTGCTATGTGAGTATCCAATGTCTCCTCGTTCACCGCCAAAGCCTCGGTAAAGGCATCCACGGCATCCTCCTCCTCACCATCGAGCAAGAAGTTGAAACCGCGGTAGTACTGAGAGGGAAGCTGCGCCTGCTCAGTAATGCCAATGCGCAGGCCCCCTCTGGCCAGCATCCAGCCAGCCGCAATCGCCAGCACCAGTAGCAACAGCAAAAGCGCGTTATTGAGAATCATTGCTTGAGTGGTTTCCTGCGGCCGCCATTAAGCGATCGCGCTGTTTGCGCAGGCGGCGAACCTCGGCCCCTCGGCCCAGAAGCAATAGAAAGCTGGATGACACCCCCAGCAAAACACCCACCGTCATCGAGAGCAATATCCAGAGAGCGATCGGCTGCGCTGGAAACTGAATCACCAAAAGATCCAGCGGCACCTTCTCGGTATTCTGAACAGTAAACAGCCCACCCAGCGCCACCGCTACTATGCCCGTAATCAGCATCAGACCGCGCTTGAGCAGTTGCACGATCAAAAACCTGATCTGACAGCCCGGTTGACCCTCTCGCGCAATTCTTTTCCGGGTTTGAAGTGGGGGACATGCTTGCCCCGCAGAGACACGGCATCCCCAGTTCTCGGGTTTCTACCCTGCCGGGGCTCACGATAGTGCAGAGAAAAACTGCCGAATCCTCGAATCTCGATCCGCTGACCAGAGGACAGGGTTTCTGCCATGTGGTCAATTAACAACTTGACCGCCAACTCCACATCTTTGGGGCTCAGCTGAGTCTGACTGTCGGCCATCAAGTCAATCAATTCGCTGCGGGTCATGGCTTAACTCCAACCGTATCGATCCGTATTCTCACCGACCTGCCTTTTATTAGCAAGTCGTTCATTTTCAAATGCTTTTTATAGGCCGTGTGCCTGAATTTGGTAAAAAAAAGGCCGGCTATTAGCCGGCCTCCGATTCACCTGACGGACTTCACTGATCGTCCATTTGCGCCTTGATCAGATCGCCAATGGTGCCGGGCGACGAAGCCTCGTCCTGCTCTTTAAGAGAAGCAACGGCCTCTTTCTCATCATCCATATCCTTCGCCTTAATCGACAGGCCCAGCCCGCGATTCTTGCGGTCGACATTGATGACCTTGGCTTCTACCGTCTCACCCACGCTCAGCACAGCGCGCGCATCGTCAACTCGCTCTACGCTGATGTCTGCCGCCTTGAGGTACCCATCCACTTCATTGGAGAGCTTGATCGTGGCTCCCTTTGCATCAACCTCGGTCACGGTGCCAGTGACCAGGCTGCCGCGATCATTGTCGCTGACGTACAGAGAGAACGCATCTTCTTCGAGTTGCTTGATGCCCAAGGAAATACGCTCGCGCTCAGGATCGATAGACAAGATCACGGTTTCAATCTCATCGCCCTTCTTGTAGCTGCGCACTGCTTCTTCACCTGTTTCGTTCCAACTGATGTCACTGAGGTGAACCAAGCCATCGATGTTGCCATCGAGACCAATGAAAATACCAAAATCGGTGATCGACTTGATGCTCCCCGATATTTTGTCGCCCTTGGCGTGATCAGACGCGAATGCATCCCACGGGTTTTGGGTGCACTGTTTGATACCGAGAGAGATGCGGCGACGCTCCTCGTCGATATCCAACACCATAACTTCTACTTCGTCGCCCAGTTGGACAATTTTGGAAGGGTGTACGTTCTTGTTGGTCCAATCCATCTCGGATACATGCACCAGACCCTCAACACCCTCCTCAATTTCGGCAAAGCAACCGTAATCAGTGAGATTGGTGACTTTGGCCACGCAGCGGCTGCCCTCTGGATAGCGTCCCGTAATCTGCACCCAGGGATCCTCTCCCAATTGCTTGAGACCCAAAGAGACGCGATTACGCTCACGGTCGAACTTCAGAATTTTGACATCCATTTCCTGACCGACTTCGACGATCTCGCTAGGATGCTTGATGCGCTTCCACGCCATGTCCGTGATGTGCAGCAATCCATCTACGCCGCCCAAATCAACAAACGCGCCATAATCGGTCAGGTTTTTCACAACGCCCTTCACGGACTGGCCTTCCTGCAGGTTCTCCAGCAACTCCTCACGCTCGGCACTGTTGGCGGATTCCATAACGGCGCGACGGGATACCACCACATTGTTGCGCTTCTGATCGAGTTTGATGACCTTAAACTCAAGCTCTTTGCCTTCCAAGTGTGTGGTTTCTCTGATCGGTCGAACATCAATCAGCGAGCCGGGCAAGAATGCGCGAATAGACTCGATGTCTACCGTGAAACCGCCTTTGACCTTGCCGTTGATCACGCCCATCACTACCTCGTCTGCAAGGTGTGCGGCTTCGAGGCCCTTCCAGGCTTCGGCACGCTTGGCTTTCTCGCGAGACAGCTTGGTTTCACCAAACCCATCCTCTACGGTCTCCAGCGCTACCTGTACTTCGTCACCCACGCTGAGACTGCACTCACCGTTGGCATTCATAAATTGATCAAGGGGGATAACCCCTTCTGACTTCAAACCGGCGTGGACGGTAACCCACTCGTTGTCGATATCGATGACAACACCTGTCACGATGGAACCGGGTTCCATGTCTACGGTTTGGAGGCTCTCTTCAAATAATTCGGCGAAGGATTCGCTCATGATGGTATTCCTGAGGTTTGGAGCATAAATGCTCTCGCCGACCTCCAGACCCGGTCGGGTTCATATTCCTGAGATTTCGGCGGGGTCCAGCCGTTACTCCAAAATCTCGCTCACTAGCCCTCTGTCCACCGCGAGCATGAACGCGGTATCGAGCACGTCTTCCGGAGACAGCAGAGAACTGTCTATGACGGTTGCGTCCTCAGCCGGCACCAGCGGTGATACTGAACGCGACTCATCGCGCCTATCCCGCTCTTCGATGTCAGCCAGAAGGCGCGCGAGACTAACACTCTGCCCCTTGCCCTGCAACTGCAGAAATCGGCGCTGAGCCCGCACTTCCGCACTCGCGGTCAAGAAAATTTTCAAAGGCGCAGTGGGAAAAACGACCGTCCCCATATCTCGTCCGTCGGCCACCAAGCCAGGAGGCACCGCAAGCTCCTGCTGCCGGCACAACAAGGCTTCCCTCACCGCGGGCAATAGCGCCACCTGTGACGCATCGCGCCCCCCCTCTTCGGTGCGAATCGGCAAGCTGACATTCTCATTACCGAGATAAACCGCTACGCCTTCATCAGCGGGCATGAATCTCACATCCAGTTCTCGCGCCACCGCCGCCACGCGATCCTCGTCGCTCAGAGAGATGCTCCGGCGCCGACATGCAAACCCCAGCACGCGATACAACGCACCGCTGTCGAGCAGGTGCCATTTGAGGCGCTGCGCCAATCGTTGACTAAGCGTGCCTTTACCCGCCCCGCCGGGACCATCCACACAAACAACGGGAGTCGGTTGGATCATGTATCGACGACTTCGAGTCTCAGGCCCACTTGGGTCGCCAGCGCCGCGAAACCGGGGAAAGAAGTGGCGACATGAGCGCAATCGCACACTTTTATGCGGTCTGATGCGCGAAGTGAAGCCATAGCAAAGCTCATCGCGATACGATGATCGTGGTGAGTGGCGATGACACCGCCGCCAAGCTCTCCGCCTGTGACTGTGATGCCGTCCGCACGCACGGCGTTGGCGATACCTAGCCGGGTCAAGCCTTCCGCCATACTGGCAATGCGGTCACTCTCCTTAACCCGCAGCTCTTCGGCGCCACGTAGCTCCGTCACTCCCTCAGCACATGCTGCCGCAATTAAGATTGCCGGCAGTTCATCGATTGCCAATGGCACTTCCTCGACGGGAATCTCGATGCCTTTTAGTGATGCAGAGCGAACCCTGATATCAGCTACCGGCTCGCCGCGCACGTCACGTTCGTTCATCAGGGTGATATCTGCACCCATGGCCTTGAGTATCCTGATCACGCCATCGCGGGTCGGGTTGACGCCCACGTGTTCCAAGACCAGATCGGAGCCCTCGGCGATCGAGGCCCCGACCATAAAAAAAGCGGCTGAAGAGATATCGGCGGGGATATCTACCGAGGTACCGCGCAATGCCCCCCCACCCTCAAGACCAATAGACCCTGGCTCTGACTGCACTGAGTAACCAAACCCTCTGAGCATGCGCTCCGTATGATCGCGGGTGGGGGCAGGCTCGTGAACTGAGGTAAAACCCTCTGCATACAGTCCCGCCAACAAAATGCTCGACTTCACTTGGGCGCTGGCAACCGGTAGCTCGTAATGGATACCCCGTAAGTCTCTTCCGCCCGCGATTTCAATAGGCGGGCAGCCCTCACGAGAGCTGATTAACGCCCCCATTTGTGATAGCGGCGTAATAACGCGAGCCATCGGCCGTCGGAGCAACGACTCGTCGCCCGTCAGCACACTGTTGAATGATTGACCCGCCAACAGGCCCGCCATCAAACGGATGCTGGTCCCAGAATTTCCGACATCCATAATCCCTCTGGGCACTTGCAACCCATCAAGACCGACGCCTTCAATGACCAAACGACCGGCGTCAGGGTCACTAATGATGACCCCCATATCGCGAAAAGCACTCAGGGTAGCGAGCGCATCTTCACCCTCCAGAAAACCACTCACCTCGGTTTTACCTTCGGCGATAGAGCCCAGCATGATCACTCGGTGTGACATGGATTTATCTCCAGGCACACGAATACTGCCCACAAACCTGCCACCGGGCTCAAGGTAAAAATGCATCAGTCCGTGGCCTCACCTGAAGGAACCAAGGGATTCAAGATCCTGTCATGGTCACGACGCAGTTGTCGGCACTGCGCAAAAAACTGCTCCATCGCCTCGCCGTCACTGGCTTCAATCAGCGCGCGCAAACGACCATGCTCGATGGCGAGCGCGTCCATGGCACTCAGCAGGGCGTCGCGATTCGTCAGAGCGATATCCCGCCACATCACCGGATCAGACGCGGCAATGCGGGTCATATCACGCAACGCACCTCCGCCGTGTTTCATAGGTGCCAATTCGTGCTCTTCCAGCATGGCAGTCAGTGCGTACGCCATCATATGAGGCGCATGACTACTGGCAGCCAATGCGGCGTCATGGTCAGAAACGGACATATGCGTAATTCTCGCCCCGGCCGCCACCCACATTTGCTCAACTGCCGCCACAGCGCCCGCCTCCGACTCAGACAAAGGGGTGAGGATCACTTCTCTGCCCTGAAACAAATCCGCTTTCGCTGAATCGACGCCACTGTGCTCGCTCCCCGCGATCGGATGCGCAGGAACGAATCCCGGATACGGATGCTTCAGGCTATCTACGATGAAACCCTTGATGCTGGCCATGTCCGTCACGACCGGGGAACCACAATGCACCGCACGATCAATGACCTCGGGTAACAGACGCGCGGTCGCTATGGGTGGCGCACCGATGACGACAATGTCGGCCGCAGTCAGGACTTGATCGAGATCCAATGAAAAATCGTCAATGATGCCCAATGCCAGACCTTTTTCCAGCGAGGGCGCCCTAGGGCCCCAACCCACCAACTTGCCGCCCCAGCCTACCGCTTTCAGCGCACCCGCCAAGGACCCAGAGATCAGGCCCAGCCCCAGAAACGCTACCGTCGGATCAGAAACAGAGGGGGAATTCAAATCGGTGCCCGGGGGTAGGAACCCAGTTTTTTCAGCATGATCGAGTGCTCCTCGATTTCCGCTATCACATCAGCCATCACCGGATCACCGAGATGACCCTCACATTCGATATAAAAAACATAGGTCCACTTTTCTGTTTTCGAAGGACGCGAGTCGATGCGCGTCAGGCTGATACCCTTCTCCTCAAACGGTCGCAACAGGCCTAGCAAGGCGCCCGGGCGATTGCGCGCTGAGACCAGCAAGGAGGTTTTATCATAGCCGCTGGGAGGCACACTCTCTCTCCCCAGTACCAAAAAACGGGTTGTGTTGTTGCTGCTGTCCTGGATGGCACTGGCAAGGGGCACCAGACCGTACTGCTTGACTGCGAGCTCTCCCGCAATGGCTGCGACGCCAGGCTCATTGCCCGCTCGGCGCGCGGCCTCGCCATTGCTCGCTAAAGGCTCCCTTGGCACTTCGGGCAAGTGGCTATCGAGCCATTGACGACATTGACCCAGCGCTTGCTCGTGACCAATCACCAAGCTGATGCTGTCGAGCGGGATGTCGGTTACCGGGTCGCTGCCAGCCACAAGCAAGTGGTGGACCACCGGCAACTCGATCTCACCCGTTATCTGCAAGGGCGATTCAAGAAAGCAGTCCAGCGTCTGTCCGACCATGCCCTCCGTCGAGTTTTCGACCGGCACGACACCGTAATCGCAAAGTCGCTCCTCTACCTGGCGAAACACCTTGTGAATACTCGACTGACCCCGGGGCAGCGCAGATTGACCAAAATGCTTCAGCGCGGCCGCTTGCGAATAGGTGCCTTCCGGACCCAAAAAGGCAACAGACAGCGGCTGCTCAAGCGCTAAACATCCTGACATCAATTCTCTGAAAATAGCTGCGACCTGATCACCCGCCAAAGGTCCGGGATTTCGCTCACGAATCGCTCGCAACACCTGAGCTTCCCGCTCAGGCCGATAGAACACCGGCGCTTCTTCCTGAGCCTGCGATGCCCGCAGTTTGACCTCAGCTACCTGCTGAGCACACTGCGCTCGCTCACTGATAAGTTCCAGAAGCTGCAGGTCAATCTCGTCGATACGCTCTCTAATGTGGCTTAGTTGCTGATCAGAATCCATTGGACCTGCCCTCGCTAGGTTGGACTAGCCGTAGCGTCGCTCAAAATCCTTCATAAAGTCACACAGAGCCTCTACCGAGCTCTGCTCGACAGCATTGTACAAGCTTGCGCGCATCCCGCCGACCGATCGATGGCCTTTCAAATTAAGCAGGTCTGCCGACTCTGCCTCTTGCAGGAAAGTCGTGTCGAGCGACTTATCAGAGAGCGTAAACGGCACATTCATCAACGAACGACTCTGCCGATCAACGGGGTTGTGATAAAACCCGCTCCCATCGATGGTTCCATAAAGCGTCGCCGCCTTCTTTTGGTTGATTGCGGCCATCTCATTGAGTCCACCCAGTCCCTCACGCCAGTCGAAGACCAACCCCGCGAGATAAATTGCAAAGGTCGGGGGCGTGTTATACATGGAGTCATTGTCCGCCGCGATCTGCCAATTCAACATTGCGGGGGTGTCCTCACGGCACCTGCCCAGCAAGTCTCTCCTCACGATGACGATACACAGCCCCGCGGGACCAATATTCTTCTGCGCTCCTGCGTAAATCACGCCGAAGCGCTCTACATCGATAGGCCTCGATAAAATCGTCGAGGACATATCCGCAACCAGAGGGACCGACGCGTCAGGAACAAAGGGAAATTCCAGACCGCCAATAGTCTCATTGGGGCAGTAGTGCAGGTAGGCGGCATCGGGCCGGGTTTGCCAGGCTTCCTGCGGCGGTACGACAAAAAAATGCTGATCTGCTGAACTTGCGGCCACTTGAACATCCGCAAACCGACGTCCCTCGTCCAGCGCTTTTTTAGACCACTGACCTGTCACCACCTGATCAACGGCTTGACCGGGCGCGCTCAGGTTCAAGGGCACCGCAGCGAACTGCGCTGACGCACCGCCTTGGAGAAAAAGCACCGCGTAGTCATCGGAAATTTTGAGAAGCCGGCGCAAAGCCGCTTCCGCTCCCTCGGCGACCGCAACAAACTCAGCGCTTCGGTGACTGACCTCCATGACCGAAGCGCCGACGCCGGCCCAATCCAGTAATTCGTCTTTAGCACGCGTCAGCACAGGAAGCGGCAGTGCGGCCGGTCCCGCACAGAAATTATGCCTGCGACTCACTCGTCAGCGCCCTCTTCTCCCTCCGAGGCGGCGTCCTGTGGCGCATTGTCCGACGGTGAGCGAGGATCAACCGCATCCGGATCGAGCCCTGAACCCTTGTCGATATCGTCCTCGGCGATGCGGCTAACACTGACCAACGCCTCGCCATCGCGGGTACGAATTACCCTCACGCCCTGTGTGTTACGGCCTTGCACACTGACTTCTTCAACACGGGTCCGCACCGCGGTACCCTGATTGGAAATCAACATGATCTCATCCCCGTCCCACACCTGCTCTGCTCCCACAAGCGGTCCATTACGCGATGACGTTGTCATACCAATAACGCCCTTCGTCCCCCGCCCCTTAACCGGAAACTCACTGGTCTCAGATCGCTTACCGTAGCCGTTCTCGCTCACGGTGAGGATCTTACTGCCCGATTGAGGCACCAAGAGCGATATCAAGCGGTGGCCATCACCCAGCCGGATACCCCTGACACCCCTGGCCGTTCTGCCCATCGCCCTTACCGCTGATTCAGGGAAGCGAACCACCTTCCCCTCACTGGAAAACAGCATGATGTCCTGGGTGCCGTCAGTCACGGCAGTGCCGACCAATACGTCGTCTTCATCCAATTCGATTGCGCGCAACCCCACGCTACGTTGCCGCGAGAAAAGGCTCATGTCGGTTTTCTTGACCGTGCCATTACTGGTCGCCATAAAAATGAAGTGATCCGTTTCATAACCCTCAATGGGCAGAATCGACGTGATCCGTTCTCCTTCATCAAGGGGCAGCAAATTCACCATTGGGCGTCCGCGAGCTGAGCGGCTGGCCAGGGGGATATGAAAAACCTTGAGCCAGTAAACCTTACCGAGGTTGGAGAAGCACAAGATCGTGGCATGTGTACTCGCGATCAGCAGATGCTCAATAAAGTCTTCATCCTTGACAGCGGTAGCGCTCTTTCCCGTGCCACCTCGACGCTGCGCCTGATAATCGGTGAGCGACTGCGTTTTGGCGTAGCCGCCGTGCGATATGGTAACGACCCGGTCTTCCTCGGTAATGAGATCCTCGACCGTTAAGTCATGCGCCGAGTCAGAAATCTGCGTCCTGCGTTCATCACCGAACTCTTCTACCAATGCCTCAAGCTCTTCGCGGATCACCTGCTTGAGCCGATCTGGATCACCGAGAATATCCAGATAGTCGGCAATCTCAGCGATCTTGTCGGCGTACTCCTGCAGCAATTTCTCGTGCTCGAGACCGGTCAGGCGATGCAGCCTGAGATCAAGGATAGCCTGCGCCTGTGCCGGCGAGAGATGGTATTGCTCCTGAATCAACCCGTACTGATCAGGCAACTCGTCGGGCCGACAGGCGTCCGCACCCGCGCGCTCGAGCATCGCCATTACATCGCCCGGCGCCCAAGAGCGCGCCATCAACCCCTCGCGAGCATCCGCAGCCGTGGGGGAGGATTTGATTAGCTCAATCACCGCGTCAATATTGGCAAGCGCGATGGCGAGCCCTTCGAGGACATGCCCACGTTCCCGCGCTTTACGCAATAAATAGACGGTTCTGCGGGTCACGATCTCACGGCGATGCCGAACAAATGCATCGATCATCTGCTTGAGATTTAGCACCTTCGGTTCACCATCCACCAAGGCGACCATATTGATACCAACCACTGATTGCAGCTGTGTCTGAGCGTACAGGTTGTTCAACACTACATCCCCAACCTCACCACGACGCAATTCAATGACAACACGCAACCCGTCCTTATCGGATTCATCGCGCAACTCAGTAATGCCTTCGAGCTTCTTCTCCTTCACCAGCTCGGCAATCCGCTCTATCAGTCTCGCTTTGTTCAACTGATAGGGAATCTCGTGAATGATGATCGAGTCTTTGCCCTTGCCCTCGTCGGTAACCACCTCCGCTTTGGCGCGCACGTAGATGCGCCCACGTCCGGTGCGGTAGGCCTGCACGATGCCGGCGCGACCGTTAATCTGTGCCCCCGTGGGAAAATCGGGGCCAGGGATGTACTGCATTAATTCGTCTACCGAAATTTCGGGGTTATCAAGGGTTGCAAGACATCCCGCCACAACCTCACGCAAATTATGGGGGGGGATATTCGTGGCCATGCCCACAGCAATACCCGACGACCCATTAACCAGCAGATTCGGCACACGCGTGGGCAACACAGCGGGTATTCGTTCGGTGCCGTCGTAGTTGTCGACAAAATCGACCGTCTCTTTATCCAGATCAGCCAGTAGGGCATGCGCAATTTTGGACATGCGGATTTCCGTGTAACGCATGGCCGCGGCGGAATCACCATCGATAGAGCCAAAATTGCCCTGCCCATCTACCAGCATGTAGCGCAGGGAAAACTCCTGAGCCATACGAACGATGGTGTCATAAACAGCGGAGTCACCGTGGGGGTGATACTTACCGATCACATCTCCAACGACACGGGCAGACTTCTTGTAGGCCTTGTTCCAGTCGTTGCTGAGCTCATTCATGGCAAAAAGAACCCGTCGGTGCACAGGTTTTAGTCCGTCACGAACATCCGGCAAGGCGCGCCCCACGATTACGCTCATCGCGTAATCCATATAGGACTGTTTCAGCTCGTCTTCGATATTGACCGGGAGGATTTCCCGGGCCATTTCCTGAGGGTTTTCTGCCATTGGGGCTACTTAACTCGGCGTCTGGGATGGGCCTAAAACAGCCCAAAACAACAAAGCGATAGTGTATCAAACAACGCTGGTGCGAGCGAGCATGGCGCCGCATTGGCAGAGCGATCTGAACAACGCCATCACGTTATACTATGGCGCGAAAAGGAGCACCCATGTCCGCGTACGATACCGTCCTGCACCCCGACTTTGTATTACCCATCGTTCCCCGCGGTCAGGTGCTGGAAGCCCACAGCGTCGCGCTCAAAGATCAACGCATTATGGCGATTATGCCGACCTCGGAAGCGCGCGAGGTCACCGATGTAACGCATATCGATCTCAAAGGCTGTGTGCTGATGCCGGGCCTTATCAACCTTCATTGCCATGCGGCGATGAGCCTGTTTAGGGGTTATGGCGATGACATGCCCCTGATGTCTTGGTTAAAGCAATATATCTGGCCAACGGAACAACAAATCGTCGACCCGGTGTTTGTTCGCGATGGCTCTGATGTGGCTATTGCGGAGCTGATCAGGGGCGGCACAACCACATTGGTCGACAACTACTTTTTTCCCGAGATCACTGCCGAACAATGCGACGCTGCAGGATTGAGGGCATTACTTAACTTTCCTGTCATGGACATGGAGACCGCATGGGCACGCGATGCCGAAGCCTGCATCAACCGCGGACTGCAGTTGCGCGATCGCTATCGTGATCACGACCGCATTGAAATTGGCTTCGGCCCCCATTCCACCTACGGGGTAAGCGAAGCCGTATTGGGGAAAATTGCCATGCTGGCCGAGGAACTCGATGCGCCCATACATATTCACCTGCAAGAAACCAAAGAGGAGGTTCTGAGCTCTGTTGAGCGATGCGGCCTCAGGCCCATCGACTTATTACAAAAACTCGGCCTGCTTGGCCCTCGAACACACTGTGTCCACATGAATGCGGTAGGCCAACAGGATATCGAGACGCTGGCAACACACGGGGCGCACGTGGTGCACTGCCCACGATCCAATTTAAAACTGGCGTCGGGCATTAGCCCGATTCAAAAAATGTTGGATTGCGGCGTCAATGTTGCCCTTGGGACCGATGGAGCGGCCAGTAATAATCGCCTGAATATGCTAGCGGAGATACAGGCGGCGTCACTGATTGGGAAGGTCCAACAGGGTGAGCCACGGGCTGTTGATGCTTGGACTGTGCTCGAGATGGCGACCCTCTCAGGAGCGCGGGCGCTCGGGCGGGCAGACTGCCTTGGCAGTATAGAGGTCGGCAAACTCGCCGATCTGATCGCCATCGATATTTCGGGAATGCATCACCTACCACTGAATAATGTGGCGTCGAGTATTGTCTACGCGAGCGATGGTAGCGATGTGCTGTGGAGCTGGGTGGGCGGTCGATTGATGATGCGTGATGGTCAGCTACAAACCGTTGACTGCAACGAAATCACTCATCGCGCCCTGCAATGGGCCCCTAAACTCACCAAACTTCGAACCGCTCTGGAGCACTGAGAACATGCCCTCGAACAGTAACGTCGACCTCGACGAAATTGCAAAATTCGAAAAACTCGCGTCCCGCTGGTGGGACCCCAACAGCGAATTCAAGCCCTTGCACGACATCAATCCTCTGCGCGCAAACTGGATCGATGATTTGGCCGAGGTCAGTGGAAAAACTGTGCTGGATGTCGGCTGCGGCGGCGGTTTGCTGTGCGAGGCATTGGTGCATCGCGGCGCGCGCGTGACGGGCATCGATATGGGCGAGGCGCCACTCTCCGTAGCGCGGCTGCACCAGCTGGAAAGCGGCATCGACGTCACTTACGAACAAAGCACTGCCGAAGCGTTTGCCGAACAACATGCAGGTGAGTTCGATGTGGTTACCTGCCTTGAAATGCTCGAGCACGTGCCTGACCCGTCCACCGTTGTCAGCGCCTGCGCAGCTTTGTGCCGACCCGGTGGCGATCTGTTTTTTTCAACGATCAATCGCAATCCCAAGGCGTTTCTGTTCGCGATCGTCGGTGCTGAGTATGTGCTCAATCTGCTGCCTCGTGGAACCCACGAGTACGCAAAGTTGATCAAACCCTCCGAACTGGCGCGGTGGATCCGCGAAGCAGGTCTGGAGATGCTTGAAATGACAGGGATGACCTATAACCCGATCAGTAAGCAGTACCGTCTCAGATCAGACGACGTCTCGGTGAACTATCTGATCAGAGCGCGTAAACCGTGACGCTACTCCGCCCCCGGGGAGTGCTGTTTGATCTGGACGGCACCCTTATCGACACCGCGCCAGAATTTATCCACATCGCGGGGCTGCTGAGAGCAGAAGCGAAATTGCCACCTGGGGATGAGCAAACTATCTGGCACAGCGTTTCAAATGGCGCCATGGGGATGGTAGCAGCGGCGCTGGACATTAGTGCTTCGGAACCCGGCTTCGAGCACTGGCGACAACGTTTTCTCGATCATTATGCAACCAGCCTGGGAACATTCAGTGCC
Organism: Luminiphilus sp.; assembly: GCA_038112515.1. Lineage (GTDB taxonomy): Bacteria > Pseudomonadota > Gammaproteobacteria > Pseudomonadales > Halieaceae > Luminiphilus. The sequence continues at coordinate 20,173 of JAYNNB010000012.1, forward strand.
CCCTACCCCGGCATACGGGAACTGCTGTCCTCATTGCAGTCCCACGGTGTAGCGTGGGGGGTTGTCACCAACAAGCTTGCTCGCTTCGCCCAACCATTGATGACAAAAATGGCGTTTACACCGGCGGCCGGAGTCATCGTAACGCCGGATGATGTGAGTCATCCAAAACCTGACCCGGAGTCATTGGTTTTGGCCTGCAAAACGCTACAGTGCCCGCCTGCCAACACCATTTTTGTGGGCGATCACCGCCGCGATATCGAGGCCGGTGTGGCCGCGGGCTGCAAGACCATCGCCGCCAGTTACGGCTATCTCGCCATGGGAGAATCTGCAGAAGAATGGGGCGCTGATGCCATCGCTTCGTCAAGCCAGGAACTGCGAACCATCATCGAGGAGCTATTGGCATGAGCGTAATGCCAGAGGGATGGCGCCCAGCCCACGGTGAGCTAGAGAACAAAACCATTCTCGTTACCGGCGCAAATGATGGCATCGGCAGAGCCGTAGCGCTGGCCTGCGCACGCCTCGGAGCGGAAGTATTGCTTAGCGGCAGAAATGAGGCGGCACTGGAGTCCGTTTACGACAGCATCGTAAACGCAGGAGGGCTCACCCCCGGGTTGATCCCACTGGACCTGAGGGCCACACATAGCCAACCCTATGACGAATTAGCCGAGACACTGATCGGGGAGGGATTGGTCATTGATGGACTGGTTCATAACGCAGGCGTCCTCGGCGAGCGGCGAGCGCTGTCCCAAACCTCGGCAGAGAGCTGGCACGAGGTGCTTCAAGTCAACATCACTGCCACCTTTCTACTGACCCGCGCGCTGATGCCGCTGTTAGAGGCAGCCCCCACGGCCTCAGTGGTACTGACCAGTTCGGGCGTTGGGCGACGGGGCAAAGCTTACTGGGGCGCTTATGCCGTGTCGAAATTTGCTACCGAAGGGTACATGCAGGTGTTAGCAGACGAACTGGGGGGCACCTCCCGCATACGCGTTAACAGCTTGAATCCGGGGGCGGTCAATACCAAGATGCGACGAGCGGCTTACCCGGGAGAACCGCCGGACAGCAACCCGCTACCCGAAGCACTCACCGATAACTGGATCTATCTCCTGAGTGACGCAAGCGCGCAGATCCACGGCAAGACGCTGAGTGTGCAGGGTTAGTGTGACCGACGCTTTAGGCCCCCGCGGGTACGCGGATGCTTGCCGATCAGTCGCTCGTGGCGTACTTGCTCCCTTTGACTCAGAGTGGCAACTTCGCGAGTCGGCAGGCCCGCCATCTGATAGATCACGTCAACGTCTCGCTGGGGCAGCTCCAGCCACTGGCCTTGTTTCAGCTTGGACGGCATGAACACTTCGCCGTAGCGAACTCGCTTTAATCTCGATACGGTTAATCCCTGAGACTCCCAAAGCCGTCTGACCTCGCGGTTACGGCCCTCCATGAGGACAACGTAAAAGAATCGATTGATGCCGTCGCCACCACCCTCTTGAATATCGGAAAAGCGGGCGGGACCGTCGTCAAGTTGCACGCCGGCTTTTAACCGCTCCAGCATGGCATCATCAACGCCACCCATCACGCGCACCAGGTATTCACGCTCGATAGCCGCGGAAGGATGCATAAGCGCATTTGCCAACTCGCCGTCGGTGGTAAACAACAGAACGCCCGAGGTATTGAAATCAAGACGTCCCACCGAAATCCAGCGACCACTCCTCAGTCGCGGCAAGCGCTCGAAAACGGTTTTACGACCCTCCGGGTCGCTGCGCGAGCAAACCTCTCTGAGGGGCTTGTGATAAAGCAGCACCCGTACATCTGACGCGGCTTCAAGCGGCACCGGTTTTCCGTCGAGACGAACCGCCTGCCCGCCCCGCACACGATCACCAAGCTGCGCCAATTTACCGTCGATGGTGAGTCGACCCGCCTCGATCCATTTTTCTATCTGCCGGCGTGACCCTAAACCGAGATGGGCGAGCGCCTTTTGCAACTTCTCGCCTGAACCCTGCTCACTTGGCCCAAGGCCACTAGGGCCTTTCGTCGTCTTGCTCATCGCTGCCGCGCTCGTCTTTTTCGGCCGAGACGGTTGCCTCTGCCTCCACCAACCCAGCGTCCTCCTCAGGAGCACTTTGTGCGGGCTCACTTACCTCCAGAGCCAGCTCACCCGAGAGGTTGTCGAGTTCCCTGATTTCGGCCAAAGGCGGCAACTGATCCAAAGACTTGAGATTAAAATAATCGAGAAATTGCCTTGTCGTTGCGTACATGGCGGGTCTGCCGGGCACATCGCGATGACCCACAACCCGGACCCATTCCCGCTCCATCAAGGTTTTAATGATGTTGGTACTCACCGCAACGCCCCTGATCTCCTCGATTTCACCCCGCGTTATGGGCTGGCGATAGGCAATCAGCGACAAGGTCTCCATCAGTGCACGCGAATATCGCGCGGGACGCTCCTGCCATAGGCGACCAACCCACGTCGAAAGGCTCTGGCGCACCTGAAAGCGGAACCCCGATGCAACTTGTACCAGTTCATAACCTCTGTCGTCACATCGCTCACCCACCGTCTGGATCGCGGCTCGAATTTCGTCGGTACTCGGTCGCTCATTCTCCTCGAAAAGTAACGCCATACGCTGGACCGATAGCGGCTCACCGGCCGCCAGGAGCGCTCCCTCAAGGATCTGGACCAATCCCTCTGCCATTGCTTACCTGCCTATTCTGACTTTGCTTTGATGTGTATCGGGCCGAAACCCTCGGTTTGCACAATTTCGACCAGAGACTCTTTGATGAGCTCCATCAGCGCAAGAAAGGTCACCACCACACCCAACCGGCCTTCCTCGGGACGAAAAAGTGAAACAAAGGGCACAAAACCGCCTGATCTCAATGTCTCCAGTACCTCAGACATCCGCTCTCGCGTCGACAGGGACTCTCGCTGAATCTGATGGCTGGCATACATTTCCGCACGGCGGAGGACTTCGCTTAATGCCAACAGTACTTCGCGCATATCGATGTCCGGCAACGGGCGCTCAATGTGAAGATCGGGGGGGGCGGCGGATGCTTGCCAAAGCTCTCTCTCGAGTCTGGGTAATGCCTCGAGATCCTCCGCCGCCTTCTTAAACCGCTCGTATTCCTGCAGGCGGCGCACAAGATTGGCACGGGGGTCTTCCTCTTCCTCATCAACTTCCCCGGCCCGCGGCAGGAGCATGCGGGACTTGATCTCTGCCAGCATTGCCGCCATCAGCAGATACTCAGCCGCCAGCTCGAACTGCACGGCGTCCATAAGCTCAACATAACGCATGTACTGTTCTGTAATTTGCGCCACATCAATATCAAGAATGTCCAGGTTTTGCCGTCGAATCAGATAGAGCAATAAGTCGAGCGGGCCCTCGAAAGCATCGAGAAACACCTCCAGAGCCTGGGGTGGGATGTACAGGTCTTTAGGCAACTCGGTGACGGCTTCGCCCCGGATCATTGCAAAGGGCATCTCCGCCTGCTCGGGCCGGGTTGGACTGGTTTCCTGACTGAGGGAGGGCTCTGCGACCACTGTTTCCGCGCCCTCGGGAGGAGAGTTTTGCTCGGGACTATTCACGCGACGAGTATACCCCTAGGCCAGCTCAAAGTCGCTCACATCGCCCAATCCCCGTCGCAAGATATGGGGCTCTGGCCCTGTCAGATCCACGACCGATGTCGGCTCGAGACCGCAGAACCCACCGTCGATCACGAGATCCACCTCGTGCTCCAGCAGATCACGGATGTCATATGGGTCAGTCAGGGGGAACTCATCCCCCGGCATTTGCAAGGTGACACTCATCAAGGGCTCGTCCAAAACGTCGAGCAACGCTCTGGGAATCGGATGAGCTGGCACTCGCAGACCTATGGTCTTCCGCTTCGGCTGTACCAGTCGCTTTGGGACCTCACGCGTGGCCTCGAGAATAAAGGTGTACGGCCCCGGTGTGGCGTGACGAATCAGCCGATATGCGGTGTTGTCCACGCGGGCATAGCTTCCCAACTCGGACAAGTCCCGACACATCAGCGTAAAGTTATGGTCATCTCTCAGGCTCCGAATTCGTCTTATGCGCTCAGCGGCTCTCTTATCACCCAACTGACAACCCAGTGCATAAGCGGAATCTGTCGGGTAAACCACGACACCACCCTGACGGATGATGTGAGTGGCTTGTTGTATGAGCCTGGCTTGGGGCGTCTCCGGATGCACGGAGAAAAACTGACTCATCCTGTCGATTCCTCTTCTTTGGCCTTGGCTGATGCCGGGAGGTCCTGGTCACGCCAAATGCGTCTCATAGCCTTTCCCATAGACCTGAGCCGGACTGAAAACGCGCAGTATCAACCCCCAACCCGGCACCGTATTCCGTATCCCGATGAAAATCTGAACCCACGGAGAACAGCAGGTCATGGGCCGCAGCGAGTTTCACCAATCGCCCCTCTTCACCGGGAACCGGCCGGCCATTGATCACCTCAATCGCCGACCCGCCCGCCTCGGCGAAGGCGGCACACAAGGCATGGAGTCGCGTCGCGGTCAATCGATAATGCAGCGGGTGAGCGAGCACTGCGTAGCCTCCAGCCGCACAAATTGTCTCGACCGTCTGCAAGAGGTCGGGCCATACGGCGGTGATGTCACCAACCTTACCCTTGCCCAGAAATCGTTTGAAAGCCTCGGCCTCGCTCTGTACATAACCCTGAGCGACCATCCACTGCGCAAAGTGGGGTCGCCCTATTTGCGCTCCCGCAGCTACCAACAGGGCTCCGGCTAAGGCTTCTTTCATCCCTTTTTGAGCCAAACGCTGGCTTATCATTTCTGCCCGTTGGAGGCGTGCGGCATTCAACCCTTCGATGTGCTTGAGCAAAACCTGCGAGTCAGGATCAAACCCCAGTCCCACCACGTGAATGCCCACCCTCCCCCACTGGCATGACAACTCGACACCACTGACAAGTCGCAACACGGATGGCACACTATCCTTGACGCTCACGAACCCGGCGATGGTGTCGTGGTCAGTCAAAGCCATGATCTGGATACCCGCCGCTGCGGCTCGATCAACCAATTCGTAGGGCGTCAGAGTGCCGTCTGAGGCATTGCTGTGTGTGTGGAGGTCGATCAAGCCGGTCCCTGCACTGCGCCGGGTGCTTGTCAGCAACCAGTCGGATAAACGAAGTTGTCCGAATTGTCTAACATAGCCCGATCGATAGCGAGTACTCAGGGCCATCAACAGGGATAAACATGAAGCAACTTCTAGAATTTTTGCCGTTGGTGCTATTTTTTGGTGCCTACCAACTGAGCGGCGAGACCCTCACTCTCGGCAATTGGTCCCATACCTTTGACGGAATCTTCAGCGCCACCGCTGTCCTAATGGCCTGCAGCGTGGTGGTCTGGCTGATTGGCTCGATGGTGGACAGGCGAAACGACAAACGTCTGATGTGGATGGCACTCGCCGTGGTGATCTTCGGCTCCGCAACACTTATTTTGAGGGATCAACGATTCATCCAATGGAAACCCACGGTATTCAACTGGGGGCTGGCGGTAGTTTTTCTCACCTCCCAGTTTTTCGGCGAGAAAAACCTCTTGGAGCGTTTGATGGGACAACAGTTAACCCTGCCGCAGAGAGCCTGGGGCTACCTGAATGCACTGTGGATCGCCAATTTCACACTGGTTGGCGCCCTGAACATTTTTGTTGCCTACCGCTTCGAGGAAGCTTTCTGGGTATCCTACAAACTTTATTCCAGCGTTGGCTTCACCCTCTTGCTGATGGTGCTGAGCATCTTGCTTGTGATGCCATACCTGAAAGATCAGGATTCGAGCAATGACGAGCCGGAGTCATTGGGAGGGGCATCATGAAACAGACGTTGAAGCGACGCATTTTTGCGAATTCCACTGCAGCCTTGGTGCTGGTGGGGTTGGCCGCGCACGCGCAGGAAACGCGCTATATCAGCGATACCCTTCTGGTGGCGGTGCGCGCTGAAGCCCGGAACGACGCTGCGATTGTTCATCGCGGTCTCCCCTCCGGCACCGCCGTACTGAGCTACGCGAGCGGCGAATCGGGCGATTGGGTTGAAATAGAGACGCGTAATGGCATCCGCGGCTGGGTTCGGAGCCAATACCTGCAGTCAGAACCCCCTGCCTCATTGCTGATCGGAGATCTGCGCATCGAATTGGAGAAGACGAGGGCGGAGCGTGATCGTCTCGTTAATCAACTCAACGAGACGTCTTCAGACGCCAACATGGCAGACGACGCTATCGAAGATCTGACAGCTCAGCTCGAGAGCGCCCGCAACGAAGTGGTTGAGATTAAACGCGTGTCGTCAGCAGCCATGGAGCTGGACCTCATGAATCAGCAGCTCGTCGCGGAGCTGGAATCTGAGCGCTCCGGCGCTGATTTACTGCGCCTCGAAAACGTCCGCCTGCGTGAACGAATTGCCAATAATCAAATACTCGATGGCGCACTGGCGGTGCTACTGGGCGTTATTCTTGCCGTGATCACGCCGCGATTGTGGCCCTCAAAGAAACAAAGCGATGGCTGGTCCTAACGAGATAGCGCAGGAGAAACGAAGAATGAATGTTGCGATTTTTTTCAAAAAGACTGGAGCGCTGATCGGGTTATTAAGCTTACTGCTTGCAGCTACCGAACTCGCGGCTGAGGAAAGCGACGGCAACCCCAAAGTCATTATGAAAACCACTGACGGGGATATCGTTATCGAGCTTTATGCGGAAAAAGCCCCTGTGACCGTGGAGAACTTTCTGTCGTACGTAGACGCCGGCTACTATGATGGCACCGTGTTTCATCGTGTCATCAGTAATTTCATGATTCAGGGCGGTGGATTTACCGCTGATATGAAAGAAAAACCTACCCGCGAGCCCATCATCAATGAATCTCGAAACAAGCTCCACAATACGCGGGGCACGTTGGCCATGGCACGCACGAGTGATCCCAACTCCGCGACGGCACAGTTCTTTATCAACCAGCGGAGCAATCTTCGCCTGGATTGGACGCCCGGTAATGAGGGATACGCCGTCTTCGGCGAAGTGGTCGACGGTATGCGAGTAGTCGACCTTATCGCATTGACCGAGACAGGTGCCGCGTCGGTTGAGACGAGTCGCGGCCCGGCTGTATTTCAAGACGTGCCTTTAAAACCGGTTATCGTTATCTCCGTGAGTCGAATGGCACCGTGACGCGCCTCAGTATTAATCTGAACAAGATCGCGCTCATTCGAAACGCCAGAGATACGCGCTATCCAGACCCGGCTGAGTTCGCCGCACTGGTTATTGCCGCCGGGGCACACGGTATTACCGTTCATCCGCGTCCAGATCAACGCCACATTAGGGCCTCTGACTGCATAGCGCTTGGTGAGAACCGAACGACAGAGCTTAATATTGAGGGGAATCCCTTCGCAGGGTCTCGACCCTCTGATCGAGACGGGATCGACGATTACCCCGGATTTTTACCCCTTGTCGAGCTGGTGCGCCCAGATCAGGTCACTCTGGTGCCCGACAGCGATCAACAGCTCACGTCGGATCATGGCTTTAACATCATTCAGGACGGCGAGGCGCTTCGTCCGGTAATTGAGCAACTGAAATCCTGGGGCTGTCGCGTCAGTCTCTTCATGGATCCGGATCCAGAGCAAATCGCGCTGGTGGGCGACCTGGGTGCCGATCGCATAGAGCTCTATACCGAGTCATACGCAAAAGCCCATGATAGTGGAGCGGTGGCTGCAGAGCTCTCTCGCTTTCAGGCGGCAGCGGCAGCGGCAACGGCAGCTGGGTTAGGCATTAACGCCGGCCACGATTTAAACCTGTCGAACTTGCCGGACTTTCGCATACCGAGATTGCTTGAGGTCTCAATAGGTCACGCTTTCACAATAGATGCGCTCCGCTTCGGTATTGACGTCGCCATTCGCCAGTATTTGAACGCGCTGGCCGAATTGCAGGCCGACTGAGACACCACTTGACTCAGCCTGAACAACGATTGGAACCGCCGCCCTATCTTGTCCCTCACTCGCAGGAACCGATTCGCGTGCTGTATCGAGATGCCGACCTGCTGATCGTCGACAAACCCACCCTACTGCTCAGTGTGCCGGGGCGTCATCCTCTGAACAAAGACTGTTTGATTCATCGACTCGAAAGGCATTTTCCCGGTGTCGCTGCGGTACACAGGCTTGATCTAGATACCTCTGGCCTCATGGTCGTTCCACGGCATCCAGAATCACTCTCGCGCCTAGCCAGGCAGTTTCAGGAACGGCGGGTCGAGAAAACCTACGTCGCACGGGTGATGGGGTTGATAGATGACAGTACGGGAACGATTAGCCTACCTCTGGCAGCAGACTGGCCAAAGCGGCCTCGCCAAAAGGTCTGCTTCGATACAGGCAAAACCGCCATTACTCACTGGCGCGTGTTGTCTAAAGAGAACAACACCACCCTGCTCGAACTCAAGCCGGAGACAGGACGTTCCCACCAGCTGCGTATTCATCTGAGTGAAATCGGGCACCCCATTCTGGGCTGCGACTTCTACGCAACCGAAGCCGCATTGCGCGCGGCACCGAGACTACTACTGCACGCTTCCCGTATTCGCCTCAGACACCCCATGACAGGACACACACTCACCGGTTGCTCACCCCCAAGATGCATGGATCAGTATGGCTAACGCACGAGGAAGGAATGCCTCATCGCTCCGATCAATGCGTCAGGCTCCGGCAGACGGAGGCCAGCATGGTTACGGTTAGTCGTGCTCACGGCGAAACGGTGATTTTGGTCAAGCCCAACCATTCCTCTAGTTGGCGCCAGAATTTATGGCTACTGGCGGCACTTGCCGTACCCTCTCTCGGCGCCGGTATCGGTTTTGCAGTGGCGGGCGCCTGGCCCATATTACCCTTGGCGGGAATCGAACTGCTGGCGCTTGGCAGCGCTTTATACTGGGTGAATTGGAAACTGGAGTACCGGCACGTGATCCGCTTCACCGATAACATCGTGATGATCGACAAGGGATATTTTATCCCCAAGCGTAGCTGGCATTTCTCGCGAGCGGAAACCGCCCTCAGGATAACGCCGGAGACACACCCTTGGCAGGGACCCGCATTGTCCGTGCACGACCGGCTAGCGGAAACTCGAGTGGGCGAATTCCTCAACCGGGACGAAACGCTCGAATTAATGAACTTGCTCAAACAACAGCTAAGCGTTCGAACGCACAGCGGCACTGATACTTTCAGAGCGTGACATGACAAAGCAACCATTAAACACCTCAACAGGCACCTACGACCGAGTCGGGTTCATCTCGCTGGGTTGCCCCAAAGCCCTCGTGGATTCGGAGCGAATCCTCACGCAACTCCGGATCGAAGGCTATGAGATTACGCCGCACTATGAGGAGGCTGGCGTGGTCGTCGTCAATACCTGCGGGTTTATTGACGCTGCCAAAGAGGAGAGTCTTGAAGCGATTGGAGAAGCCATCCGCGAAAATGGCCGAGTACTCGTCACAGGTTGTATGGGACGCGGTGACGACGCAGAACGAATTCGCGCGCGTCATCCCAAAGTGATGGGTATCAGCGGACCGGCTGCCTACGAAGAGGTACTTTCGACGGTCCGAGAGGTTTTGCCGAGGCACCATCGCCCCGACCCGAAGATCGATTTAATCCCTGCGCAAGGCGTCAAACTCACGCCGCGGCACTACGCCTATCTGAAGATCAGCGAAGGTTGTAACCATCGCTGTCGCTTCTGCATCATTCCCAGCATCCGGGGAGATCTGGTTAGCAGACCCATTGGTGATGTGATGAATGAAGCCGAGGGTCTGGTGCGCTCAGGCGTGAGGGAGTTGCTGATCGTTTCCCAGGATACCAGTGCCTATGGTGTCGACATAAAATATCGAACGGATTTCTGGCAGGGTCGCCCGATGAAGAGCAATCTCAGCGGGCTTGCGGCCGCACTCGCAGAACTCGGTATCTGGATCCGGTTTCATTATGTCTACCCCTATCCCCACGTTGATCAATTGATTCCCTTGATGGCCGAGGGCAAGTTACTGCCCTACATCGACATGCCCCTGCAACATGGAGCGCCCAGCGTGCTGGAGAGAATGAAGCGGCCAGCAGCGACGGAAAAGACGCTGGACCGGATCGCACAGTGGCGCAGCATTTGCCCCGAGTTAACGATCCGCTCGACTTTCATCGTAGGCTACCCGGGTGAAACAGACGCCGAGTTCGATCTGCTACTCGACTTTATCGAACAAGCACAATTGGATCGCGTTGGGTGCTTTGAGTACTCGCCCGTGAAGGGCGCTGCGGCCAATGCCTTGCCTAATCCGGTTCCAGAGGCACTAAAAAAGGAGCGCTGGCAGCGATTCATGGCGCTGCAACAGGATATTAGCGCCAGCAAGTTGCAGCAGAAGGTCGGCACTTCGCAAACGGTACTGATTGATCAAGTTGATGAGAAGGGTGCTATTGGCAGGACCACTGCGGATGCACCAGAAATTGATGGGATCGTGCATTTGCCGGGTTACAGTGACTTACGACCCGGAGACTGGGTTGAAGCGGAGATCTCGGCAGCCGACGATTATGACCTCTGGGTGTAGCGCGATGGATTACCGAGGGTGAATATTATTTTGCTGCGTCCGGAAGACTGGATTGATGCCTCCACCGTGGAGTTGCGGGACAGACGGCACACCCACATTAGTAGCGTGCTTCAAGCCCACGTGGGCGCGTCGCTGCGGGTAGGCAAGCTCGGGGGAAACCGCGGCACCGGCATTGTCACGACCCTCACACAGAAGGCAACACAGATCACTGTTTCCTTGTCGGAACCTCCGCCACCCAGGCATACCTTCGATATTGCGCTGGCACTGCCGCGACCAAAGATGCTGCGCCGGGTGTTGCGCACCGTGGCGGAAATGGGCGTCGCAAATTTGCATCTGATCCATAGCGCGAGGGTAGAAAAGAGCTTCTGGCAGAGCCCATTGTTGCGGCCCGAACGTATCGCTGATGCACTTCAAGCCGGGCTCGAGCGATCGGGCGATACGATCCTCCCCTGCGTGCACGTGCACCGCTTTTTCAAGCCCTTCATGGAGGACACGGCACCCGGCTTGCTGGATAACCGCCGCGGCTGGATCGCTCACCAGGCTGGCGCAACGAGGATTTCCGGCGCGGACGGGCAGGCGCTGGTAATGCTCGGTCCCGAGGGCGGTTTTGTCCCTTTTGAACTGGAGCTGGCTGAAACCACGGGCTTTGTCGTCGGCCACCTCGGTGGTCGCACCCTGAGCGTGGACACGGCAGTGACTGCAGCCTTGAGTCAGGCATTGGCCTGATAAGACAAGCCGGCTAGACGCCCACGCCAGTGCCAAATGCGCACGTCACCCCGGTACCACCCATGCCGCAGTAGCCCGCTGGATTTTTATGCAGATACTGCTGGTGATAATCCTCGGCGAAGTAGAAAGTCGGTGCGTCGATTATTTCTGTGGTGATGACGCCATAGCCCGCGCCGGTGAGGCTCAGCTGGAATTGACTCAGGCTCTCCTGCGCCGCCGCCCGTTGCTGGGCATCAAAAACGTAGATCCCTGATCGATACTGCGTACCCCGGTCGTTGCCCTGTCGCATCCCTTGCGTGGGATCATGGTTTTCCCAGAATACGGCGAGGAGTTGATCGTATTGGAGCTTTTCCGGATCGAACACCACCTGTACGACCTCGTTATGACCTGTCTGTCCCGTACAGACCTCCTGATAGGTGGGATTGGGCGTCAGGCCAGCGGCATAACCGACCGCCGTCGTGTAGACACCCTGCAAACGCCAAAACAAGCGCTCGACGCCCCAAAAACATCCCATACCGAACATCGCTCTTTGCATTGTCTCGGGGTAGGGAGGTAATAATTTCCCGCCGAGTACCGCGTGTTGGTCCGTAACGGGCATCGCTGCGTCTCTGCCCGGCAATGCGCTCATCGCATCCGGGAGCTCTGTCTTAAAAAACATCTGCCTTCACCCCATCTCTTCCGGTTGTGGCCGTCATCCAGCGACACTGTGCTAATCAGTCAGAATTTGGCATACTACGCGGCTACTTAAAAAACTGACAGAAAAAACCGCCGGGGGAATGAGGCCACTTGATACGTCGTCGCCCCACTGGAAATCCCGCAGACAGCGGGTGGCGGGGGGAGAAAGTACAATGGGCAAAACAGATTTCCGAATCAAAAGCGATACGCATAACTCACCTTTCAAAGCCGAAGAGTTCTCAAGCCGTAAGCTCATGGACCTGATTGATCAGAGCCAGCATCAGGAAAAAATCGGCGCCGACGCCGACATGCTGATGGCCGTGGTAACAGAGTTGACCCAGCGGAGACACTACCTCAGAGAGTTGCGTGACAGGGGGCTCCTCGCCCCGCGCGCCTTTTAGGCAAAGTTATTATTACAAACGATCTTGATCATCCACGATCAGGTGCCGTTGCCGCGTTTTTAGGCAAGGCAAAGGCGATTCGGACGGTGACCTCCAGGCAAGCGAGGCTCATCTTCGCCTTGGATGCGACCGCGAGTAGAGAACCCACCTGGGCGCAGGCCCGGATACTGCACAGCGAGCTTTTCACCGCCGCATCTGCATCCACATCGCTCGCGGTGCAACTGTGTCATTACGGAGGTCAGGGGCGCTTCGAGCACAGCCACTGGTTGACTCAACCCGCCGCTCTGTTGGACCAACTGAGCGCCGTCAACTGCTTGGCGGGCACCACACAAATACATCGTGTCATACAGCACGCGCTGCAATCAGGAACGGATATCAATCCCGTGCGTGCCCTCGTTTTTGTAGGGGATGCGTGTGAGGAAAGCCCCGAAGCGCTTTATCAACTCGCAGGGCAATGCGCCATCAAGCGTATCCCTATCTTTGTATTCCACGAAGGCCAGGATCGCTCAGCGCGAGAGGCCTTTCAGCAACTCGCACGTCTCAGCAGAGGTGCCTACGCTCCATTTGATGCGAATTGTGGCGATGAGCTCAGAGCACTCTTGGGCGCTGTAGCACGCTTCGCGGTGGGCGGGATCAGAGCGCTGCAAGCGTCCAATACAGAGAAAGATCAACTCTTGTTGGCTCAGTTAAGCGATAAGCCGTAGTCAAGCGCGAAAACAGATATCATTCAACTTTCCACGTACGGAGACAGGAGTCCCATAAATCGTGCCGCGAATTATTCTGTTAATCGCCATTGTCATCACGCTGGCCCTGTTAATCAGACGGGCACAACGCCAGCCACCTCACAAGCGTCGCGGCGCCTATCTGCAGATTATTCTGGGTAGCGCCATCGTCGGCGTCATCATTTTGACGCTCGCAGGTAAAATGCACTGGATTGGCGCGGCGCTGACCGGTCTGCTGGTTGTTGCCAGACAGTTACTCCCTGTACTCATTCGCTTGCTACCCGCCCTAGGGCAATGGCGTGCGCAGGCATCGAGCGCCGCGGGCAAACAATCCGAAGTGAGTGGGCGCATCGTCAAGATGACTCTGGATCACGACAGCGGGGAACTCAGCGGCATCGTGCTCGAGGGCCCTTACAAAGATTGGCTTCTATCGGAGCTGGACCGATCTCAACTGGACGCCCTGTTAGCTTATTGCCAGCAGGAGGACTCGGATTCCGCGCAATTGCTCGCGAGCTACATGGAACAGCGCTTCCCAGATGATGATCACCAAAGCAACGACGAAACTCACTCTGCGGGCGCCAACACCTCGGGACTGTCCCGGTCAGAAGCGCTCGCAGTACTGGGGCTTACTGAGGAGGCCAGTGAATCTGACATCATCGCCGCGCATCGTGTGCTCATTCAAAAGCTGCATCCGGACCGGGGCGGCAATGATTATCTGGCAGCAAAAATTAACGAAGCCAAGGATTTTTTGTTGCGCTGAGTTGTCATAAGCGTAGTCGGCGCATACTGAGCTAGCTGTCGAGGAGACACCATCCATGAGCGGTGCATTTGTAATTCGCAACCAGCTGGGCCATTACTGGGGAAAGCCCGGGCAATGGGTAACGGGAGCCCACAGTGGTCAGGTCGCCCTTTGGGAACATCATGACGAGGCGGTTAACACGCTCTTTGAATTAGGGTCGAAAAACACTGAGCTCCGTGGTGAAGTCCTCAGCGTACAGGTTGAGAGTGGCAAGCCGCATCATTTGGAGATCAGCGAACATCCTCTCCCAAAGATGGACAGCGCCGAGCCCGGCGCCCCACTTGAAAACCCGGAGGCTGACCCCATTGATTGAGGCTGACCCGCCGGTAACAAGGAAGCAAGCCCTATGAGAATACTGTTGTTCATGGCAACCAATATCGCCGTATTGGTACTAGTCAGCGTTGTCTTTAATTTATTAGGTCTCGAGGGCATTCTGGCTGCTAACGGCGTCGACTTGAACTTGACGAGTCTGCTGGTTTTCTGTGCACTTTTTGGTTTTACCGGCTCCTTCGCATCACTCTTGTTGTCAAAATTCATGGCCAAACGCGGCACGGGGACGTACGTCATCGAGACACCCAAGAATCGCGACGAACAGTGGCTGGTCGATACGGTTGCGTCACTGGCCCAAGACGCGGGCATCGGGATGCCGGAGGTAGGCATCTTCCCCTCTGACGCCGCGAATGCTTTTGCTACCGGCTGGAACCGCAATGACGCACTCGTCGCTGTCAGCTCCGGCTTGATGCGTCGTTTTGACAAAGACGAGGTGCGCGCCGTTCTAGCTCACGAGATCGGCCATGTTGCCAACGGCGATATGATCACGCTGACCCTGATTCAGGGCGTTGTAAACACCTTCGTGATGTTTTTCGCACGCATCATTGGACACACCGTAGACAGAGTGGTTTTCAAAACGGAACGCGGTTACGGGCTTGGCTATTACGCCGTGACCATCGTAGCCGAGATTGTGCTCGGCATTCTCGCCAGCATGATCGTTATGTGGTTCTCTCGCTACCGCGAGTACCGCGCCGACGCAGCTGGAGCACAGCTGGCAGGGAGTAACAGCATGATCGCAGCGCTGCAGCGTCTCAAAGTTGAGCAGGGCTTACCGGATGATCTTCCCGGAGAGCTGACTGCCTTTGGGATCCGACCGGGTGGTCGCACGGGGCTGGCCGCCCTCTTCAGCTCCCACCCGCCTCTCGATGATCGCATTCTCGCGTTGAGCAGCCGATGATGCGCTATAGATTAGGTTTGATTGCCTCCCTACTGGGTGCGCTGGCGCTCTCTCCGTTCGCCGCTGCCAGAGCTGATATCACCCCAGACTACCTCAGCTTCGCCACAGATGACGAGGCGAACACCACGGAAGTCTTTCAGAAAGCCAGCCCCGCGGTCGTCTTTGTGACCTCCAGCGAGCTGCGTCGCCAACGCTTCACGCGCAATATCATGGAAATCCCGCGCGGCGCTGGATCCGGTTTTATCTGGGATGCCGCGTCCGGGCTGGTCGTGACCAACTACCACGTGGTGGCTGGCGCCGACCGGCTGACTATCACGATGCAGGACGAGGAAACGTTTCAAGCTGAAGTCGTCGGCTATGCGCCCGAGCGAGATCTGGCAGTGCTTCGAATGATTGATCCCCCCACCTCGCTGATCGCACTGCCACTCGGAGATTCCTCTGAGCTAATAGTAGGTCGCAAAGTATTGGCCATCGGCAATCCGTTTGGACTGGATACCTCTCTCACGGTCGGCGTAGTGAGTGCCCTTGATCGCGAAATCCAATCTCCCAGCAACCGCACTATCCGAGGTGTTATTCAAACCGACGCAGCCATCAATCCGGGTAACTCTGGAGGCCCATTACTCAACTCTCTTGGTCAACTGATCGGTGTGAATACGGCGATTTATTCACCCAGCGGCGGTAGCGCTGGCATTGGCTTTGCCATTCCCGTGAATACAGTGATCGAAGTCGTACCCCAGTTGATTGCCTTCGGAAAAATCATGCGGCCGGTGCTGGGCGTCGAGCTCGCCTCGGATCGTTGGCTGCGCCGCTATCGGGTAGAGGGAGTGCCTATCGTGCGCACCTATCGCGGATTTCCCGCTGACAACGCCGGCATGGTTGGAGCCCGAAGAGGGAGCCGCGGAGAGGTTATCCTGGGAGATGTTATTACCCACATCGACGGACAGCGGGTCGCGAGCAACGACGAATTCCTGTCTGCGATGGAAGCGCATCAGGTGGGCGATACCATCGAGATAACCACCAATCGCGAGGGAGCAGAGAAGCGGTTCGAGGTGACGCTCTCAGAAGTGCAGTAGGACCTCAATCCACCTGATGAGCTGGCCAGCTCTCGGGATCCAGCATCTGATCGGGCAGTTGAGAGACCGAGAATCGGGGGGGGTCGCCTGCCCCAAGGTGCTCCTCGAAATGCCCAAGCAACTCCATAGCGACGGGATACAACGCCCACAGGGCCAGCAGATTGACAAGTGCCAGCAGCGCCATGGTCAGATCTGCGAAACCGAATACCGTACTGAGATCCTGTACCGACGCCCAAGCAATCAGTATCAGGACGCTGACCCTGAAGACCGGCACGGCGCGCTCGCCCGCTTGCCCGAAATACGCAATGCTGTTCTCTCCCAAAAAACTGTTGTACGCGATCGTTGTAGTGGCAAACAGAACCAGAGCGATACTGACTATGGGCTCACC